>CAYOEF010000009.1:0-20856 GCA_964402805.1 uncultured Rhodanobacteraceae bacterium | reverse complement strand
CCAGCCGCCGGGCGTTCGCGCAACTGGTACCATGCGAGGCCGGATCAAGGAGCGCCTGCCATGGCCTATCGCAATCTGGAAGTCAGCAACCGCGGTGCGGTACGCACCATCACCATCAACCGCCCGGACAAGCTCAACGCACTCAACCGCGCCACGGTCAACGAACTCATCATCGCCTTCACCCAGGCCGCCCAGGATGACGCGGTGCGCGTGGTGGTACTGGCCGGCGCAGGCGCCAAGGCCTTCGTGGCCGGTGGCGACATCGCCGAAATGCACGACTACACACCAATGCAGGCGCAGGCGTTCTCCGAGACCGGCCAGAAACTGATGCTGACCATCGAGCGGCTGGGCAAGCCGGTCATCGCACGCATCCAGGGCTTTGCCCTGGGCGGCGGCATGGAAATCGCCATGGCGTGCCACTTGCGCGTGGCCAGCGACGCGGCAAAGTTCGGACAACCGGAGATCAAGCTGGGGCTGATCCCGGGGTTTGGCGGCACCCAACGCCTCATCCGCCTCACCGGACGCACGGCCGCGCTCGAAATGCTGCTCACCGGCGCGCCGGTCAGCGCACGGCGCGCACTCGAACTGGGCATCGTCAACCGCGTGGTGGACGCCGCGGAGCTGGACGACACGGTGAACGCACTGGCGGACCAGTTGGCCGACGCGGCACCCCTGGCCGCGGCAGGCATCCTCGACGCGGTGCTGAACGGCGGCGAGTGCAGCATCGAACAGGGCCTGGCGTACGAGACACACAATTTCGCCCTCACCTTCTGCACGCAGGACATGCGCGAGGGCACCACGGCGTTCCTGGAAAAGCGCAAGGCCTCGTTCCAGGGTGGTTGATGTCCGGACGCCCTTCGCGGGGGCACGGCACGCCGTGCCCCTACGAAATCTCGCGGTGGTACCGTGGTATCCCCAATGCGTGTAGGGGCACGGCGTGTCGTGCCCTCGTCGCCACCGTCAATCGTGGGCGCTGCCGCGGTAGGTCTTCTCGCCTGCCGTGACGCGCAGCGCCAGTCGATTCTCCGGCGGTGCCATCGTACACGTGGCGAAGGCGGTAAACGCACACGGCGGGTTGTACGCCTTGTTGAAATCCAGGACCACGCGACCGTCGTGCGGGGGTTCGGTATACAGGAAGCGCGCCGCGCCATAGGTTTCCTTGCCGCTGGTCTGGTCGGCGAAGACCAGGAAGTGGCGTCCATCCGCGTCCGATTCCACGACAGGCAGCACCTGGAATGTCTTCCCCTCGCGCGCGAACACCGCCGTCCCCGCAACCGGATGGCGCTCGATGGTGCCGATGACCGTGCCCATTTCCAGTACCTGTCCGCGCGCCGCCGGTTGCCAGGCGGCCTGGATACGCCAGGCCGGGTCGGTGGGGAAATAGTCCAGGCCACCGAAATGCGTGCGCGTGGGTGCCTGTGGATCCTTGACGCGCAGGCCGACGCGTTCGCCGCGGCGCACCAGGTAAAAGCTGGTCGTGCCGGCATGCACGATGGTCGGCTCGGAATGGCCGTCATCCAGCAGGATGGCGGTGTCCTGGCCGCTGTCGCCGATGCGGCCGCCGGAGCCGGCCGCGAGTTGCACCTCCACGTCGCCGTTGGCGTGCCAGACCACGGTGCCCAAATGTGGCGGCAGTGTCGCGACGACGACCGCGTTGTCCGGTGCGCTGCCGATGCTGTTGGCACCCGGCTCCAGCCACGGCAGCCCAACCAGGCTCAACCAGCCATCGGGGGCCAGCAGGCGCTCGCGGCGTGCATGGCGCCAGGCATCGATCTCCCGTTGGTAACGCTCGCGTTCCGATTCGTTCATGGGTCCACCTGCCATCGCGGTCAGCGCCCGCGCAGAAAAAGCCGGTCCAGTTCGTCCAGCCGCAATGCCACCCACGTGGGCCGGCCATGGTTGCACTGGCCGGACCGCTCGGTTGCTTCCATGTCACGCAGCAAGGCATTCATTTCAGGCACGGTCAGGCGCCGCCCGGCGCGCACCGAGCCATGGCATGCCAGGGTCGACAGCAACTCGTTTTCCAGCTCTTCCAGACGCCGTGACCGGCCCTGCTCCGCCAACTCGGACAAGACGTCACGCGTCAATGCCGCAACGTCCGCGCCATCCAGCAGGCTCGGCACGCGCCTGACCACGACGGACGACGGGCCGCTGCGCGAAACGTCCATGCCCCACGACGCCAGGGGCTCGGCGAATTCCTCCGCCGCGGCCGCCTCGCGACCGGATACCGCCACCGACAACGGGACCAGCAACATCTGCGAACGCAGGTTGCAGGTGGCGCGGCCCGCCTTGAGACGCTCGTAGGTGATCCGCTCGTGCGCGGCGTGCATGTCGACCAGGATCAGGCCCTGGGCGTTCTCGGCAAGAATGTAGATGTTCTTGAGCTGGGCCAGCGCGTACCCCAACGGCGGCACGTCCGACGCATCACCACCATCGACGGCCTGCGGCGCGCCATCGCCGGCTGTGATGCCGCTGGCGCCGGCCAATGCGGCATATTCCGCCAAGGGCGCATCCTTGATGCCGAGCGCCAATGGCTTTTGCGGATGCCAGCCGACGCCGGCACGATTCCCCCGCACCGGCGCGCTGCCATGCCCGGGCATCCCCGGCAACGTTTCGACTGGCGGCGTGCGCATGGCTTGCGGCAACGGCCCCGCCGGAACCGACGCGACGTTGCCCGCACGCGTGTCGCCGAGCGCTTCGTGCAAATTGTGGAACAGGAAATCATGCACCAGGCGCTGGTTGCGGAAGCGTACCTCGTGCTTGGCTGGATGCACGTTGACGTCCACGGCGTCCGGATCCAGCTCGAGGAACAGGGCGAACACCGCGTGCCGGCCATGAAACAACACATCCGCATAGGCCTGGCGCACGGCGTGGGCCACGATCCGGTCCCGCACCATGCGTCCGTTGACGAAGAAATACTGCTGGTCGGCCTGGGCGCGCGAGGCCGTGGGCAAACCCACCCAGCCATGCAGGTGCATGTCGCTGCCCGCTTGCTCGACGCACAGGCTGCGTTCGGGAAACTCGGGGCCCAGTACCTCGGCCACGCGCGCCAGTTCCGATGCGTCATCCGTGGCCGCCTTGTACAGGCGCAATGGCTTGCCATTGTGCGCCAGTCGGAATTCGACTCCGCGGCGGCCCAACGCCAGGTGCTTGACCAGGTCGTCGATATGCCCGAGTTCGGTGCGTTCGGTGCGCAGGAACTTGCGCCGCGCCGGCACGTTGTGGAACAGGTCGCGCACTTCGACGCTGGTGCCGGGCGGATGTTGCGCCGGACGTGGCCCGTGGATGCCACCGGCGACGCTTTCGATGCGCATGCCGACGTCACTTCCGGCCGGGCGTGAGGTCAACGCCAAACGCGACACCGACGCCATGGAAGCCAGGGCCTCGCCGCGGAAACCCATGGTGGTGACGTGCTCGAGGTCGTCAAGGCTGGCTATCTTGCTGGTCGCATGGGCAGCCACCGTCAGCGGCAAGTCGTCGGCCGCAATGCCGCAACCGTTGTCGCGCACGCGGATCAGGCGCGCGCCACCCGCTTCGATTTCCACCTCGATGCGCGTGGCCCCGGCATCGAGGCTGTTTTCCACCAGTTCCTTGACCACGGACGCCGGGCGATCGATGACTTCGCCCGCAGCGATCTGGTTGACGAGCTCGGCGGGCAATGCGCGAATGGCAGCCATGGGACACCCCGGAAAAACAGGGCTACAGGATACCAAGAGCGTCGGGGCTGATCAGCTTGTCGGGATGCTCAACACCGCACCAACCCGTACGAGGTCGCTGTCCATGTGGTTGGCCGCCTTCAGGGCATCCACACTCACGCCGTACTGCTGCGCGATGCCGGACAGCGTGTCGCCGCGACCAACCTTGTAGCTGATCGCGCCGGCACTGGCAAGCTCGCCGCGCCGCTTGCGGGCCTGCAATGCAAACCACGTCCCCGGCGGGGGCGTGTTGGTGAAGTACGTCTTGACGCCCGACAGGATGGCTTCGGCAATTTTTTCCTGATAGGCACCGTTTTGCAGCTTGCGTTCGCCGACAGGATTGGTGATGAAGGCCGTTTCCACCAGGATGGAGGGTATGTCGGGCGAACGCAGGACCACGAAATTGGCGCGTTCGATGTGGTCGCGGTGCGTTGGACCAAGCCGGGCCAGCGAGTGCAGCACGTTGTTGGCGATGCGTTTGCTGGCCCCGATGGCGTAGCTTTGCTGCAGATCCAGCAACACGTGCGCCAGCGCCTCGCTCTTGTCGTCCAGCGACACGCCACCCAGCAACCCGTCGTGGTTCTGGGTATTGGCCAGCCAGCGCGCCGCCTCGCTGACCTTGCCATGGGTCGACAGGACCCATACCGAGGAACCGCTGGCGTCCGCGTCACGGTACGCGTCCGCGTGGATGGACACGAACACGTCCGCATGGTGTTTGCGCGCGATCTCGCGGCGTTCCTTGAGCCCGACGTAGTAATCGCCGGTGCGCGTCATGATGGCCGTCATGCCTGGCTGCTGGTCGATCAGCTTGGCCAGCCGGCGCCCTATGCTGAGCGTGATGTTCTTTTCATGCACGCCATCCGGGCCGGTCGCGCCGGGATCCTTGCCACCGTGCCCCGGGTCGACGGCCACGACCACCTTGCGCGCGCTTTCCAGCAACTTGGCCGCCTGCAGCGTCGCCTTGCGGCCGGCACTGCCCGTACCGTCCGTGCCGGCCATACTGTTGGAGGACCCGCCAGCCGGATACAGGTCCACGACCAGCCGGTAGCCATGATCGCCCGTGGGCTTGAGCAGAAAGCTGCGCGGTTGCACCGCGTTGGTCAGATCCATGACGACACGCACGCCGTCCCCGTGGCGACCGGTGCGAATGTCCTTGAGCACCCCGCTGTCGCCGGGTGAGGCAAAGCCGTCGGCCACGCGGCCATGGTCAATGTCGACCACGATGCGATCGGGATTGGACAACTGGAACAGCTTGTATGCCACCGTACCGGAGAGGTCGAGCACGGCACGCGTGCGCGTGGCGTCGGTCCACACGCGCGCGTCACGAAGCTCGGCCGCATGTGCCACGCGAACGACCCCCGCCGTTGCGAAAACGACACACGTGACCCATGCAACTAGTCGGATCATGCCCCTCATGGAGGGAATAAATACCCGAAAGCCTCGGCAATTGCAAGCGTAATTTCCTTTTCAATCCATGACCTGCAAGAACTTTGTCACCGCGTAATCAGGAGTGTGCCGCAATCAGCCCAACTGCTCCCCGTCGCCAACCGGCGCAATGGCGGCCGCCAGGCGCGCGATGACGCCCTCGCCGCGACGGCTGTGCGCTTCCAAGGCGGCTTCGCGGCCACTGCCCGCATGCGCGAGACGCAGCACCACGTCCGGCTGGGGCAAGGCGCCGGCGCCGTTCCCGGGCCATTCGACCAGGACCAGCGCATCGGGCTCGTCGAGCGCGTCCAGGCCCAGCCACTCGAGCTCGCCGGCACCGGCGATCCGGTACAGGTCGAGGTGCCAGGCCCGTCCCCTCGGTAACGGATAGGATTCGACCAGGCTGTAGGTGGGGCTCTTGATGCGTTCATCAACGCCCAGCGCACGCAGCAAGGCCCGCGCGAAGGTGGTTTTGCCGGCACCGAGGTCGCCTTCCAGGTACAGGACCAGGCCGCCATCGAGTGCATCGGCCACCTCGCGCGCAAGGCGCCAGGTCGCCGCCTCGTCCGTCAGCTTGAAATCGGGCATGTCAGTCTTCCAGGCCGTTGGCCAGGTGATGCAGGGGATCAAACAGGTCACTGGCCACCAGGCCGCGTTCCCCGGCCCGCGCCGCCATGTCGCCGGCACGGGCATGCAGCGTCGTCCCCATGCACGCCGCCTCCCAGGGTGGCAGGCCCTGTGCCAGCAAGGCGGCGATGACCCCGGCCAGCACATCGCCCATGCCGCCGCTCGCCATGCCCGGATTGCCCTGGCGGCACACGCCGACGCGGCCATCAGGTGCAACGATCAGACTGCCGGCCCCCTTCAGCACCACCACGGCCCGGTAGCGTCGCGCCAGCTCGCGGGCCGCCGCAAAGCGATCCGCCTGGATTTTCACGGTATCGACACCGAGAAGACGGGCGGCTTCGCCCGGATGTGGCGTGAGCACCACCGCGCGGCCCGTGAAGTCACACGGCGAGGCGGCGAGGAGGTTGAGCCCGTCGGCATCCAGCACCAAGGGCAACGCATTTCGCGGGACGATCGCGTGCCAGAGGTCCCGTCCCCAGGACTGCTGCCCGAGGCCGGGGCCGAGTGCCACCACGCTGGCTTTCGCCAATGCGCTGGCAAGGTCCGCTGCCGTGTCGGTGGCGTGTACCATCAATTCCGGTCGTGCGGCCAGGATGGGAAGGACGTGGCGCCCACGCGTCGCCACGCTGACCAGTCCGGCACCGACGCGCAAGGCCGCCTCGCCGGCGAGCCGCACCGCGCCACCCATCCCGTGTTCGCCCCCCACAACCAGCACGTGCCCGAACCGGCCCTTGTGGCTGTTGCGGTCGCGCGGTGGCAGGCAGGCGGTTGCCAGGAGGCGCGCATCGGGTGTTTGTCCGCGCCACGCCTCGCCAGGAAGATGCAGCGGATGCAGGCTCAACGCACCACAACATCCGGCTGCCTGGCCGGTGAAAAGGCCACGCTTCCAGGCGACGAAACAGGCCGTGGCCCGGGCGCGAACGACCGGGCCCGTGGCCGTCCCGGTATCGGCGTCCAGTCCCGACGGTACATCCAATGCCAGGACCGGCTTGCCACTGGCATTGATGGCGTCGACCCAGGCACCGGCTGACCCGTGCAATGGGCGTGACAGGCCGCTGCCAAACAGGGCATCCACCACGACATCGGCCATGTCGAGATGGTCCGGCGCCATGGCCTGCGCCACGACGCCGCCACGGTCGATGTACGCCTGTCGCGCACGGCCGGCGTCGCCTTGGGATCCCGGCGTCAGCGCGAAGGTGCGCACGGCCAGGCCGGCCTCGAGCGCCCGTTTGGCGACCAGGAATCCATCGCCGCCGTTGTTGCCGGGACCGCAGACGACGGCGACCGTGCGTGCCGTCGGCCACCGGTCGCGCAATACGCTGTACGCCGCTCCCGCGGCACGCTGCATCAATGTCCCGCCCGGAATACCCAGCACCTGGATGGCGTGCGTGTCCATCGCACGCACGGCGGTGTTGGTGTAAAGGAGTTCGTCGAGATGGTCGGTCATGATGGCGGCAAGCATACCGCCATGCATGGCCTAGGGCCGAACGGCCGCAAACGTACCGATGCCGAACCGCCGCAAGCCCGCCAGGTATGCGGCGTCACGGCATGCGCTGGCGCAACCCTACTTGCCGGCGATGGCGTTGACGAGCGTGTCCGCCTGCTGTTGCGAGGGATACCCGACGTCGAGGACGCCGTTGTTGACTGGCACCGAAATCTTGTAGATGTACCTAGGCGATCCATTCACAGTCAGCAGTAGCAGCTTCCCCTTGTACCGATTGGTGATGCTCGAGAGTTCGCTGGCGCCTTGCTTGGTAAAGACAAAACGCACGAAGGCTTGGCTTTTCTGGGTGCGCATCGATTGCACATTGGTCAGGTCGGCACGCGTCAAGACCGGCTCGGGCAGGTACCAGATCGTGCCGTTGGGCAGCTTGAGTTCCTTCAGGCCCTTGCCCTGCGTACCTTGCGCCAGATGGAAGTCGACACGTGGCTGTTGTGCCGTCTGCGGCGCGGCCGGCGCAGGCTTGGCCTGCTGTGCGCTGCTGGTCGTTGTCGGTGTCGACTGCGGCGGCGGTGTGGTCGGCCGCGGCTGCGACGGAGGCACGCACCCGGCCAGCAATACGGCTGCTGCCAGCGACACGAGATAAAGATAGCCACGCTTCATAGGACAGATCCCCTGCATCGTACGAATGGATAAGCCGCAACCGCGCTGATGCACAAGCGCGTACGGCAGTTCAAGCGCCCCCGTAGGGCACACGCCACGAAACGGCATCCACCCTGACGCCATTTTGCCACAGCGTGCCCGGGCGTCACAGGCGCACCGGGCCTTTTTCTTCGCAGGCAGCCAAGTGTTTGCGCGCAACCTTGACACCCGCCGGGTCATCGGCGATCCGACGCATTTCCAGCACCGTCTGCCAGTTGCGCGCGCACAGGCTGCCCAGGCGCGGCCCCACCGTCCACGACCGCCGGGCCAGCTTTTCCGCCTGTTGGTAGTTGCCCAGGCGTACCGCCAGTTCGGCCCGATCCTGCAGCAGGTCGGGCGCATCCGGCGCCAGGCCGAGTGCATGGTCCAGTGTATGCGCGGCCGCCTGGTATTGTCCGGCACGTTCCTCGGCCCGCGCCTCCTGGATCAGGGCCGTCACCTGCGGTGAACGCAGCGGAGCCACGTGGATCACCGAATCGTCCTGGTGTCCGGCGGCACGGATGGCGGCGACGAGATCGGCATTGGACTGCCTTGCTCCCGCTTGCCCGTGCAGCGTCGAGCAGGCGCCCAATGCACCGGCGGCTGCGAGGAGCAGGACAAACAGGCATCGATGCGTTAAATCCATGATGGCTACCTGGCCGTGGCGCGCGCGGGTACCGCCTGGGCGGACGGCGCGGGATTTGCGTCGCCAACCCCGAACAAGCCCTTGAACCGCTGCCAGAAGCAGCCGTGGACCTGGTTGGGCTGGGAGCCGGCGATGAACGGCATGTGTCGTGCGCCGTCACATCCGGACTCGGTACGCTCGCCACTTTGCGGGTCTATCCATACGTAGTCAATGCCCTGCCCGAGGTCCGAAGGCAATGGCAGGGGCTGCGCGGGCATGTGGGAAAAAAGGTAGCGCCAGGCCACGAGGGCGCCGGACGCACCCCAGAGGTGGGTCGGGCCGTTGTCATCGCGCCCCATCCAGAACACCGCCAGGCGGTTGCCCGTGAAACCGGCAAACCAGCTGTCGCGCTGGTCATCACTGGTCCCGGTCTTGCCGGCGGCATGCAGCCAGCCCAGGCCCGAGTCGGTAATGGAATGTGCGGTACCGCGAATCGCGACCTGTTGCATGGCGTAGGTGATGAGCTTGACCGGCAGCGCGTACTCGCTCTTGCCGACACGCACGGCATACCGCCGCAGGACCTTGCCGTCGGCGCCGGTGACGCCACGCACCGCCACCAGCGGCAAGGCGTGTCCGCCCGACGCGATGAACTGGTACAGGTGCGCGACTTGCGCCGGCGACAGGTCGATGGCGCCCAGCACCAGCGACGGGTTGGGGTTGACGTTGGTGAGGCCGAATGATTCCAGGAACGACTGGATACGATGGATGCCGATGGCCAGCCCGAGGTGCACCGTGGCCAGGTTCCATGAATGGACCAGCGCATCAATCAGGAACACGTTGCCGTGCGATTGATGGTCGTCGTTTTGCGGCGACCAGACAGTGCCGTCGGGCTGGCGCAGGTGAACCGGCGCATCGCTGATGATGCTCGCCAGCGACCAGCGCGAGGGCTGCGCCAGCGCCACCAGGTAAACCAGTGGCTTGATCACCGAACCGATCGGCCGATGCGCATCCAGGGCCCGGTTGTACCCGGGATGCGAGGGATCGCGGCTGCCAACCATGGCGAGGACCTGGCCGGTATGCGGGTCGGTCACGACCGCGGCGGCCTGCAGCGGGTCGCCGCGCTTGCCCAGGCCCTGGAGGGTGCTCGTGACCGCCTGCTCCGTGTAAAGCTGCGTCGCCGGATCCAAGGTGGTGAAAACCGACAGGCCACCGCCGCGCAACTCGCTTTTGCTGAAATCATGCGTGACCTGCGCGCGCACCAGGTCCATGAATGCGGGGAAACGGTCACGCGGCAGGTGCGGCTGGGCGGTCACGCCCAGTGGCTCGGCCTGCGCCTTTTTGGTCGCAGCGGCATCCAGCAGCCCCGTGTGCTGGAATTCGGCCAGCACGTGGTTGCGCCGTGCCAGCGCCCGCTTGGGGTACGCGCGTGGATTGTAGTAACTGGGCCCGCGTACCAGGCCGATCAGCAGGGCGATGTCGGCCGGCGAAAGCTCCTGCACGCGGCGTCCGAAGTAGAACTGGGAGGCGGCCGCAAAGCCGTGCACCGCCTGGTTGCCCTGTTGGCCGAGGTATACCTCGTTGACGTAGGCATCGAGGATGCGCTTTTTGCTGTAGTTGAGCTTGATCAGTATCGCCAGCAAGGCCTCGTTGAACTTGCGCACGAAGGTCTGGTTGCGGTCCAGGTACAGGTTGCGCACCAACTGCTGCGTCAGCGTCGACCCGCCCTGCACGATGCGCCCGGCGCGCAGGTCGGCCCAGGCGGCGCGTGCAATGGCACTGAAGTCGATCCCGATGTTGGAATTGAAACTGCGGTCCTCGACGGCCTGAAGCCCCGTGACGAGAAGCGTCGGCAGTTCCCGCAACGTTACGACCTCGCGTTCCACCTGGTTGGCGCCGTACAGGGTCGCGATGCGCGCCGGATCGAGTCGGGCCAGCGCCACTGGCTTCCCTTGCATGTCGGTCACTGCGGTGACGGCATGCCCGCCAAGGGAAACCTGGATGCGACGCCGCGGCTGGACGCCGTACGGGCCACGGTAGCCACGCGAGGAGATCACGAAACGGGTGTCACTGCCGGTCCAGGTGCCGGGTACCTGGCCCTGGCTGTCATGCCGGTAGCCAGCGAAGCCAAGTTCCAGCTTCAGGGCCGCGGGCGTCATCGGCTCGCCGACCCGGAGCGGCACCGGACGCGCGTAGACACGCGTCGGCACCGAAAACACCAGTTCGTTGAAGCGGTCCTGCACGCTGGCGTTCAACACCAGCGTATAAGGCACCAGAAACCCGACCAGGAAGCCGAGGCCGGCCCAGAACGGGTAGCGCAGCCCGCGCCACGCCAGATTCAACAGCAACCGTATATGAGATGAAGATGACAACAGGGGAACCCGACGATCCGCCAATACGCAACTATAGCGGGCGAGGGTACACGCTCGTGCCGCGTCGTGGCCGCGCACCGCACATGCATCCATCGGCCCGCGTCACGGTGCGTTCAGCCACGCGCCGCCTGGGAGGCGGCGAAGCGGGCATAATCACCGATTGCAAGATACACCTTGCCTCGCGGGGCCGCGAATGCACCTTCCTTTCCTGATCCACCGCATATGAGTCGACGCGCGCGCCGCCAGCCACATCGTTCCCACACCGGCCTGGGCGAGAACCAGCGAAGCGGTCCCGCAGGCGAAGGGCGTGCCGATACGCCCCGGACGATGCCTGATGCCGACGCGAACGCACCAGGCATCCTGCTGTCTCCCGATGACCGGTTCCAGGCCTTCACGCTGCCGGTCGCGACGCAACCGCGCGTGTCGGTAATCATCGCGGCGCAAGAAAAGCCCGGGTGGGCCGTGGCCAGCCTGTGCGCCATCGCGCAGGCTGGTGCCGCGACGCCATTCGAGGTGATCGTCGTCACCGGCCACGCGGGCGAACACCTGCAAGGCATCGGCGGGCTGCGCGTCGTGGATGCGGTTCCAGGGGCTTCGCCGTACCAGCACCGCAATACCGGCGCCCGCGCCGCACGCGGCGAATTGCTGGTGTTCATGGACGAACACGCCCAGCCCACGCCAGGCTGGCTGGATGCGCTGTGCGACTGCATTGACCACGAAACGGACTGCGGCATGGCGGGCAGCCGGCTGGTTGGGGAAAACGGCCGGCTCGTGGGCGCCGGCGGCATCATTTACACCGACGGCACCTGCGCGGAGGCCGGCCAGGCCGAACACCGCGACGATCCGCGTTACCGTTGCCGCCGCGACGTCGATTACCTGCCCGGTGCGGCATTGATGATCCGGCGCCGCCTGTTCGAAAGCATCGGCGGTTTCAATGTCGAGTACGCCCAGGCGCGCTGGCGGGATGCGGACCTGGCCCTGTGCGTGCGCGCCGCCGGACAACGTGTGGTTTACGAGCCGCGCAGCGTGGTCCTGTGCGCGGATATCGCGCCGCCCGTCAAGCCTGAGCGCGCCGATGGGCAATCGGACCGGCAAGCCTTTGTCGGCGCCTGGGTTGGCGAACTGGCGCACCAGCCTTCCCCGGGCGCTGCTGCGCACGCGGTTCTTTGGCGACGCAAACCGCACATCCTCGTCATCGATGCATCGACCCCGGATCCCGCGCGCGACACGGCGTCGCGGCGGCTCGCCATCATGTTCCAGTTGTTGCGGCATCTTGGCTGGAAGGCGAGCTTCCTGCCCGCCGACGGACAGGCCGCCGAGGCCCAGGTCGATCAACTGGGCACGCTGGGCGTATCCGTGTGGCGGCAACCTTTCGTGCGCGACCCGTCGGTGTGGCTGCGTGCGCACGGCGCCAGCCTGGACGCCGTGATGCTGTGCCGCTGCGATGTGGCGACGACCTACCTGCCGTTGGCACGCCGCCACGCACCCCATGCGCGCATTGTGTTCGATACCGTCGACCTGCGCTTTCCGCGCGAACTGCGCGCCGCCGAGTTGTCCGGCAATGCCGCCCTCGCGCGCCAGGCGCAGCTTTCCGGTGAACGCGAGTTGGCCCTGGTGGAAGCAAGCGATGCCACGCTGGCCGCCGATCCGGCGGAACGGGACCTGATTGCCGCACATGTAGCCTCGGCGCACGTGGAACTGGTGTCGTCCGCCATGCACATGCCATGCGCACCGGTCCATGAGCTGGCGGGCCGCCGCGGCATGGTGTTCATCGGCAGCCGCCGGCAGCCCCTGAACGTGGACCCCCTGCAGTGGCTGGTGCGCGGGATCCTGCCGTGCGTTCGACAGGACCTGCCCGACATCGAGCTGCACCTGTTCAGGGTGTCGGCGGGACTGCCTGATACGCTTGCCGCCGCTCCCGGCATCCACATCCACGACCGCGACAATGATCTGGAAACGTGGCTGTCACAAGCCCGCCTGATGGTGGCGCCGATCCGTTACGGCAGCGGCATGATGGGCCGGGTCAACATGGCCATGAGCCGGGGCGTGCCCGTGGTCGCAACCACCATCGCGGTCGCCGGCATGGGCCTGGTCGACGGCCAGAACGTACTGATCGGCGAGGATACCGCGTCATTCGCGGCCGCGATCGCGCGCCTGTCCAAGGATGACGCGCTCTGGATGCGCCTGTCATCGGCCGGACTCGAAAACGTGGATCGCCATTTTTCCGTACGCTCGGCCTGTGCGGCGTTGCGACGCACATTGTCGGTGTGAACGCACGCAGATACCACCAGGCGCATTCGTCCCCAATCAGGAATCGGTACTGCCCAGACGCTTGGCAAGGGCCTTCAAGCGTTCCGAATCAGGCGCGAGCTGACGCGCCGAGGCGACCGCCTTGGCGGCGTCGGCGCGATCGCCACGTTTCAGGCTGGCGCTGGCCCGGTCCAGCCACGCGTTGACCAGCTTGCCGGTCAGGCTGTCGACCTGCTGGCTGCCGCCGTCGAGGCTGCGCAAGACCACGAGATAGCCCGAGGCGCGGTCCAGGCGCCCGTGGGAAAGCGCATCATCAAACAAGGCCACCACCTTGTCGGACAGGCCATCCAGTCCCTTGCGCGCCGCCGCGTCGTTGGCGTCGATGCGCAGTGCCGCGCGATACAGGTCATACGCACTGCCACCCGGCGGCAACATGATGTTGCCTGCATTGGCGGCGGCGGCGGCATTCCGCACCAATGCCTTGACGCGTGCCTTCTGCGCGCTGGTCAACGGCGCATTGCCCTGCCCGTCAGCAGGCTCCCCACCAGACATCAACGCCTGCAGCCGCGAGCGTGCGACGGCCACGTCAGGCAGTGAGGGCGCAAGTTTGTGCGCCTGGTCCAACAGGCGCCCGGCGAGAATCGCATCCTTGCCATCCATCGCGGCATTGGCGCGCAGGACCAACGACTGTGCGACCTGCTGCAGGCCAAGATGGGCCTTCGTATTGTCCGGATCCAGTTTCAGCACGGCCTGGAATTCACTCAGGGCGTTGTCCCCACCGTGGCCCGTGAAGCGCCCCTGGCGCAGGTTTGCATCGGCTGCCTGGAGATGCGCGGCGATGGCGTCACTGATGGTCTGGCGGGTCTGTGCCAGATGCGCTTTCAGCGAGGGCAACGCCGTGTAATCCGGCAGCAGCCGGGCCAGGGTGTCGATCAGGCCGGAAGCCGTCGTCACGTCATTCTTGTTGAGCGCGGCGCGAGTGCGGGAGGCCAACACGTCGCCCGCCTGCTCGAGGCCATCGTGCGCGGCGCGGTTGTCGGGATCGAGCTTGAGCACCTTGTGGTACATGGCGACCGCGCCATCGCCCCCGTCGACATGCCCGGCCTTCAACGCAGCACCCGCGGCGGCAAGATCCGATGCAACCTGCCTGGCCCTGGCCTCGGCCTCGCCCAGTTGCGTTTCGACCCTGGCCACCCGGGGATCCTTGCCCAGCACCTTGCGCGCGTTGCCCAGGGACTGCTTGGCGGCGACGAAGTCACCGCGGCCGATCGCCTTCGATGCCAGCGCCAGCTCGGCCTGCCCGACCTTCGCCACGCCCGCCTTGGCGTCGGCGTTGCCGGGATCGAGCTGCAGCGCGGCCCGGAATTCCGCAAGCGCGTTGTCGGTGCCCTGCCCCATCGGTTGCCCCTGGTCGAGGTATGCATTGCCTTGCGCCAGATGGGCCGTGATGGCGTCCTGGATCGCCTGGCGGGTTTGCGCCAGGCGCGCGCGCAACGACGGCAAGCCGCTGTAGCGGGGCACCAGGTGCCCCAGGGTATCGATCAGGTTGCCGGCGGTCGCCACGTCCTGCGCGTCAAGCGCCTTGCGCGCGCGGGCGGCAAGCACGTCGCCGGCCTGTGCGAGGCCATGCAGGGCCACGCTGTTGTCGGGGTCCAGATGGAGGACCTTGCGATACAGGCCCACCGCGCCGCTGATGTCGCCGCCATCCAGGGCCTTGCGTGCCTTTGCGATGATCAACCGGGCTTGCTGCACCGAGTATTCGGCCTTGTGCAAGGCCGTGCTCACGCGCTCCACGTCCGTGCCGCCACCGAGGATGGCGCGTGCGCTGGCCAGTGATTGCCTGGCCGCGTCGAACTGGCGGGCCTTGATCGCCACCGTGGCCTGCGCCAGTTCGGCGTGTCCCACCCGGCGCAGGCCGTGCATGGCGTCAGTGTTGTCCGGATCCTGTTGCAGCACGCGTGCATAGAGTTCATGCGCGCTGGTGCCGTTGTTGCCTTCCAGGTCGCCGGCCGCCAAGGCCTGATCGGCCTGTTGCAGCATGGCGTTGATGTGGGTGCGCGGCAAAAGGGCACGCAGGCGGTTCTGGTTGAACCATGCACCGGCGACTACCGCGGCCAGCACGACGAGCAGCAATGGCCACAGCCAACGCCCGCGATGCCGCCGGCGCCGATACGACAGGCTCGGCGGCGCGCGCGACACGATGCTGTCGCCACGCAACCGCTCACGGCCACGCGGCACCCGCACGGGCGGTGGGCGATTTCCGGCAGGCCTCGAGGAAGGCTTGTCCAGATCGCCCAGGTCGCCCAGCTTCGGCTCGGTGCGGTCGGGTTTGTGGTCTTTGCTAGGCATTGGCGACAATGGGCCACTCAACGGTGCGCCAAGGGTAACACCGGCCCCGGCGGTTGCAGCAGGTCGCGCGCAAACCTGCGCCACGACTCCGCATGCGCGTCATCCGGCGACGCGATGCACGTCCACCACGCCCGGCAATCCCGACAGCCTGGCCATCAATTCGGACAGCTGGCCAAAGTCGTGCACGCGCAGCGTGAAACGCATCAGCAACTGGGCATGGTTGGGATCGACCCGGCTCGAGGATGCGGCGATCGGCGTGTTGGTGCTGGAAATGGAGGCGACGACGTCTTTGTAAAGGTCTTTGCGGTCATACCCGCTGATGCCGATGTCGACCTGGTAGGCATAGGTGCTGGCCTCGCCCCACTCCACTTCGATGATGCGCTCGGGGTCGCGCCGCGCCAGGCGTGCCAGGCCCGCACAATCGGCCCGGTGTACCGAAATGCCGCGGCCACGCGTGATGAAGCCGCGCACGTCATCCCCGGGCAGGGGCTGGCAGCAACGCGCAAGATTGGTCATCAGGTTGCCCATGCCGCCGACCTTCAGGACCCCACGCGGTTCCGCCTGTGCCGCCGGCGCGGCCGCCGCCGGCAAGGTTGCTGCCGGTTCGGGCGCGGCACCCTGCGCGGCCCGGGCCAGTTGGCCCGAACCGATCTCGCCGAGCGCAAGCGCCTCGAGCAGTTCATCCTGGTTCTTGAGGCCAAGCCGTGCCGGCAAGGCCTCGACGTCGACGCGTCCCAGCGCCAGACGCTTCAACTCGCGATCCAGGACCTGCCGGCCCGCGGCAAGGTTGGCGTCGCGCTCGCAGCGCCGGAACCAGGTGCGTACCTTGCCCTGCGCGCGCGAGGTGTTGAGATAGCCGCGATGCGGCGAAAGCCAGTCGCGGCTGGGTTCGGACACCTTGGCGGTAATGACTTCCACGCGATCGCCGCTGGATGGCTGGAAGGTCAACGGGACGATGCGCCCGTTGACCTTGGCGCCACGACACCGGTGCCCGACCTCGGTGTGGACGCGATAGGCGAAGTCCAGGACCGTCGCCCCACGCGGCAGGTCCACCACGTCGCCCTGCGGGGTGAGAAGGTAGACGCGATCCTCGATGAGCTCGGTCTGAAAGTCGCTGAGGAGTTGCTGGTCGTCGTCGCCACGCGCATCCAGCAGGCGCCGCATCCACGCGATGCGCTTCTCGAACGCGGCATCGCCCGGGCCGCCTTCCTTGTAACGCCAGTGCGCGGCCACGCCGAGTTCGTTGATCCGGTGCATTTCATGGGTGCGGATCTGCACCTCCAGCGTCCGCCCGCGCGGACCGACGACCGCAGTATGCAGAGAGCGGTAGCCATTGTCCTTGGGCCGGGCGATGTAATCATCGAATTCATGCGGCAAGTGCGGCCACAGCGCGTGGACCACGCCCAGCGCCGCGTAGCACTCGGCGAGGCTGTCCACCATCACGCGCACGGCACGGATGTCGTAGAGCTCGCCGAATTCCAGGTGCTTGCGCTGCATTTTGCACCAGATGGAATAGATGTGCTTGGGGCGGCCCGCGACGTCGGCGTGGATGCCCGCGTCGACCAGGGCCTCGCGCAGCGCGTGGATGCAATCGGCAATGAAGGTCTCCCGGTCGGCACGCCGTTCATGCAGCAGTTGGGCGATGCGCCGGTAGTCGTCCGGACGCAGCCAGCGAAATGCCTGGTCTTCCAGCTCCCATTTCAACTGCCAGATCCCCAGGCGGTTGGCCAGGGGAGCATGGATGTCGGCCGTCAACTGGGCCAGGGCCAATGCCTCGTCCGGCGGCAACTCGCCGGCATGCCGCATGCGCACGACCTGGCGTCCAAGCAGCGCGAACACCACGCGCAGGTCGTGGATGATGGCCAGCAACAGGCGGCGCAAGCCTTCACTGCCGCGTTGGCTGTGCGCATGCAGTTCCCACACCTGCTCGGCCGCCAGTTGCCCCCCGACCAGGCGTGCCAGCGCGATCGGCAACGCACCTTCGGCCTTTTTCCAGGCTTCGGGATCGGCAAGGGCCACGTAGAACCACAGCAGCGCCGCCGTTGTTTCGTCATCGCAGCCAAGCTTGCCGAGCACGTTCAGCACTTCACCGCATTCGGCAACCTGTGCCTTGCCAACCGAGGCAAACGCGTCGAGCCCCTGTGCCAGCGCGGGCGGCACGTCGTCGCGGCGCGCGCACAGGGCCGTCAGGGCGTCTTCGACTGGCGGGTCGTGGGAAACCATGGGACAAGCCTAATACCAACCGTGAACGGGCGGTACGCAGCGCACAGGCCGGTATTCACCCGAGTGCCTCGAGCGCGCGCGCGACGCGTTTGGCCGACACGGGCTCGGCGGTTTTCAGCTCCTGCGCGAACAGCGACACGCGCCATTCCTCGATCAGCCAACGCACGCGCTGCAGCGCTTCGGACGTTTCGTTGGCGCGCGCATGTTCGAGGTAGGCCCGCCAGTACGGCGCGAGCAGTTGCAGGTGGCGGTGGTCCTTGCCCGGATCGTGGCGCAGCCTTTCGGCGCGGATGCACATGGCCTTGAGGTAGCGCGGATAGTGGCCCAGTTGCGCCGCCGGCACGTGGCGCAGGAACCCGGGTGCCATCAGATGCTCGAACTGCTCGCGCAGATCCGCATGGCTTGCCGGCGATTGTCCCGGTCGCGCCGGTTCCAGGCAGCGCGCGGCCTCGGCCTGTCCGGCAATGATCGGTTCGGCCAGTTTCAGGCGTTCGACCGCCGCGCCAAAACACCCGGCCGCGATGTGGTCACGCAAGGCCACGTAGGCGTCGCGGTCGCGGACATCCAGGTCGCACGTGGCAAGGAGTTCGGCGAAACCCCCGGCCACCAGATCCACGCGCAGGTCCGCAAGCGATCCCAGCGGGCTGTATTGAAGGGCCGTCGTGCGTTTCACGGGGAGTTTGCGTTGCGCCTGGTCGAGGTGCTTCGCAAGATCCAGCCGCAACAGCCGCCGTACCCCCCGGACATGCGCCTGCCGGGCCTCGGCATTGCGCTCGAACACGCGCAAGGCGACGCTCTCGCCCAGGTCGACCAGCGCCGGGTAGGCGTCGGGTTTGCCGGCCGCGGTGACACGCGGGGGAATGGCGTCGAAATCCCAATGCGTGAGGTTTTCGCGCGTCAGGTCGAGATCGGCCCGGCGCGAGAAGGCCGCCTGCGCCTGTCCCTTCCACTGGCTGCGCAGTTCAGCGAGGTCACGACTGGCGGCGAGCTGCTTGCCACTGGTGTCCTCGAGCACGAAACGCATCGCCAGATGCGCCGGCAGATCCACGTCGGCGAAGTCCGCCGCCTCGATACGCACGCCCGTGGCGCGTACGAGAAAGGCCGCCAGCGCCTGCGCCAGGGGCTGCTGGCGCGAGGGCCCGGTTTCCAGGAAGGCGCGGGCAAAGTCCGGAGCCGGCACGAAGTTGCGCCGCAGCGATTTGGGCAGGCCACGAATCAATGTCGCCACCTTTTCGGCCACCAGACCCGGGACCAGCCACTGGCATGGTTCATCGGGGATGGCATTGAGCAAGGCGATGGGCAGGTGCACGGTCACGCCGTCGGCCGCATCGCCGGGGACGAAACGGTACCCGAGCCGGTAGCGCTGCCCGCCAAGTTCCAACTCGGACGGGAATGCGCGCGCATCGAGCGCCTCGTCATCGCGCAGGACGTCGACGAGCGTCCAGGCCAGCGCCGCCCGCTGGGCTGCGGAAGCCTTGCGATACCAGGCGTCGAGCGCGCGCGCGTCTGCGATGTCCTCGGGCAGTTTGCCGGCGAAGAACGCCACCAGATCTTCTTCGGGGCGAATCATGCCCTGGCGCCGTTCACGCGCCTCCACGTCTTCGGCCTTCGACCGGACGCGCCGGTTTGCCGCGATGAAATCCGCACGCGCATCGACCTCGCCGCGCACCAACCCCTCGCGCACGAAAATGGCATGGGCGAGCGCCGGGTCCTGGTCACGAAAGACCACCGGCCGGCGCTCCACCAATGCCAGCCCGAACAGGGTGACCTGCTCGAACGCCACCACGCACCCGCGCGCGCGCGACCAGTGTGGATCGTGCCAGCTGTGGCGCAGCATGTGCGCAGCCTGCCGCTCGATCCATTCCGGCTCCACCTGTGCACACTGCATGCCCCAGACCTTGCCTCCCATGTCCAGCACCTGCCCGGAAAACACCCAGGCCGGTGCCTTCCGGACCAGCGCCGACCCCGGAAACAACTGGAACTTGCGTCCACGCGTCCCGCGATACACGCCGTGCTCGTCCTTGTGGCCGACAAGCGTGGGCAGGCCGGCGAGGAGGCTGAGGTGGATGGGGGCGTAGGGATCGGGATCGTCGGGGACCGGGGGATGCGTGGCGGGCGATGCATCCATGGCTCCTCGATGGCTTCGGGAAATTTTCCTTTCCGTGCGCGAGGCATCCGGCGACGTTTCCCCCCGCCCTTGCCTCCCGCCGGCCGACAGCCACGCGGTTACCGGCCCCTGGTTCCCTGTCCCCGGTTCCGGCCCCATCATCACCTTCAACTGCCGATGCACCTCCCGCCATTCCCGCATGCGCAAAAACCCGAGGTAGTGCTTCCGGCACCAGTCGCGCAGTTTCGATTGGGTGAGTTCCTGGCAGGCTTCGGTCCAGGCTTCCCAGAGCTTGAGAAGGCCGACGAAGTCCGAGCGTGGGTCGGTGAACTGGCGGTGCGCGGCATCGGCCTGCTGGCGCGCCTCGGGCGGGCGTTCGCGGGGATCGCGCACGCTCAGGAAGGCGACGATCACGAGCAGTTCGCGCACGACGCCCAGGCGGCGCGCCTCGACCAGCATGCGCGCCAGTTGCACGTCGATCGGCAAGCGTGCCAACGCCCGTCCCAACGCGGTCAGGCGCCGCTCGTCGTCGATGGCGCGCAGTTCCGCGAGGCGCCGGTAACCGTCACTGATGGCGCGCGGTTCGGGTGGATCGAGAAAGGGAAAGCTCTCGACATCGCCCAGACGCAAGGCCAGCATGCGCAGGATCACGTTGGCCAGCGACGAACGCAGCAGCTCGGGATCGGTGAAACGCGGGCGCGCGGCGTAGTCGGCTTCAGCGTAGAGCCGGATGCACACGCCGGGCCCGAGTCGGCCGCAGCGTCCCTTGCGCTGGTCGGCAGCGGCCTGCGATATCGCTTCGACATGCAAGCGTTCGATCTGCGTGCGCTGGCTGTAACGCAGCACACGCGCCGTGCCGGTGTCGATGACGGCATGGATGCGCGGCACCGTGAGCGAGGTTTCCGCGACGTTGGTCGCCAGCACGATCCGACGCTGGGCGCCGGGATGGAACACGCGATCCTGGTCGCGATTGGACAGGCGTGCATACAGCGGCAGGATTTCCGTATGCCGATACTGGCGGTGTTCCAGGTAATGGTGCGTCTCGCGGATCTCGCGCTCGCCGG
>CAYOEF010000008.1:0-27280 GCA_964402805.1 uncultured Rhodanobacteraceae bacterium | reverse complement strand
GCGTCCACGGTGTTGCTGGACATCCGCGGCAAGGAGGTGGAGGCAACCGGCATGGTTCTGGAAACGGGGGACGCCGACCATGTATGCCATCCGGTGCCCGGCAGCTTGCGCGTGTTGCCGGGAAGCACGCGGCCGGCGGGTCAGGTCCTGCTCGAAATGCATGGCCCTGACGGCAAGCCCTTCCTCGGCGACCCGCGCGTCATCGAGGCCAATGCATTGCGGCGCCTCAAGGCGCGTGGGCTGACGCCGGTCGTCGCGGCGGAACTCGAGTTTCGCCTTTTCGACGCCGATCTCGACGGGCTTGGCCGCCCGCGCATCCCGCGCCAGTGCGCGGGTCCCGGGCATTCGCAGCTTTATGGCGTCGATGAACTGGACCGGCTCGATGCCCTGTTCGCGGACATCGAATCGGCCTGCGCCGCCCAGGGCGTTCCCATGGACACGGTGATCGCCGAGCAGAGCGACGGCCAGTACGAAATCAACCTGAAGCACGTCCCTGACGCCTTGCTGGCCGCCGATCATGCGCTGCTGCTCAAGCGCACCGTGAAATCCTGCGCCCGGCGCCACGGGCTGATGGCGAGCTTCATGGCCAAGCCCTTTGGCGATGCGTCCGGCAACGGCATGCACGTGCACATCAGCCTGCTGGATGAAGACGGCAACAACGTGTTCGACCACGCCGGCCGACCCTCCGGGCACTTGCTGCACGCGGTGGGCGGATTGCTGGAAACCATGGCGGACAGCGTCGCCGTGTTTGCGCCGCACGCCAATTCCTATCGACGCTTCCAGCGTGCCAGCCACGCGCCGATGACCGCCGCGTGGGGCATCGACAATCGCACCACGGCGATCCGCGTGCCGCTGGCCGAACCCGCCGCGACGCGCATCGAACATCGCGTGTCCGGCGCGGACACCAATCCCTATCTGGTGATGGCGATGTTGCTTGGAGGCATCGAATACGGGCTTGCCAACGCCGTGGAGCCGCCCCCGCAAACACGCGGCAACGCCTACGAGCAGGACGCGCCACGCCTGCCTGATGCCTGGGGCGAGGCGCTCACGCGGTTCGAACGCTCGGCGTTTGTCGCCGACTGCCTTGGCAGCCAGTACCAGGCATGGTTCGCCGCCTGCAAGCGGCAGGAGCGTGAGCGCCTGCGCAGGGCGGTGCCGGCGAGCGAATACGCCGTTTACCTGCAGACGGTTTGAGCGGGGGCGTCGTGAGCACATCCGTCCAGACGCAACCGGCTTGGCGCACGTGTGACTCACCCCATGCGGCGGGCATCGCGCACGCCGATTCCTATTACGCCGCCTCGGCCCACGCGGCGCCGATCCGCCCACCGTTGACGGGAAAGACCGCGGCGCAGGTGTGCGTGATCGGCGCCGGGTTTTCCGGACTCGCAACGGCCCTGGAGTTGGCCGAGCGTGGCTACCGGGTGATCGTGCTCGAGGCCGCCCTGGTCGGCTGGGGTGCCAGCGGACGCAACGGCGGCCAGATCGTCAACGGATACAGCCGCGACCTGGACGTCATCGAAAAGCGTTACGGTGCGGCCGCCGCATCGGCATTGGGCGCCATGGCGTACGAAGGCGGCGACATCATCCGCGACCGGGTAGCCCGCTACGGCATCGATTGCGACCTGCGCAGCGGCAACGTGTTTGCGGCATTCACGCAGCGCCAGATGCACGAACTCGCGCGGAGTGTCGAGCGCCTTTCGCGCCATGCGTCCACCGACTTCGAGTGGCTGGACGGGCAGGGCATTCGCCGCCATGCCAATACGGACATCTATGTCGGCGGCCTGCTCGACAAGCGCGGAGGCCACCTGCATCCGTTGAACCTGGCCCTTGGCGAAGCCGCGGCGCTGGAAAGCCTGGGTGGCACGATCCACGAAAATTCCCCCGTCGTCCGCCTCGATGCGGGCGCGCAGCCGGTCGCGTACACGGCCAGTGGCGAGGTGCGTGCCGATTGCGTGGTCGTGTGCGGAAACGCCTACCTCGACAAGGTCGTGCCGGCGTTGCGCAACAGGATCATGCCTGTTTCCACGCAGGTCATGGCGACCGAACCGCTGGACGCGGCGACCGTCGCGCGCCTCATGCCGTCCGGAAGTTGCGTGGAAGATTGCAACTACATGCTCGACTACTACCGCATCAGCGCGGACAACCGCCTCCTGTTTGGTGGTGGCACGGTCTACGGCGGCACCACGCCGGACGACATCATCGCCAAATTGCGGCCACATCTCGCGCGCACGTTCCCGGAACTCGCACAGGTCCGGATCGATTATGCATGGAGCGGAAACTTCGCCTTGACCCTCACCCGCATTCCGCATCTGGGACAGCTGGGACCGCACGTCTATTTCGCCCATGGCTACAGCGGCCACGGTGTGACGACCACCCATCTGGCCGGGCGCCTGCTGGCCGAGGCCATTTCCGGCCAGCCCGAGCGCTTCAACGCCTTTGCGGCCCTGCGCAATTATGCGTTCCCGGGTGGCCGGCTGTTGCGCGTGCCGCTGGCGATGTTGGGCTCGTGGTATTACCGGGCCCGCGAAACACTGGGACTTTGAGGAGGAACGATCGCGATGGATATCAACGGCAACAGGGCGCGGAGCGGAGATTGGCAATGGCTGTGATTTCGCCCGAAAACGAACGCCTGCGGCGGCTGGACCGCGACCACCATTTGCATCCGTTCACGGATACCGCGTCATTGAATGCGGCCGGATCGCGCATGATCACGCGCGCGCAGGGCATCTACGTCTGGGACGAGCATGGCCGCAAGCTGCTCGACGGCATGGCGGGCCTGTGGTGCGTCAATGTCGGGTACGGCAGGCGGGAACTGATAGACGCCGCGCTCGCGCAGTTGAATACCCTGCCGTACTACAACACCTTCTTCCAGTGCTCGCATCCGCCGGCAACGGAACTGGCGACGCTGGTTGCGGACGTGGCGCCGGACGGCATGAACCATGTGTTCTTCACCAATTCCGGCTCGGAGGCAAACGACACCATAATCCGCATGGTCCGCTATTACTGGGCCTGCCTGGGCAAGCCGGACAAAAACATCATCATTTCGCGCAAGAACGCCTACCACGGCAGCACCATGGGTGCGGCCAGCCTGGGTGGCATGGCCGACATGCATGCGCAGGGCGGCCTGCCCATTCCCAATATCGAACACATCGAACAGCCGCACTGGTTCGGCAGCGACCACGCCCTGGATCCGGAGGCATTCGGCGTGGCGATGGCGCGACGTCTCGAGCAGCGCATCGAGGAACTGGGTGCCGACCGCGTGGCGGCATTCATTGGCGAACCGGTGCAGGGTGCCGGGGGCGTCATTGTCCCGCCCATGAGTTACTGGCCCGAAATCCAGCGGATATGTGACAAATACGGCATCCTGCTGGTTGCCGACGAAGTCATCTGCGGATTCGGCCGGCTCGGTACCTGGTTCGGCTCCGATTATTTCGGCATCAAGCCCCACTTGATGCCCATTGCCAAGGGCCTGTCTTCCGGTTACCTCCCGATCGGCGGCGTCATCGTGCGCGATGACGTGGCCGATGTACTGGTGCTCCGCGGCGGCGAATTCCACCACGGTTTCACGTATTCGGGGCATCCCGTTGCCTGTGCCGTCGCGTCGGCCAACATCCGCGTGTTGCAGGACGATGGCATCGTCGAACACGTGCGTGAAACGGCGGCGCCGCATCTGCAGCGGCTATGGCATGCGCTGGAAGACCACCCGCTGGTGGCCCAGGCCCGTGGCGTGGGCATGGTCGGCGGATTGACGCTCGACCTGGACGCGGTCAGCGCACGCCCGGGTTACAAGACCGGGACCGTGGGTCGGCTGTGCCGCGACCTTGCAATCGAAAACGGCTTGATCATGCGCTCGGTGAAGGACGACCTGATCATCAGCCCGCCGCTGGTGATCGCCGTCGATGAGATCGACGAATTGATCGCGCGGGCCCGCCGCGTGCTGGACCAGGCCGCGGCACAACTGGAAACGGGAGGATGAGCCGCGGGTGCCGCTGAAGATGGCGCGTCGCGATACAGTGAATCATGGCCGAGTACGTCAAATCCTATTACGCGGACACCCGGCGCATCACGCTCGCTGACACGCGACCGCTGGCCGGATCCTCGCGCGCCGACGTCGCGATCGTGGGCGGCGGGATCACCGGATGCTCGGCGGCCCTGCATCTGGCCGAACGCGGCTACAAGGTCACCCTGCTGGAGGCAAAACGGATCGGCTGGGGTGCATCGGGACGCAGCGGCGGACAGATACTGAACGGTTTCGGGACCGACATCGATGTCATGGCAAAGGACCTTGGCCAGCAGGGCGCCAAGGCGGCATGGGAGATGTCACGCGAGGCGGTGCGGCTGACCACGCAGTTGATCGAGAAGCACGCCATCGACTGCGACTTCGCCCGCGGCGCGATCGACGTTGCGGTCAAGCCGCGACACGTCCGCTCGTTCGAGGCGCACGTACGGACCATGCGCGACACCTACGGCTACGACCAGTATCAATGGCTGGATCGCACGGCGCTCAGGGAGCACGTGCGGAGCGACGCCTACCTGTGCGGGCTCCTGGACCCGAATGGCGGCCACCTGCACCCGCTCAACTACACCCTGGGCCTGGCGAAGGCCGCGCAGGAGGCGGGCGCCACGCTTCACGAAGGCAGCCAGGTGGTGGGCCTCAAGCGCGGCAGGACACCCGTGCTCGCGACGGCCGGCGGCGACGTCACGGCCGATTTCGTGGTCTTGGGCGGCAATGCCTACATCAACCGGGAAATGGCGCCGGAACTGCGTGGCCGCATCATGCCGATCGGCAACTACATCGTCGCGACGGAGCCGCTGTCCGACGCGCAGGTGGAACAGTCGCTGCCCCAAAACGATGCCGTCGCCGACGCCAATTTCGTCCTCGATTACTATCACCTGTCGGGAGACCGGCGCATGTTGTACGGTGGCCAGGTCAGTTATGGATACGGGGCGCCGCGGCGCCTGCGCCAACGCATGGCATCCAAGCTCGGCCGCCTGTTCCCGGCATTGGGAGACGTGCGCATCGATTATCAATGGAGTGGCCTGGTGGGAATCACCCTGAACCGTGCTCCCCATTTTGGCCGGATTGGAACGAACATCTATTTCTCACAGGGCTATTCGGGCCATGGCATGGCCTTCTCGGGACTCAGCGGGAAGCTGATTTCCGAAGCCGTGGCCGGTCAGGCCGAACGGTTTGATCTGTATACGAAGATACGTCACAGACGTTTTCCCGGCGGCGAGGCGTTGCGTACGCCGCTGCTTGTGCTCGCGACGAGCTTTTACCGGTTGCGCGACATGTTTTGACAGGCCAACCGGCTCCGGAATGTACGGGTGGGAGAAGAAACGTGGTTGCATTGAAGCCTGGCCCTGGCGGCATCGAAGAAAACACCACGTCTCGTGGGAACGGGGCAAATACACCGGCCGCTTACGCTCAGGCGGCGGCACGGCGCCCGGCCTCGTCGATCGAGTTGCGCGGGCTGACAAAGTCTTTCGGCAGCGAGGTCGTGGCGCTCAAGGGCGTCGATCTGCATATCCCGGCCGGCGAGTTCTTCACGCTCCTGGGTCCGTCCGGATGCGGCAAGACGACGCTTTTGCGGATACTCGCCGGACTCGAACAGCCGACTGACGGACATATCGAAATCGGTGGCCGCGACGTCACCTCCGTACCGCCGCACAAGCGCAACGTGAATACCGTCTTCCAGTCCTATGCGCTGTTCCAGCACATGAACGTGCGCGACAACATCGGGTTTGGCCTGCGCATGCGGCGGCGACCGAAAAAACAGATTCATGAAAAAGTGGATGAAATTGCGGCGTTCATCCATGTCGGCGACCTGCTCGAACGCCGGGTCGACCAGTTGTCCGGCGGACAGCAGCAGCGCGTCGCGCTTGCGCGCGCTCTCGTCAACGAGCCCGACGTGCTCCTGCTCGACGAGCCGTTGTCCGCGCTCGATGCGGGCTTGCGCAGCAGTTTGCAGGTCGAGTTGCTGCGCATCCAGAAGCGACTTGGCATGACGTTCATCTTCGTCACGCATGACCAGCAGGAAGCCCTCGTGATGAGCGACCGGATCGCCGTATTGAACGGCGGACTCATCCAGCAGGTCGACGCGCCACGGTGCCTGTACGAGGAACCGAAAAACCGCTTCGTGGCCAATTTCATGGGCCATCGCAACGTCTACCCGATACGGGCCAGGAGCGCGCAGGGCGTCACCACCGACATCGGCCTGATGCGCGGCCAGTTCAAGGCGGGCGCGCATTTGTTGATTCGCCCCGAGGGCGTCACCCTGGGTCATGGCGAGGCCGACGGCGCGGCCAACCAGTTCAGGGTCCGGGTGCGCGAACGCATCTATCGCGGCAACCTGGCCGAATACCTCCTGGTGTGCGGGGAAGGCACGGAACTGACCGCAAAGGCGATGAACGTCGGCAACGTGCTGTTCGACGAAGGCGCCGAAGTGACCGCCACCATCGACGCCAACGCACTGGTGACCCTTGATGACTAGTCAAATCACCGTGGGCGCGCGCCGCCGGTCGCCGACGTTTGCCGGACTCGCGTATGACACCTGGCACCTGCTTGCCGTCGTCACGCCAGGGGTGGCGTGGATCGTGCTTTTCCTGGTATTGCCGGGCCTGCTGTTGATCGGGATCGCGTTCATGACGAACGGGGTATACGGCTTGCCCGAAATGCCCATTTCGTTCGATGCGTTCAAGCAATTGGCGGGGTTCAGCCTGCTGGGATGGAGCGCCGGCAATATCCACATCATCGGCCGGACCATATGGCAGGCATTGCTGTCCACCGTGCTGGTGGCCATCGTCGCGTATCCGGTGGCGTATTACATCACGACGCGTCCCGCCCACACGCGGCCGATATTGTTGCTGACCATCGTCGTACCGTCGTGGAGCAACCAGGTCATTCGGGCCATGGGCTGGATGAATCTGTTGGCGCCCGGTACGCCCCTCAGTGAACTGGCCGCGCACATGGGGCTGATAACGCCGCAAATGGGCCTGTTTCCATCGAATTTCGCGGTCGTCATCGGACTTGTCTACAACTTTCTGCCGTTCATGGCATTACCCTTGTACGCGGCATTCGAGCGGCTGGATTATGCCCAGGTCGAGGCGGCGCGGGATCTTCACGCCGGGCCCATCAGCACGTTCCGGCACGCCGTTTTCCCGCAAACGCTGCCGGGCCTGATAACGGGCGTCGTCCTGGTGGGGATTCCAGCATTCGGCATGTTCGTGGTGCCGGAATTGCTGGGTGGCGGCAAGTCGTTCATGCTCGGCAATCTCGTGGCAAGCCAGTTCCTGTCGGCATCCAACTGGCCGTACGGAGCGGCCGGCGCACTGCTGATGATCATCGCCACGCTGCTGGGACTGCTCGCATTGCGATGGGTGAGCCGGCGTGCCGGCGGCGGCGTGCAGGTGGTGCTATGAGAGTCTCGAAATTCAAGATCAGCGTGCGCGCTTTCTGGTACCTCGTACTGGTCTTCCTGTACGCGCCGTTGCTCGTGGTTGTCCTGTTTTCATTCAACGAGGCCAACACGCCCACCCACGTTACGCAGTTTTCGCTCAAGTGGTACCACATGCTGTTTGGCGATGCGGTCGTGCTCGGTGCATTCAGGAACAGCATCATCCTCGCACTGGTCTCTTCCACGATCTCCACGGTCGTGGGCGCGATGCTCGGCTATGGCGTCTATGCCCACAGGCATCGCCGCCTGGGGTGGCTCATATGGATCATCTACCTGCCCATCGTGACGCCGGACATCATCTACGGCATCTCCGAATTGAGCTTCTTCACCAAGATCCACGAGAGCATCGGCATATTGAGCCCCGGGCTCACCACCATGATCATTGCCCACATCAGTTTCCAGGTGCCGTTCGTCGCCTTGCTCATCTATTCGCGGCTGGTGGGCCTGGATTCCCGGTTGTTCGATGCCTGCCAGGACCTGTACGCCAACGCCATCCAGCGCGCCTGGTACTTCATCGTGCCGACTTTGCGGCCTGCCTTGCTGGCCGGGTTTTTCCTTGCATTCACGCTGTCGATCGACGATTTCGTCATCAGTTTCTTCACCGCGGGGCCGAACAGCACCACCTTGCCCATTTACATCTGGAGCGCCATCAAGAAGGGCGTCACGCCGGAGGTGAATGCCGCGGCGACGGTGTTGATCGGAGCCGTTTTCGCGGCGGCCGCGATCATGATCGCGTTCCAGTACGTCCGCCGTATTTCGCGTGCACGGTCCCGGGATGTTGGCCGGCACGAGGCTCAGGCCATGTGATGCCCCGGGTGTCACCGCCTTCAAATCAGGAGCAGTGAAATGACATATCGATCAGCAGGATTACAAACACGAACGGGTTTGGTGACCGGCATCGTGTGCGCGCTGGTGGCCGTGCTGGGACTGTTTGCCGTATCGCTTCCAGGCCATGCGCAAACGCACAAGCTGAACGTCTTCATCTGGTCGCAGTACATGAAGCCGGCCATCATCAAGGAGTTCGAGAAGAAATACGATGCCAAGGTCACCCTGACCTACTACAACTCGCTGGGGCAGATGTTTTCGAAACTGCAAGCCGGTGGCGACAATGTTTACGACATCGTGGTGCCCTCCAATTACTTCGTGCAGCACCTCGTGGGCGCGGGATTGTTGCAGCCCCTGGACAAGTCCCTGATCCCGAACCTTGCCAACCTCATGCCGCAGTTCCGGAACCCGTCATTCGATCCGGACAACAAATACACCGCGGCCTACCAGTGGGGGACCACCGGCATCGCGTACGACGCAAGCAAGCTCAAGAACCCGCCGGAAAGCTGGGCCCTGCTGTTCGATCCCAAGGCCAACGCCAAGTATCCGTTCGTGGTGAGCACGGATCCGCAGGTGATGATGCGTGCCGCTTGCGCATACCTTGGCTACGGCTACACCTGCAGCGAAAAGAAACAATGGGTGGATGCCGCGAAGCTGCTGCTGAAGACGAAAGGCCGCTCCAATTTCCAGGGTTTCATGGATGACACGGCAATGCTGAAGGCGGTCGCGCGTGGCAACCTGGTCGCCGGCGTGGCCTACAACGGGGACCTGGCATTCGACAAGGTGCAGGACCCGAAGACATACGCCAACATCAAGTTTTTCATCCCGAAGGAAGGCGCCGAGAAGTGGGTGGATTCGATGGCCATCCCCGCCCACGCACCACATCCGAAGTTGGCAAACGAGTTCATCAATTTCATACTTGATCCGAAGATCGGTGCGGAGTTGTCCAATTACAACGATTATGCGACCCCGAACCAGGCTTCCGTCCAGTACCTGGTGCCGGAGCTGAAAAAACCTCCGGTGCTGCCGGACGAAAGCACGATGAAGAGGCTCCATTTCACCCCGGCATTGAAGGGGGAAAAACTGCAGCTGTTGAACCAGCTGTGGGAAAGCGTCCAGGCGAAATAGGCTTTGGTCCGGATCCGCGGACCTGACATCACAACCTGTTGAGGGAAAGGTGGAACACATGAATATGACGGGCAAATTGACGGGTATTGGTTGCGCGTTTGCATTGGCCGTGTCGGCGCTGTATGGCGCTCCGGCGCAGGCCCAGAAGACGCTCTATATCTACAACTGGTCGGAGTACATGAATCCGAAGATCATCAAGCAATTCGAGAAGAAATATGACGTGAAGGTGTCACGCAGTTTCTATGGCTCGAATCCGGAGTTGTTCGCAAAGCTGCAATCCGGCGGGGACAGCCAGTACGACGTGATCGTGCCGTCAAGCTATTACATCCAGCGATTGGTGCATGCGGGGCTCATCCAACCGCTGGACAAGAGCCTGATCCCCAACATGAAGAATATCCTGCCGAAATTCAGCAACCCGCCTTATGACCCGGGCAACAAGTACGTTGCGCCGTACCAATGGGGTGATACGGGTATTGCTTACAATACGAAGGACCTGCCCAACGCACCGGACAGCTGGGCGATCCTTTTCGATCCCAAGGTCAACAGCAAATACCCGTTCGCCATGATTACCGATCCGCAGGTCCAGCTTGGCGCCGCATGTGCCTATCTGGGACTGAGCTACGACTGCATTGGCAAGGACAAATGGCAGAAGGCGGCGAAATTGGTGGCCAAGACCCGGGAGCGCTCCAATTTCAGCGCCTTCGTGGATGGAACCCCCGTATTGCAACGGCTGGCGCGTGGCGCGGTTGCGGTCGGCGTGACGTTCAATGGCGACTACATGTTTTACAAGGGCAAGAACCCCAAGGCATTCAAGGACATCAAGTTCATCGTGCCCAAGGAGGGCACCGAGTTGTGGGTCGACACGATGGCCATTCCGGCACATGCCCCGCATCCCAAGCTGGCCAACGAGTTCATCAATTTCATATTGGAGCCGAAAATCGGCGCCGAGCTGTCGAACTGGAATGCCTATACCAGCCCCAACAAGGCATCGCAGCCGTACCTGGACAAGGAAATCATGCAGCCGCCGATCATGCCGACCAAGGACGAACTGTCCAGGCTGCGCTTCACGCCCGCGTTGAAGGGCACGCAGTTGCAGTACGTGCAACAGCTTTGGACGGCGATCAAGTCAAAATAGGGAAGGACGTTTTGGTGATGCTTTTTGGGTCGCCAAGGGATTTTTATGAATTCGAACGCAACGACCGAGTCACTCCGTGAGTGGTTTGCCGAACATCGCATTACGGAGGTGGAGTGCCTGGTGCCGGACATTACCGGTGAAGCGAAGGGGAAAATCATGCCGGCCGGCCACTTCCTGAATGGCGGCCGGCCGCGCATCCCGTTTTCCATCTTCATGAAGACGATTACCGGCGAATACCAGGAGGCCAACGACGACATCGACGACCCGCGGGATCCGGACATGCAACTGGAACCGGACCCGTCGACATGCCGGCTGGTTCCATGGGCACATGAGCCGACCGCGCAGATCATCCATGACTGCCATTACCTCGATGGCGAGGTCGTGCCGGTCAGCCCGCGGTACGTCCTCAAGCGGGTGCTGGAGCTGTACGCGTCATTGAACCTCACGCCCGTGGTGGCGCCCGAGATGGAGTTCTATCTCGTCCAGCGCAACATCGATTCCGACTACCCGCTGCAACCGCCATCGGGTCGCGCCGGGCGCCAGGATATCGGCAGGCGCGCCTACAGCATCGACGCGGTCAACGAGTTCGATCCGCTGTTCGAGGCCAGGTACGACGCCTGCGAGGCGGAGGACATCGACATCGAGACACTGATCCACGAGGACGGATCAGGCCAGGTCGAGGTCAATTTCAAGCATGGCAATCCGCTGGCGCTCGCCGACCAGGTGTTCTTTTTCAAGCGCACGTTGCGCGAGGTGGCGCTTGCGCACGACATGTACGGCACCTTCATGGCCAAGCCCATGGCCGACGAGCCCGGCAGCGCCATGCACATCCACCAGAGCCTGCTTGACAGCACCACGGGCGAAAACGTCTTTGCCGGGAATGGCGATGAGCCGTCGCCACGGTTTTACCAGTATCTCGCCGGGTTGCAGACCTACGTGCCGCGCGGGCTGGCATTGCTGGCGCCGAACGTCAACAGTTATCGGCGCCTGGCGCGCAGCGTGAGCAATGCCTCGTCGTCGGCCCCGGTCAATACGGAATGGGGCTACGACAACCGCACCGTCGGCCTGCGCGTGCCGCGTGCGGAGTTGAAGGACACGCGCATCGAAAACCGCATTGCCGGTGCCGATGCCAATCCGTACCTCGCGATTGCCACCACGCTGGCGTGCGGCTACCTGGGCCTGACCGACGGGCTCAGGCCGCGGCCGGCGGTGAGCGGTTCGGGATACGACAAGGCGTCCGGCCTGCCGTCGGACCTTGGCCGCGCACTGGACGCGCTGGAGGCGTGCGATCCGCTGAAGTCACTGTTGGGCGAGCGCTTCATTGCGACCTACGTCGCGGTGAAGCGCACCGAGCAACAAGCGTATTTCAGTGTCGTGAGTTCATGGGAAAGGGAATACCTGCTGCTGCGCGTGTGAGGCGCGCACAGCCCCGCACGTCGGACCGGCTTTTCAGGAGAATCAGGAATGAGCATGTATGCGGTGATCGACCCGGCCACCGGCAAGGTGGAGGCGGAATATCCAACCGCGACCGATGACCAGGTCGAACAGGCGCTGGCAACGGCTTTCGAGGCGTTTCGTGCGTGGAAGGTCAGTGCCGTCGACGCGCGGGCAGGGCTGCTCGATCGCGTGGCGGACCTGTACGAACAACGGCGCGACGAACTGGCCCGCATCATTACCGGTGAAATGGGCAAGCCGATCCGCCAGGCGCGCGGTGAAATCGACATCGTCGTTTCCATCTACCGCTATTACGCGAAAAACGGCCCGGCTTTCCTGGCCGACGAGGAAATAAGCATCATCACCGGCGGAAGTGCGGTCGTGCGCAAGGAAGGACTGGGCGTACTGCTCGGCATCATGCCGTGGAATTACCCGTATTACCAGGTGGCGCGCTTCGCCGCGCCCAATCTGATGAACGGCAATACGATACTTCTCAAGCATGCGCCGCAATGCCCGCGATCGGCATTGACGATGGAACGCATTTTTGCCGACGCCGGGGCCATTGCGGGTGCGTACACGAACCTGTTTGCCACGAATGAACAGGTGGCCGGCCTGATCGCCGATCCGCGCGTGGCCGGCGTTTCGCTGACGGGTTCGGAACGTGCCGGCGCCGCCGTGGCCGAGATCGCCGGGCGCAACCTCAAGAAGGTCGTGTTGGAACTCGGGGGTTCCGACCCATTCCTCGTCCTGGACAAGGCCGATGTCGCCATGGCTGCGAAGCAGGCGGCGGCCGGGCGTTTCAGCAATACGGGCCAGGCCTGCAATGCCGCCAAGCGGATCATCGTCGACGCGGCGGTTTACGATCAATTCGTCACGGAGTTCGCAACCGCCGTCAAGGCGCTCAAGTTCGGCGACCCGGGCGAGGAGGATACCTTCATCGGCCCGCTTTCCTCGGCGGCCGCCCGCGAGCAACTGGCCGGGCAGGTCAGCGATGCCGTGGGCAAGGGCGCGCAGGTCCTGATGGGCGGCCACGCGATCGATCGCGCGGGCGCATGGTATGCACCGACGGTGCTCGCGGGAATCACGCCGCGGATGCGCGCCTACCGGGAAGAACTGTTCGGCCCGGTGGCCGCGCTGTACAAGGTCGCCGACACCGATGAAGCGGTCGCCCTGGCCAATGACTCACCCTATGGATTGAGTGCGTCGGTGCAGTCGACGGACGCCGCGCAGGCCGCGGACGTCGCCGCCCGCCTGGAATCGGGCATGGTGTTCATCAACGAACCCAGCGACAGCTATGCGGAGTTGCCCTTTGGGGGCGTCAAGCGCTCGGGGTTCGGACGTGAACTCGGCAAATACGGCATGGACGAGTTCGTCAACAGGAAGCTGATCAAGACACGCAACTGAGCGGGTCCAGGCGGCGCGCCGGCGTGCGTACGGCGCGGAAAACCCGGGTCGATGCCCCGCGTCGCCATCCCCGGCCTGGCCGCAGGCCCGACGAAGGAGAGCTGACGTGGCATGGATGATGCCCCATGAAAGTACCCGTCACGAGCGCACCTGGATGGCGTTCCCGCGTGCCGGAAACACGCTCGGAAGCGGCGAGCGCTGGCGCGAGGGCGCCTACAGGGCCTGGTCCGACGTGGCGCTGGCCATCGCCGAATTCGAGCCGGTGACTGTCGTCGTCGACCCGACGGAGATGGCGCGCGCGCGTGACATGCTCGGTTCCGCGGTGGGCATCATGGAAGCGCCGCTCGACGAGTTCTGGATGCGTGACTGCGGGCCGACCTTCGTCGTGGATACGGACCGGCCGGGCGTCCTGGGCGCCGTCGACTGGATCTTCAACGGCTGGGGCGATCGCGACTGGGCGCAGTGGCGGCTGTCCGCGCAGATGGCGAGGCGGGTTGCCGCCGCGGCCGGCGCCGAACTCATCAGTTCCCTGCTGGTGAATGAAGGTGGCGGCATCCACGTGGACGGCGAGGGCACCGTGCTGGCGACCGAGACGGTCCAGCTCGATCCACGCCGCAACCCCCATGCCGACAAGGCGCGGGTCGAGGCCGAGTTCGCGCGCACGCTGGGCGTCTCGCACGTGATATGGCTGCCCAGCGGCTGTCCCACCGACTACGACGACATCGGGACGCCGGGCCACACCAACGGCCACGTCGACGTGGTGGCGGCATTTGCCGCGCCCGGCCGGGTATTGATGCATGTGCAGCATAACCCCCGCCACCCCGATTTCGAAACGGCACGCGCGCTCGAAGCGTTCATGTCCACGCAAAGCGATGCCGCCGGTCGCAAGCTCGAGATCATCGAACTTCCCGCACCCGGAACGGTACGGGATGATACGGGATACGTCGGCTGGGGCTACGTCAATCACCTGGTGGTCAATGGCGGGATCATCGTGCCCGCCTTCGGCGACGCCAAGGCCGACGCGGCGGCGCGCGACATTCTCGAAGCGGCCTACCCGGGCCATCGCGCCGTGGCGGTCGATGCGCGGCCGATCGCCGCCCGCGGCGGCGGAATACACTGCATCACCCAGCAGCAGCCCCGTGTTGACGCCGTGTCGTGACCATGAATGTCGTGGAGACCTCGATCACCGACCTGTGCGCCGCGCTGGAAGCACGCACCGTCAGCAGTGTCGAACTCGTCGATGCCTACCTTGCGCGCATCGACGCCTACGATGGGCCCGCATCGGCGACGGCCCTCAATGCCGTGGTGGTACGCAACCGCGATGCGCGCGCCGAGGCCGCCGCATCCGACGCGCGGCGTGCACGCGGCTGCGCGCTGGGGCGCCTGGATGGCATACCGTACACCGCGAAAGACAGCTACATGGTGCGCGGCCTCACCGTCGCCGCGGGCAGCCCGGCTTTCGTCGACCTCGTCGCCCAGCATGATGCCTTCACCATCAGCCGGTTGCGCCAGGCGGGGGCGATTTGCCTCGGCCTGACCAACATGCCGCCGATGGCCAATGGCGGCATGCAGCGCGGCGTCTACGGGCGCGCGGAAAGCCCATACAACGCGGCCTGGCTGACGTCGGCGTTCGCATCCGGATCGTCGAATGGCTCCGGGACGGCCACCGCCGCCAGCTTTGCGGCGTTCGGCCTGGCCGAGGAAACCTGGTCGAGCGGGCGCGCACCGGCATCCTGCAACGGCCTGTGTGCATATACGCCGTCACGCGGCCTGGTATCCGTGCGTGGAAACTGGCCACTGGTACCGACCATGGACGTGGTCGTGCCGCACACGCGCACCATGGCGGACATGTTCGAGGTGCTGGAGGTCATCGTCGCCGACGATCCGGTCACGCGCGGCGATTTCTGGCGTGCGCAGCCCTGGATCCGGATTCCGTCGGCCGCCGCCATGCGGCCACTGTCGTATCGCACGCTCGCCATCACCTTGGCCGGGAAGCGCCTTGGCGTGCCCCGGATGTACATCAACGCCGATCCAGAAGCGGGTTCCGGCACGTCCATCGGCGGCGCTACCGGCCAGCCCATCCACACGCGGGCGTCGGTCATGGCGCTTTGGGAGGCGGCGCGGCGCGACCTCGAGTCCGCCGGCGCCGAGGTGGTCGACGTCGATTTTCCCGTCGTCACGAACTACGAGGGCGATCGCGCCGGGGCGCCGACGATCCGCACGCGCGGGCTGGTTCCACCGCAATTCCTGCACTACGAGATCCGCGACCTGGCGGCCTGGGCGTGGGATGATTTCCTCGCTGCGAACGGCGATCCGCACCTGGGTTCCCTGGCCGACGTGGACGGCGCGATGATCTTTCCGCAACCACCCGGCGCGCTGCCCGATCGCTACACCGGGTTCGACGACGACATCGCCGACTACCCGGACCTGGTGCGCCGTCACCGGTGGGAACGTTTTACCGCCATCCCGCACCTCGACCAAGGCGCGAGGGGCCTCGAGGAAACGCGCCGTATCGACCTCGAGGCATGGATGGACGCGCTTCAGCTCGATGCCGTGGTGTTTCCCGCCATGGCCGACGTCGGTCCCGCGGACATGGACGTCAACCCGGCGTCGGCCGACCTTGGCTGGCGCAACGGCGTGTGGGTGGCCAATGGCAACCTGGCGCTGCGCCACCTCGGCATCCCCACGGTCACGGTACCCATGGGCCTCATGGCCGACATCGGCATGCCTGTGGGCCTCACCTTCGCCGGGCGCGCCTATGACGACAACGCGCTTCTGGCGCTTGCGGCGGCGTTCGAGGCGACCGGGTCACGCCGCATCGCGCCGCCACGCACGCCGAAGTTGCAGGACGACCCGCACAACAAAGGAACAACTTCGTCATGATCATCGATTTGAAGGGTCGCAAGGCCGTCGTCACCGGCAGCACGGCGGGTATAGGCCGGGCGGTTGCGGAGGGGCTCGCCGACGCCGGCGCGGCGGTGATCATCAACGGACGCGGCGAGGAACGGGTTGGTGCCGCCCTGCGGGAAATGCACACGCGTTTCCCGGACGTCGACATCACGGGGATCGCGGCCGACCTGGCCACGCGCGAGGGCGCCGATGCGTTCACCGCGCGGGTCGCCGATGCGGACATCCTCGTCAACAATCTCGGTACGGCGGTGCCGCGCGACTTCCTCGACACGACCGACGAGGACTGGCTGGCCATCTTCCAGACCAACGTCATGAGCGGGGTGCGCATGGCGCGCCACTACCTGCCGGGGATGGTGCGCAAGGGTTGGGGCCGCGTCGTGTTCGTCAGCAGCGAATCGGCCGTCAACGTGCCCAGGGAGATGATCGACTACGGAATGACCAAGGCGGCCCAGCTTGCTGTTTCCCGCGGCCTGGCGGAATCGGTCGCCGGCACGGGCGTTACCGTCAACGCCGTCCTCCCGGGCCCGACGCGTTCCGAACTCGTGTCGAGCTGGATGGCGGCCCAAGCCAGGGAGCGCGGGATCACACAGGAAGCCGCCGAACACGACTTCCTCGAATCGGCCCGCCCCACCAGCCTCATCCAACGGTTTGCAACAACCTACGAAGTTGCCAACATGATCGTCTACGTGTGCTCGGAACAAGCCTGCGCGACCACCGGCGCGGCTTTGCGCGTGGATGGCGGCGTGGTCCGTTTCATCGCTTGAACAAGTGTTTGGCTGGACTCGTGGGTCGTACGATGCGGGAGTGCGTGGTTGAATCCACCCGCCGCATCAGGATTTTGCTGGATAGATTTGCGCGGCCAGTTCGGCGAACGCGTTTTGGATCGATGCCAGGCAAGGCCGGAAATCGTGGTCCCGATCGAGCGGGGCGCCTTGCCGAATCACCCCGTCTGGCAGCGTGATGGCAGGAGCTGTCGCCATGACGCGCATCTTCACGGCACTGGCAACCTGTTTGAGCTGCTCGGCACACTTGGTGCCACCATGGCCACCGTAGCTCACGATCACGACGGGCTTGCCACGCCACTCGTGGTAGAGGTGGTCGATGGCGTTCTTGAGCGCGGCGGGATAACCCCAGTTGAACTGTGGCGTGATGAAAATCACTGCGTCCGCATGTTTGATTTTGTCGCTCCACGCACGTGTGTGCGGTTGGGTGTAGGACGCCAGCGCGGGCATCACCGGCTCGTCGTCCATGGGCAGTCGCCAGTCAGCCAGGTCAATGATCTCGTAGGCAAAATCGGTACATGCCCGCCCGACTTGTGCCACCCATGCGGTGATCGTCGGGCAAATTCTGCCGGCCCGCGTACTGCCCATGATCAGAAGCACCGTCTTCGTGCATACCATGGCGTCACCCAATGCATGTATAATACATGTATTATGGGCAGCCGTTGAGGCGATGTAAAGCATGGGTGATACATGCAATCTGGAGGCTATCGCGTCCGCGCTGATCGACCTGACCGGTTGCCTGAACAGTCCGCGTCAGGACGAGGTCCTGTTGCGTGAGGCAGGCGTCTCACTGGATCGCGCCTTGTTTCCCTTGCTGGTCCGCCTGGGCACTGACTCCGCCATGAGCGTGGCCCATCTCGCGGATCGGGTGGGCCGGGATCCGTCCACAGTCAGCCGCCAGCTTGCCAAGCTCGAACAACTCGGCCTGGCCAGACGGCCGACCACGCATGAAGACATGCGCGTGCGGGCGGCGGCAATCACCGGCGCCGGGGTACGTACCGTCACGGCAATCACCTGTGCACGGCGCAAATTGCTTGGCGAACTGGTGCAGGAGTGGTCGGCGGACGAACGCCGGATGTTTCCGGAATTGGTGCAAAGACTGGCGGATGCAATGAAAGAAAAGGTCGCACGCGAGGGCTCACGCCAAGGCCGCGGCAACCGGGATGTACGACGGCGATGACCCGTGTGTTGCGCACTGCCCGCTCACGGTATGGCGAAGGTCACTCTCTCGCGTGTTCGACCAACGCGTCGCGAATGGCGCGTTCCTGTGCACGTGTCGTGTCGTCGGCCGCGGCAGTGCATTCCATCGCCGCGTACAGCGTCGCGCCACGGATTGCCGCTGCGATCGTCAACTTGCCGGCACCCAATGATCTGGCAACGTCGACACCATCGCCATCTTCAAGCCCGCGAAGATCAAGCCAGCTCTTCTTGCCCAGCTTCGCCGATGTATCAATTACGCCGAGATAGAAGCCGGGACACGGATCACCGTGGTAGCAAGGTGGTTGTTCGGGCCTGCCGCGTTGGCGACTGGTCAACAACCGCCATATGACGTCGCCGTCACGGGTTGTGGCAAGTACGAACAGAAACTTCGGCTTGAGCTCACCGCTTTTCTCGTCTGCATAAAACCGTGGGTCATGCAGAATCGTTCCTGCTGCAAGCCATCCATGGCGAACGTGGGCCATGCCGTCATCGGCCTTGTGCCACGTTTATGGCCTCGTGCTCGGCCGCTGCTTCCAGTATGGCATCTCGATTCGGGTCATGCTCCGGAATCGCCAGTGCATAGGGAATCGGACCGTACGCGCCTTTGCCGTCGGCCCAAATCCGGGTCCATGCACCGTTTTCGGCGTGCGTGACATCGATCATCGCCTCCGATAGCGTGTCCCGGTAGCGGTTTGCAACGTCTTCGAGCAAGCGTAGTTCGCGCTTGGTGAAGTGTTCATCATTGAACGGCTGCCGCGGCACGACTTTCTCACGCGAGTAGTCGAAGACCTGCTCCGGCACGATGCGGATGGCAGCCGACAGGTCGTCGTCCAGCTTATCCCACTGCTCCAACAGTTCGGTTGGCACAGGGCCCATCCTGAATGCGCGATACTCAAGCCCGGTCACGCTGCGGCCCGTCTGGCGGAAGTGCTCGAAATCGAGCAGGTACAGCAATTTGAACAGTTTGATCTTGCCGAGCGCAGCCGTGTTGTGGGCGAAATAAAGAATCGCTTGTATGAACTTTTCCCGGTTACGGTTCTTCAGCATCGCGTCTTCCTGTGCCCCGGGCGCCTGGCCTGGTCGATCGACCGAGGTACCTGCACGCTTCCATGCCATATGCGCGTTGGCAACGGGTGGCTTGCATGATCGACATGAATGTCTGGCGAGCGCGGCACCAACAACTGTTTATTGTGGAGGTGGTTGGTGCTGTGGTCAACCGAGGGTTGGCGGCACAGGCCAAGGAGCGTGGGATCACGCAGGAAGCCGCTGAACGCAACTTCCTCGAATTGGCCCGCCCAACCAGCCTCATCCAACGGTTTGCGACGACCGAGAGCCGTCATGAGCATGAAACGCCTGTCGGATTGCCTCGCGCATGGCATCAACAACTTCACCACTCGCACTGGAAGACCGTCGCAGGACCAAATAGGACGGGGTGCGTCCACCCATGCGAGACAGCGGCACCAATTCGTCGTCGGCTGCAAGCTGGCTAAGAAATCCAGCGGCGATTCCCGCGCGTACGGCCGAGCGGACGCCGATTGTACTTTCACTCGAAAAAACGATCTGATAGCGGCAATCGGCAGCTTCGAGCCCATCCAAAGCGGTATTTCGCCACCAGCAGTCACGGTCAAAGACTGCCACGGGCAAGACTTCATTGTTGTCAAAGTCAGCCTCCCGGTGGCGCATCCAGATTACCGTATCTTGGCGCAGCATATCGTCTCCCTCCGCCGGTTGCGGGACTTCGAACACGGCAAGGTCGAGGGTCCCGGCTGCCAGTGCGGCTTCAAAAGCTTCTCCGAGCGCGCAGCGAACTTTCAGCTCGACATCAGGATGCCTGGACCTGAAGTTTGCAATTATACGGACGAGCGTAGTCTGGCCGTGGTCATCTGGGACGCCGATCCGCAGCATACCGTGCAGGCGTTCACCCCGGAGGTCTGCCAAGGCGGCGTCCAGTGATCTCGTCACGCGGCGCGCGATTGGAAGAAGCCTGGCGCCAGCGTCGGTGGGAGCCACTCCACGACCGTGCCGGCGAAGTAGTGGACGGCCGATAATCCCTTCCAACTGTTTGATCTGCAGACTGGCTGCCGATTGCGAACGGTGGATACGCCGGGCGCCGTGGGTAACGCTGCCTGCTTCGACTACGGCAAGAAAGGTTCGCAGCAAGTCGCTGTTCAAGTGGTTCATATATTTGAATAACTGATAGTTGGATGCAAATATACTCGTTTGTCAAATGGCTTGTCATGGCGGATAGTGGTTCCGAAGATGACTTCGAGAACGGACATGACAGTTTCGCGGTTTTTCCGGGCCATCCACCGCGATGCTACTGGGCATTTTCTCGGGCTTGCCACCGCCGTTGCGTCGGTGCTGGCGGTGGTGTTGGTGTCGTGGCGACCAGTGTTGGCGTGGCAGACGTTCATGTTTGTCATCTACGGACTGGCCGACGTCGCGCCAATCGTTATTCCCGGGGTCCTGCTTGCCGCATGGATCGTGGCCAGTGGCGCCAGCGACAGGGTCGCGGCACTATTTCAGGGACGTATCGTGCAGTCGATCATTGCGGCAGCAGTTGTCGGTGCGTTCATTCCCGTGTGTGGCATCACAATACTGCCGTTGATGGCAGGGCTCTTAGCCGCCGGCGTTCCACTTGCGCCTGTGATGGCCTTCTGGCTTTCGTCCCCAATCACTGATCCAGCCCTCCTCTCTGCCACCGTCGCGACGTTGGGCTGGGGATTCGCGATTGGCAAGATACTGGCGGCGATCGGCTTAGGTTTGTTTGGAGGTGCAGTGACAAGTCTGTTTGCAAATCACGAGTGGTCGATGACCCCGTTACGCGACAATCGTCTCGTAAAATCCCTCGGAGCGTCGTGTGGAGGTAGCAGTCATGATCGGGCCATGAACACCACTGTGTGTATCTGGCGAGATCCGGCACGTAGAAATCGTTTCGCAAAGGAAGTCTGGTCGATGAGTCGTTTGATTGTGATCGTTCTCGTACCGGCGTTTGCGGCGGAGTTTTTACTCAATGGATGGTTGGAGCCCGATGCCCTTGCTCGGTATGTCGGCGCGGGACGCGCCTGGGCGGTCCCACTCGCTGTCTTGGTAGGGGGCCCAGCATACATCGACGGGTATGCTGCTCTGCCCCTGACGAGATCACTATTGGATCACGGCATGTCGCCCGGTGCTGGAATGGCTTTCCTCGTTTCAGGCGGAGCGATCAGCATTTGGGGCGCGATGGCGATCTTCCCATTGCTTAAACTCAAGCCATTCCTGCTATATCTCGCCTTGGCATGGGTGGGATCAATGCTGTCCGGGTGGGCGTTTGGCGCTTTCTACTGATCGATTGTAGTCGCCATGGCCAAAATCAAGCAAATACAATAATTTAAACAGTTTGCCTTTGCCGAACATGGTCGTGTCGTGGACGAAATTGAAGAATCGCGTATATGAGTTTCTCCCGGCTACGGTTCTTCAGCACGGTGCTTCCCCACGCCGCGAGCCACGTGGCCTTGGCCGACCGGTTGTGGCGTTTGCGCCTTCTCATGCCTCGGGTGCGTTGGCCGCTGTTTGGAAACGATGCGGGCATGGGCGCTCGGCGCGCGGAAACCGTTGCACTCGCCTTCGTGAGTCACGGGGAAAGCGGGGTCGGGACGGGTTTTGCGGTATCTTGCTGAAAATTGTCATCCGATGCGCCGGTCGGCTTTGGGCCCGACGAGGCATCATCTTTCACGTCGGGGCCACGGCCATGCAGGTATTCCACTCGGAGAAGACCAAATCACGCGATGCCAGGACGGAATTGAGCGGTGGTGTCCTGGTGCCGCCCTTCGAATGTCCGCGGCGCGTGGACATGGTGCTGCAAAGCCTGCGCGAGCGGGACATCGGGCCGATTGATCCGCCGGAACTCCATGGCATGGACCCGGTGCGTGCCGTTCACGACGCGGATTATCTGGATTTCCTGTCGACCGTGTGGGAGCAATGGAGCGCGGCGGGAATCGAGGGTGAGGTGATGCCGTCCATCTGGCCGGGCCGCCGCACGCGTTCGCTGCGGCCACGCAACATCGAGGGCCTGGTGGGCTATTACGCGCTGGCTGCCGAAACCGCCATCGAGGCGCATACGTTTGAAGCGGCCCAAATCAGTGCCGACATCGCGCTCAGCGCCGCGGATCACGTCCTTGCCACGGGCGAGGCGGCGTTCGGCCTGTGCCGTCCGCCGGGGCACCATGCCGCGGTGGACCAATATGGCGGCTATTGTTTCTTCAACAATGCCGCCATCGTCGCGCAGCATGCCATCGGGCGGGGCGTCCCGCGCGTGGCCATCCTCGATGTCGATTTCCATCACGGCAACGGCACGCAGCAGATTTTCTACGACCGCGCCGACGTCATGTACGTGTCCATCCACGGCGATCCACGGGATGAATTTCCCTATTACCTGGGTTACGCCGACGAAAAGGGCGAAGGTCCCGGTCGCGGAACCAACGCGAATTATCCGCTGCCATCCGGAACCGATTATGGCGCGTGGCGCAAGGCACTCGAGCATGGCCTTGCCCGCATTCGCGAATACCAGCCGGCATTGCTCGTCGTTTCGCTTGGCGTGGACACCTTCAAGGGCGATCCGGTCGGGTCGTTCCAGCTCGTGGGTGGGGATTTCACCGATTATGGGCGACGTATCGCCATGGCCGGCCTGCCGACGGTCTTTCTTCTCGAGGGCGGTTATGCGGTGCAGGAAATCGGTACGAATGTAACCAATGTGCTCGACGGTTTTCACAGCGTCGCGTGACACGATTCGGGAATGGTCGCAGGCGCGGACAAAACCATGCGGGTGAACACGAATGGCGGGGTGTCGTTCTGGTATGCCGACATGGGGGGTATTCCGGAATACAGGCATGCATTGCCGGGCGACGTCAGCGCCGATGTGTGCATCGTGGGAGCGGGATTTACGGGCCTATGGACCGCCTATTACCTGAAGCAGGCCGAACCGTCGTTGTCGGTGGTCGTGCTGGAAAAAGAATTTGCCGGATTCGGCGCCTCCGGACGCAATGGCGGCTGGTGTTCCGGCGGCTTCGAATGGAGCCGCCGGAAATATCTCCAGACAGGGACCGCCGATGGCCTGAGGGAACTGGAACGCCAGTTGCGGGCCACGGTGGGCGAGATTGCGCGCGTATGCGGGGAGGAGGGCATCGACGCCGACCTGAAGCCGACCGATCTGCTCGTCTACGCGTGTACGCAGGCACAGATGCAACGACTGCGCGATCGCCATGCGCAGGACGAGGCATGGGGTGTACCGGATGAACGCAGCATCCTGCTCGGTCGCGAGGAGGCCGCGGCGCGCATCCGCGTGCGCGGCGTCGTGGGCGCCACCCTGTGTCGCGGCGTCATGCGGGTGCAGCCGGCCAAGCTGGTCCGCGGGCTCGCCGGCGCCGTCGAGCGGATGGGGGTCGACATCTACGAACGCACGCCGGTGATCGGCATCTTCCCGGGCCGCGTCACGACGACACGCGGTACTGTCAAGGCGCGGCGCATCGTGCGCGCCACCGAGGGCTTTACGCACGGCATTCCCGGCAACCGGCGGCTGTGGATCCCGCTCAACAGTGCCATCGCCGTGACCGAACCGTTGCCCGACCGCCTGTGGGACGCCATCGGCTGGGCCGGTTGCGAACTCGTCGGTGATGCATCCCACGGTTATTGCTACGCACAGCGCACACGTGGCAACCGCATCGCAATCGGCGGGCGTGGCGTGCCGTATCGGTTCGGATCGCGTACCGACACCAACGGCAAAACCCAGGGCAAGACGATCAGGCAGCTGCGCACCATCCTGCATCGGCTGCTGCCCCAGCTCGACGGCGTGAAGTTCGATCACGCCTGGTGTGGCGTGCTTGGGGTCCCGCGCGACTGGTGTGTCACCGTCGGCCTCGACGCCCGGACCGGCATCGGATGGGCTGGCGGCTATGTCGGGCTTGGCGTTTCCACGTCCAATTTGTGCGGACGGACCCTGGCCGACCTCATCGCCGACCGGCCCAGCGAGCGCACCGGCTTGCCGTGGATCAACCGCCAGCCACGCAAATGGGAGATCGAACCGCTGCGCTGGCTTGGCGTGCACGCGATGTACGGCCTGTATCACGTCGCGGATCGCCGGGAATCGGCGCACGGCGGTTCACGCACGTCGCGCCTGGCGACGCTCGCCGATTACCTCACGGGGCATGGCGACTGAGCCGGGGGCTGGCCCTCACCGGTCGGATGCGGCGACCAGATCGTTGAAATCGGCCTCGGTCAGGGATCCCAGGCCCTCGTTGACGTCGGCTTTCAACGCGCGCCGCAATCCGGCGACGTCCCTGCGTTCGATGGCGTGCAGGCCCTCGGCGTGCCGGTCGTTGATGTAATCGACGCCGATGTGCCGGATGGCCAGGTGCATGAAGGGGCTGAACTGTAGCCACAGGCTCTCGATGAGCGGCATCGTCACGCGGTTGTCGCCGGCGCGGTACAAGGTGTAGTGGAACTCGCGATGCCGATCGAGATAGGCGCTGATGTCGCCCGCGTCCACCGCTTCGTCCACCTGTTCATTCAAGCGCCACAATTGCCGCAGGCATTCCCGGTCGACGTGGGGCAGGGCGCGTTCGGCGGCCAGCGTTTCGAGTACGATGCGCAGCGCGCAAATTTCGGCCAGTTTCGCCGACGTCATGCCCGGTACGCTGACGCGCCGGTTGCCATGCACCTCCAGGGCGCGCTCGGCAACCAGGCGGCGCAAGGCCTCGCGGACGGGCGTCAGGCTGACGCCGAGCATGGTCGCCACGCTGCGCAGCGTGATGCTGTGCCCAGGTACGAACTTGCCGCGCAGGATGGCTTCCCGGAGTTGTCGGTACACCAGTTCCTGGCAGGTGGCGTCCGAATTCGAAAGCGTGATCGGCATCAGCGCAATCGGGTTGTCCGTCGTGACCGCTGCGTCCGTTGATCGCGATGCCTGAAGTGATGTGTGTTTGAACAAGGGCCTGCTCCGCAATGAACACGTCGGTACCGCACTTGGTGCCATGGCGCCCGCAACGGACAGTTTACTTGACGGGGAATGTCACGACCGTGCACTTGGGGCTGGCGCATCCGGCGGTTCCGTGGCCGGACAGGAAACGGCCGATCCGTCGGCAGGACGTCGCATGGGCCACTCGAATGCATCGTCTTGCGGGTGGCGGTGGCGTTATGGGCCATGACGGTCGTAATGTACGGGCGTTTCCCACTTTCATCAGGCCGTGACCGTGCGCGTGTCCACCGCTGCCAAAGCCCGCCTCGAACTGCATGTCTGCGTGGTGCTGTGGGGCTTCACGCCGATCTTCGGTCGGGTGATCACCCTGGACGCGCTGGCCCTCGTGTGGTGGCGCATGCTCATCGTCGCGGTGGCGTTGCTGGCGCTGCGGGGGGTGCGTCGCGAGTTGTGGAACCTTTCGTTGCGGCTCGTCGGCGGGTACGCCCTTACCGGCTGGCTGCTGGCGATGACGTGGTTGCTGTTCTATGCGTCGGTCAAGATGGCGAATGCGTCGGTGGCGGCCGTGTGCCTTGCGGTCGCGCCCGTGTTCCTCGCGGCCATCGAGCCGTGGCTGATCGGGCGGCCGCTCATCCCGCGCGAGTTGCTGTTGGGCCTGGCCGTGATTCCGGGAGTGGCATTGGTCGTGGGTGGCATTCCATCGGGCATGTATGTCGGGCTGGCCGCGGGACTGGCTTCCTCCGCGTTCGTCGCCGCCTTCAACACGCGCAACAAGCACATGATCCAATACGCATCGCCGCTCACCGTGCTGTGCATCGAGATGGGTGTGGGAGCCGGATTCCTCACGCTGGTGGCGCCCCTGGTTCCACACACGGGCGCTGCGCTGCCGCTTCCGGGCTGGAATGATGCGTGGTTGCTGTTGCTGCTGTCGCTTGGTTGCACGCTGATACCGTTCGTGCTGCTCCTGAAGGCGATGCGCGAAGTGAGTGCGTTCGAGACGCAAATCGCCACCAACCTCGAAACCCTCTACGCCATCATCCTGGCAATCCCCCTGTTGGGCGAACAGCACGAGGTGGGCCCGCTTTTCTATCTTGGCGTCGTGGTGATCGTGGGCGCGGTGGTCGTCTATCCATTGCTCAGCCGTCGCCACCGTGCCAGCGACATCGCCATGTGAGCCAGGGGCGTGGTGACGGCGTCGTGAGCCGGCGTTCCGATGGCTTGCGCGTGGGGTTGGACAATGACGCAAACAGGCCCCCGGACAGGCCCGTTCCGGCGTATATTCGCCGGTGAACGGTACTGCTGTTCCCGCGGGCCAGCCATCCGGCGGGCGCGGTTATTTTGGAGCGGTCATGAAACCGGGGCCCCACGGGGTATTGCAGTATCCATCGTGTTCGGGCGTAACCCCCGTCGTCGGCCCGTCGTCGTCGATGCGCGTCGTGTGGCTTGCGCTGGTCGGGTTCACGATGCTTTGGGCCCTCAACTGGACCGTGAGCAAGGTGGCCGTGGAATATGCCAGCCCGCTGGCGTTTACCACGCAACGTTACGTCGTTGCCACGGTTGCATTGTGCGCCTTGTTGTGGATGCGCCGCGGTCGCCTGCGTCCCACGCCGTGGATCCTGACCATTCTGATAGGCTTGTCACAGGCCGTCGGGGGCCTGCTTTCGCAGTGGGCGCTGGTATCCGGAGGAGCCGGGCGGACAGCGATGCTGGTGTTCACCATACCGTTCTGGGTGGTGCCACTGGCATGGTGGTGGGCCCACGAGAAACCGGGATCCATGTTCTGGTTGTGCCTGGTCATTGCCGCGGCCGGTTTCCTGTGCGTCGCCGAGCCGTGGCACCCGCTGGGGTCCGCCCTCTCCATCACCTTGGCGGTCGCTTCGGGCCTCATGTTTGCCGTCACCACCGTGCTGTCCAAATGTCTGTTCCAGCGCCATCCGGACGTCGAACCCCTGCGCTTGACGGCGTGGCAGATGGTGGTTGGAGCGACCATCCTCGTGACGGCCTCGCTCTTCATCCGGCAACCGTCCGTCGCGTGGAATGCCGAGTACGTTGG
>CAYOEF010000007.1:0-28932 GCA_964402805.1 uncultured Rhodanobacteraceae bacterium | reverse complement strand
GCGTAGCCTTCCTGGGCCGCGATCTCCTTGGCACCGTTCTTGTAGATGACGTGTTCGTCGCATGCCTTGAGTGCATGCCCGTACACGAAGTTGATCTCCTGCTGGCCGTAGTTGCACTCGCCCTTGGCGTCCTCGACCGCAATGCCCGCACCCGCCATGCCGTTGCGGATGCGCGCCAGCAGCGGTTCGATCCGGGAGGTGCCAAGGATCGAATAGTCCACGTTGTAGAGGTTGGCAGGCTCGAGGTCGCGATACGCCTTGTGCCAAGCCTCCTCGTAGGTGTCGCGGAAGACCAGGAACTCGAGCTCGGTGGCGGCGAAGGCTTCAAGGCCACGTTCGGCCAGACGGTCCAGCTGGCGGCGCAGGATCTGGCGCGGTGACGCGGTGACCGGGCTGTCGTCCTTCCACTTGATGTCGCACATCACCAGTGCCGTGCCGTCCAGCCAGGGGATGCGGCGCAGCGTGGACAGGTCGGGCACGAACACGAAGTCGCCGTAGCCGCCCTCCCAGGACGTCATGGTGTAGCCGTCGACCGTGTTCATGTCAACGTCCACCGCCAGCAGGTAGCTGCATCCCTCGGCGTTGTGTTCGACCACCTCGTCGAGGAAATGACTCGCCGCCAGGCGTTTGCCCTGCATGCGGCCCTGCATGTCCGTCGCGGCAAGCAGCACGGTGTGGATGGCGCCGGTGCCCACCGCCGTTTCCAGCTGTTGCAGGGAAATCAGGCCCAACGTCCCTTGTTGATCCTTCGCGTTCGTCATTGTCGTTCCTCGCAGTCACCACGGGCTGTCACAGGCAGCGCTATCAGAATCCGGACCGTCGTCGCCGGCGGTCAATCGTTCTCCACAATGCGGTTGCGCAGCCGCTCCAGGTCGTGCACGCGCCCTTGCCGGCTGTCCCATCCACGTTCGTTGAGCGCCGCGATCATGGCCTCGGCAAAGGTGGTCAGCGCGGCGACGGAATCCCAGTTCGACGGCACTTCCACCCGCGCCGACAGCACGTACTTGGCGAAGCTCGCGATCGGCGAAAGCCATTGGTCGGTCAGGAGGATGATGCGCGCCTGGCGCTTTGCCGCCTCACGCGCGAAGCGCACGACTTCTTCCTGGTAGCGGCGGATGTCCATGACCACCAACACCGCGTTGCGGTCCATGTCGAGCAGATACTCGGGCCACGATACCGGCAGGCCGATGACATGGTGGACGCGCGGCCGGATGATCCGCAGGTGCCGGTACACGTACTCGGCAAGCGAGTCGGTGAAGCGCCCGCCAAGCAGGTACACCGTGCTCGCCTTCGATGCCAACAGCCCGATCGCCCCTTCGAACTCGCCGCGCGGCAACGCGGCGATCGACTGGCGCACGTTTTCGCACACGGTCCCGGCAAAGGCCTGCAACGTGTCCTGCGTTTCCTTCGGCGCGACGTGCGCCTGTCCACGGCGCTTGGACAGCGGCGACAGGAACCGTGCCTCCAGCTCCGCGCGCAGGCGTGTCTGGAACTCCGCATAGCCGCCGAACCCCAGCTTGGAAATGAAACGCAACACCGTCGGATGGCTTACCCCGGCGCGCTTCGCGAACGTGGCCAGGGGCTCCAGCCCGCACAGCGGGTAGTGCGACAACAACGCACGCGCCGACTTGCGCTCGGCCGGCGTGAGTCGGTCGATGCAGCGGTGGATGAGTTCGGCCACCGACGCGTCGAAGGCTTCACCATCGTCAACCGTGTTGTCCCTGGGTGTTGTCATGCGAGCCTGTCGATGCCGTGCATCTTTTGTACGTTATTGTACGATTATTGCATGATGTGTCAATTTATAAACATCCATGTACGTCGGTTCCTTGAAAGAATTCAACCCGTTGCATGATCACGTGGACTGCGACACCGCACGGCGGGAAGCCCGGCGCCTGACAACTTCCAGTATCAGCATCGCCACGGCGATGATCGCCATGATCAGCGTGGAAAATGCCGCTGCCTGCGATTGAAAACCCTCGTCCTGCAAATTCATGATGGTTGTCGAAGCCACCTTGATGCTGGCCGTGACAAGGAAGATGACGGCCGACAACGTGACCATCGAGCGCATGAAAAGATAGAACGCGGTATCGACGGAGGCCTCCCTGACGAACGGCCATACCGCGTCACGTATGACGTGGCGGGTGCGTCCACCAAGGACGCTGACCGCGTCTTCAACCGCGCTGGGAACCTTCTGCATCCCCGCCATCATCGTCAGGAACCCCTGCGTGTGATAGTGGTAGAAATTACAGATGCCGATCAGTATGGCGGTTCCATACAACAAGCCCAACGGCGATTGCGAGGTGCTCAGCACCAGCAGGTATGACAGTCCCAGCACCAGTCCGGGGACGCCAAGCGGCACGAGCCCGACGATATAAGCGAATCGGGACAACAGCCCCTTCACGTGGGTCACCCCGAAGGCGAATGCGAAAAGGGCCGCCAGGCCCACGATGGCCACCACCACCGAGATCTCCAGCGTCAACACCAGCGATTCGTATGCCCCGGCCGTGTCGACCATGAAATGTTGCAGCGTGAATGAGTGGTTGTACGGCCACAACTTGATGACGCCGACGTACACCACGATGGCCACCACGGCAAAAATGAAAAGCGATACCACCCAGCACACGGTGCCAAGACAGAAATCGCGACCCACGCCGCGTTCAATCGCCAACGGAACGGCATTGCTGCCGGCGTTCGCGGCCTGCGTCCTCCTGCCCACGCGTTCGATGTAGATGGAGAAAAGCGACGGAATCAACAGCAGGACGCCCACCACGGCACCGGCGCGGAAGTTCTGCAATCCGATCACCTCGTTGTACATCTCCATGGCGAGGACGTTGTAGCGGCCGCTTATGACGAACGCATTGCCGAAATCGGTGATCGTGAGGATGAATCCGACGAACCAGGCGCTAAACAGCCCAAAGCGTATTGCCGGGATCGTGAGGTCCGTGAATTGCCGCCAGCGGGATGCGCCGATGGCGCTGGCAGCTTCGTAAGGGCGCGCATCCAGATCCCGCAGGGAAGATTGCAGGATCATCACGCATTGCGGCAGCGTCCAGAAGACGTCGGATACCAGCAAACCCCAGAATCCATAGATGTTGCCATCCCAGCTGGTCCATTGGGACAACAGCCCGCCCGGGCCGAACAGGAAGAGAATGCCCAGTCCCTGGACCAGCGACGGCGCCAGCAGGGGCAATGCGAGCGCGAGCTTGAACACCGGTTGGCAGCGTACCCGCGAACGCTCCAGCGCATAGGCCATGGGCAGCCCGAGAAGCACGCTCACGAAACCCGCGGCAAGGCTCACCAACAGACTGTGCTCTATGGCGCTTATCGTCCCCCCCGTCGTGAGGACGTCGACGTAGTTCGCTATCGTCAATTCACCGTCGTGGCTGAAGCTTCGCCACACGATGTCAAGCAACGGATAGGCGAACATGAACAACAGCCCGATCAAGGGGATCAGGAGCAGCCAAAACGCAGGCGATGTCCGCAACCGGCGCCTGATGGAAATGCTGCTCGCCATGGTCACCTCCTCAACTTGCATGAACGCCGTTTCATTGGATGATGTCTAGACCCGCACCCACTTCGCGTTGGTCGTGTCGACGCCAACATCCACGGCATCGCCAATACGCACCCCCAATTGACTCGACACGTCCGCCAGGAGCGTCACCGACCGCCAGCCGATGCGCAGTTTCAGCCTGTTGCCGAGAAACGTGACGTCTTCCACCCGGCCAGTGCCGGCCGCAGCGGGTTTGACGTCAATGGCCTCCGGCCGTATGCACGCGTGATAGGCCTCGTCGGCCCCCTCTGGCCTGGATGCCAGCAAGGCCGGGATATTCGCCCGTACCCAATCGGTCGTCATCAGGTTGGCATTGCCGATGAAATCGGCGACGAAATACGTTTCGGGCGCCGCATAAACCTGCTCCGGCGATCCGATCTGTTCTATGGAACCATTACGCATGCATACGACATGATCGGAAAGTTCCAGTGCCTCCTGCTGGTCATGCGTCACCATGACGGTGGGAATGGCAAGCTGCCGCTGCAATTGGTGCAGTTCGACGCGCATCTGGGCACGCACCTGCGCATCCAGTGCCGACAACGGCTCATCCAGGAGCAGCAGGGAAGGATTGACAGCCAATGCACGCGCGATGGCTATGCGTTGCTGCTGGCCACCGGAAAGCTGCCAGGGATAACGCCGCTCGTAACCGGACAACTTGACCAATGCGAGCAGTTCCTTGACCCGCTGCGCCCTCTTCGACCTCGCCACGTGGCGAATCTTCAGGCCATAGGCGACGTTCTCCGCAATGGTCATGTTGGGAAACAACGAATACGACTGGAACACGATGCTGAACCCGCGCTCGTGCGCGGGGATGCCCATGATGTCCTTGCCCTCCAGGAGAATCTGCCCGGCATCCGCCGTAATCAATCCGCAAATGATGCGCAGCAATGTCGTCTTGCCACATCCACTTGGCCCCAGCAGGCACACAAACTCATGTTCGCCGATCGACAACGACACGTCGGAAAGTGCCGGAACATTGTTGAATGACTTGCTGACGTTCTGGATTTCTAGATACATGAGGCGGCACTTGTACTCGGCAGGACGGAACGAAGACGTGTCGGGTGGATCCGGGGGCTTGACTGGCCAACCCCGCGCCGGGCCGGGATACGACGCCGCACATGGGCGCCAGGGGCGGCCCGCGCCACCGGGGCGCGATGATCCACACGCCAGTGCGCCGGGTTTGACCCGCCCCCTGCGCAAGACCCCGCACCGGGCCACACCGCGTACGTATCGTGCAGCCGGACCCGTGGACATCTTCCCCGGCGGCAGCTCCTGCCCCGGCATTGGAGCCAGGCCTGCAAGGCCATTGACAGGAGCTGCCGACCAGACACGCCGTATGAACTAGCGTCGATTCTGGACTGAATCCGATACGCCAATCAGCCGTGTGTCACTTCCTGCCATTTCTTGACAATCTCCAGGCGATGCGCAGCGGACCACTTGAAGTTGATCGGAAACAGCAGTTCGTTCACGTTGGTCGGGAATCCGGCTTTCAATTGATTCGCCGAAAACTTGTGATTGGGAAGCGAAACGATACTCTTGTCCTGTGCTTCATACAGCTTGCCGGCCTGTGGCGTCAGTATCCAGTTCAAAAACGTTTTCGCATCCTTTTTGTTTTTTGATGATTTCATCAGGCCGGAGCCTTCCAGCTCATAGCCCAGAAACTTGTGCGGAATCACCATTTTGATTGGATAGCCCTTGGCGATCGACTGGACAGCCACGAAGGCGAATGAAAGTCCAATCGGGAACTGCCCTACGCGGGCCATCTTGCACGGCGGGGACCCGCCATTCGTGTATTGTGCTATGTTTTCGTTCAGTTTCTTGATGTAGGCGAAACCCTTTTCCATGCCTTCTTTTTGAACGAATGGCTCAACCTGCAAATAACCCGTACCCGATGAAGCCGGAGAGGGCATGACGATCTGGCCCTTGTATACGGGTTTGATCAGGTCCGCCCAGCTCGTCGGCATCGGCAGGTTTTTCTCCTTCAGCAACTTCGTATTGACGCAAAATGCCGCCATATAGCCCGTGGCGGCGACCCAGCGGCCATTGGGGTCCTTGAACTTGGAACCTATCTTGTCAAGTCCCTTCTCGTGATATACCTCGAGTTGGTCATAGATACGCGGGTCCATGAGGTCCGTCACGGCCTGGCCCCAGATGACGTCGGCGCGCGGCTTTTTCGCTTCCGCGATGATGCGGGCCGAGAGGTTGCCCGTGGACAGGCGCAGTGCATGCACGTGGATGTCCGGGTGGGCCTGTTCGAATCCCTTTATATAGGATGTGACTTCCTGGTCTTCGAGAGCGGTATAAACGGTTATGGTCCCTGCAGTGGCCGTACCGGCTGCCAGTGCGGAAGCCATGACAATACAACGTGCCAGTTTCATGTTTGGTTTCATGTCTGTGCCTACAGTGGGGTGAATATTTGCAACCAGTTGTGGCGCTGTGCAATGCAAGCCGCTGATCGGCTTGAATCAGCGATCATTGCATCCGACTTCGCCTTTCTCCATTCAGGCAGGCTCGATGGGTCAATGGCAATTCCCGTGACTACACGACCGCGTCGTACACGTTCATGATTACCTGATGCTACGAGTATCCATCTTCCCGGCAATGGGATGCTTCTAGGATGCTTTTACCCTGTTCATAAGCTGCCTCCGGATTAGTGGGACTGTGGGGCCCACCGCGATAGGTAACCGCAAAACCCGGCCATGCGCAACCCATTTGCGGGACACAAAGCGATAATGTCCCGTTTGCCGTTTGATCCGCTTTCCCGGTGCGGGGGTTGCCCGTCCCGCCGTTCGTGGTGCCGGTGATGGCCGGGGTGCCTGCCGGACGACACCGTGCCGGGACACGCCGGCGCGGGTTAACATCCCCGCGGTTGCGACGGCGCAACGGCACGCCCCGGTTTTGCCGGGAACATCGCGTGGCGGCGGCCGCCGGACCCGCTTTGGGCAATCCCTCCCGCACCTGTATTCCGTACCGGACACGTCGCCCATGACCAGCCTTGCACTGGCGCTCATCCTGATAGCCGCCGCGATGCACGCCATGTGGAACCTGCTGTTGAAGCGATCCGGTGGCGGGGTGGTGTTCGTGTGGTGCTTCACGACGCTCGCCGCCATCCTTTACGCGCCGGTCGCGGCTGCGGTCGTGTGGTGGATGAAGCCGCATATCACCTGGGTGGAGATCGCGCTCATGCTCGCCAGCGCGATTTTCAACACGGGGTATTTCCTGCTCCTGGATCGCGCTTACCGAAATGGCGACATGTCCCTGGTTTACCCCCTGGTGCGCGGCACGGGGCCACTCATCACGGTGATTTTCGCCGTGCTTTTGTTGCACGAGCGACCGTCGGCCATGGCCGTGGCCGGCATCGCGCTGATCGTATCCGGCAGTGTGATCCTGACGGGTGACGTGGCCGCGATACGTCGACCGGGATACCTGCGCGCAGTCGGCTCGGCCCTGATCGCCGCGAGCATGGTCGCCGGCTACACGCTCATCGACAAATCCGCGGTCAGCATCTTCCTGGTGCCGGCAATACTCCAGGAATGGGCCCCCGATGCCGGCCGTGCCCTGATGCTCACCCCGCTCGCGATCAAGCGCAAGGCGCAGATTTCGTTGCTGTTCCGGTCCAGGCGCAAAATGCTGCTTGCAGGCGCCATCGCGGTCCTCAGTCCGCTGTCGTACATCCTGATCCTGACGGCCATGGTGTTCACCCCGGTCAGCTACGTGGCGCCGGCGCGTGAAATCAGCATTCTCATCGGCACCGTGCTCGGGACCCGCCTGCTGGCCGAAGTACAGGGCCCGCGCCGGTTGGGGGCGGCGGCGGTCATGGTTGGCGGGGTCGTGCTGCTGGCCATCGGTTGAGTGCGGCGATCGGACAGGCGGTTTCTTGCGCATCCGCGCCACGCCAGCCCCGCCGCAGGACCAAAGTCCACCGGTTCCACCCGAAACCCCGCGGCGCGTCTTGTCCGCATGTCGCAGGCTTGCCGGCCCCTGTACATGCACGTACACGTTGTGCTACACCTACCCCGCGTGTACATCCATGTCGCAAATGTGAGCGGGCGCCGGCACCAGGGGACGCCCCGCGTTCCAGGTCGAAGCCTGCATGCCACCCGGCTCCACGACTCCGACCGACAAACGAATCGGGAGTTTGCCAACATGAGTGCAAACATGAGCAACAGGACACGGGATCGGGCGAGGGTCGTACGGAAGATCGTGGATCATCGCCTGACGCACGCCGAAGGGGCGGAACGACTGCATCTGTGCGTGAGGCAAGTCAAGCGGCTGGTCAGCCGCTATCGGGCCGAGGGCGAGAACGGACTGGTGTCACGTCGGCTGGGCACGCCCGCCAACAACCGCATCGCATCGTCCGTCCGCCGCGAGTACATGGCACTTGTGCGCGAGCGCTATGTCGACTGCGGACCGACCCTGACACACGAAAAGCTGGTCGCCTACCATGGCTTCAGCCATTCCGTGGAAACGCTGCGGCACTGGATGATCGAGGACGGGATATGGACGCCCCGCAGGCGCGACAACACCTCGTCGGACGACGCATGCCAAGTGGTTGCCCTGTCCACGACGAGTTGGCGCAGACCGCCGCCGCGGGCCGCGGGCCGGCTGCAAGCCTCGAATCCCAACGCATGACGCCGGTACGCGCCGGGGAACCAACCAGCCTGCCCCCTTGCCACAGGGACAGGCACGCCCGCGGGCCGGCAGGCCGTGCACCGCAAACGACGATGGGCCGGCGTCACCGGCACGTACCCAAAAGTGGGTTGACAGCCACATACAGACGTAGTAGACAGTGGGCGATGCTGTACATATGTGTATGCGAGCCACGTCATGCGTGCCTTGCAGTACTTTGGTGAACTACGCCAATCCATGCTCCACGCGCGATTGCGCGCACACGGACCGTCGTATGACATGAGCGGCCACCACGTGATCGAAAGTGGCCGCCATGCCCGTACCACGGGAACCAAACGGGAGGTGCTGCAGCCTGCGCTGCCACGGCGCAGCGACAAACCGGAACATTTTCTTTCGCCATCATCCCCTGCAATCCGTGCAGCCCCCTGCCGGACGTCGTGAAGCGATTGCAGGGACAGGGGTTTCAAGCGACCACAGCGGATGCGACAGGGCAAGGATTGCCGGATTTGCATACAGCCTTTGAAAACCTCGACGGAGGACGGAACGCAATGGCCAACACAGACAGCAACATCCCCACCACGAAAGGCCGGACAGGCCGCTCCTCGACGGACGAGGAGGACGCGCGCGTCCTGGCTGGACTCGGGTATCGCCAGGTGTTCAATCGCGGGATGAGCACATTCCAGAACTTCGCGATCTCGTTCACCATCATTTCAATCCTTGCCGGAACACTGACCTCCTACTTCATCGCCTTCGCGGCGGGCGGTCCGGCACTTGTCACATGGGGCTGGCTCATTGCAGGCGTGTTCATAACGATCCTGGCGTTTTGCCTGGCGGAAGTCGCCTCCTCGATGCCAACCTCGGGTGCCATCTACTTCTGGTCGGCCAAACTCGGCGGCCCCACGTGGGGCTGGTTCACCGGCTGGATGAACATGGTCGGGGTCATCGCCGTTACGGCGGCCATCGACATGGGCGCCGCCATTTTCTACAACAGCCTGTTCAACATGCTGTTCGGCATGCCCATTTCGACGGGAATAACCTTCGTCATCTTTACGGTGCTGCTTGCCGTCCATCTGCTTCTGAACCTGCAGAAAGTAACGCTTCTGGGCCTGCTCGATTCCATATCCGCGTGGTGGCACATCGCAGGCGTGCTGGTGATCCTGGCGGTGCTCATCTTCGTACCCGACCATCACCAGCCGGCAAGCTTCGTATTCGGCACGTTCGTCAACGGCACCGGATTGCCCGGTAGTGGCCTTTCGGACATAGGCTTCTGGTACGTCCTGGGCCTGGGATTGTTGATGGTCCAGTACACGGTCACGGCATTCGGCGCGTCCGCGCACCTGGCGGAGGAAACGCAAACGGCCGCCCGCGCCGCCGCCATCGGCATGACCTCGTCGGTGTACATATCACTGATTTTCGGATTCATCCTCCTGGTGGCCGTGACCTTCGTCGTCCCCGACGTGAAGGGCGTACTGGATGCCGGTGGTGACGCCGTGCCCTATATCTGGACGCATGCCGTGGGCGAGGGTTGGGCCGCATTCCTGATGATCATCGCATGCGTGGCACAGTTCTTCTGTGGCAACGCGGCCTTGGCCTCGTCGTCACGCATGGTGTTTGCATTTTCACGCGATGGCGCGGTGCCCGGCGGGCAGATGTGGCGCAAGGTGTCCAAACGCAACCAGGTTCCGGTCAACGCGCTGTATCTGTGCGCGGTGGCGATATGGCTGCTGATGATCCCCACGCTGTTCAATGGCGTGATCGGGTATGCCGTGGGCACGTCCGTTGCGGTCATCGGCCTCAACGTATCGTTCAGCCTGCCGATCTTCCTGCGTTGGCGCCAAGGCGCCAAGTTCAAGGTTGGCCCGTGGAACATCGGCAAGCACTATCGGTGGATGTGCCCGATCGCCTTCGTATGGGTGTGGATCTTCGCGATCCTGTTCATGGCACCCACCAGCAGCGCGGGCGTGTGGTTCACCGACGCCTTTACCTGGACCGCCGCCAATTACGCGCCCATCACGTTCTTCGGCTTGATGATCATCGTGGGCATCTGGTGGCTGGTTTCGGCGCACAAGTGGTACAAGGGCCCGGTGCGCGAGGTCGACGAAGAACTGATCCTGATGGAGCGTGGCGAACTCGATCGCCTGGCCGAGGTCAAGGCGAAGGAAGACGAGCTTCTGAACAAGCCGCAATCGCCCTGATACCCAGGCGATTGACCACTACCGCCGCATCATTGTCGACGACGCGATGCCGGCACTCATGGACATTTGACCTGAAACGAAGGTGAGGGATGGCTCGCGTACCAGATACCGCACGCGCGGTTGTAATTGGCGGTGGAATTGTCGGCTGCGCCACGGCGTACCACCTCGCCAGCATGGGATGGAAGGATGTGGTCGTCCTCGAGCGGCACAAGTTGACGTCGGGGACGACCTTCCATGCGGCGGGGCTGGTCGGACAGTTGCGCTCCAATGCGCAGGTGACCCGGCTCCTGGGCGAATCCGTGGCCCTGTACGAACGGCTGGAGGCTGAAACCGGCCTGGCCACGGGATGGAAAAAGCACGGCGGACTGCAACTGGCCTGCAACGAGGCGCGTTGGACCGAACTCAAGCGGCGGGCGACCACCGCGCGTTCGTTCGGCCTGGACATGTTCCTGCTCTCGCCGGACGAAGCGAAAGCGAGGTGGCCGCTGATGGACGTGCACGACGTCATCGGCGCCGCGTTTTTGCCGTCCGACGGACAGGCCAATCCATCCGACATCACGCAGGCGCTGGCCAAGGGGGTGCGCCTCAAGGGCGGGCGCATCGTCGAGGATGTCGAGGTCACCGGCATCGCATTGCACGCCGGGCGCGTGGCCGGCGTCGATACCTCGGAAGGCCGCGTGCGTTGCGACGTGGTGGTCAACTGCGCCGGGCAGTGGGCCCGTGAAATCGGCGCCATGGCCGGCGTGAACGTACCGCTGGTGTCAGTGCAGCATCAATACATGATCACCGAGAAGATCGACGGGATCACCCGCGACCTGCCTACGCTGCGCGACCCGGACCGCCTCACCTATTACAAGGAAGAGGTCGGTGGCCTGGTCGTGGGCGGCTACGAGCCCAATCCAATCCCGTGGGACGTGAAGGAGTTGCCGGAAGGCGCAAGCTTCCACCTGCTCGATTCCAACTGGGAACACTTCGAGCAGTTCATCGAACTGGCCATCGGACGCGTGCCGGCGCTCAAGGACACTGGCGTACGTACCCTGATCAACGGTCCCGAATCGTTCACCCCGGACGGCAATTTCATCATCGGCGAAGCACCCGAGGTGCGCAACTTCTTCGTGGGCGCGGGCTTCAACGCGTTCGGCATCGCCGCCGGCGGCGGCGCCGGACTCGCGCTTGCCGACTGGATCGTCAACGGCCGGCCGCCTTTCGACCTGTGGGCCGTGGACATCCGCCGCTTCGGGCAACCGCACCGCGACGTCGACTGGGTGCGCAGCCGTACGCTGGAGCTGTACGGCAAGCACTACACCATCTCGTGGCCGCACGAGGAACATCGCAGCGGGCGGCCGTGCCGTGTCTCGCCACTGTACGACCGCCTGCGCGCCCAGGGGGCGTGCTTCGGCGAGAAGCTGGGCTGGGAACGGCCGAACTGGTTCGGCGACGCGGATGCAGGTGAAGTGCGGGACATCTACACGTTCGGCAAACCCAACTGGTTCGACGCCGTGGCGCGCGAGCACCGGGCGACGCGCGAGCGGGTCACCGTGTTCGACCAGACGTCGTTCTCGAAATTCCTGGTCACGGGCGCCGACGCCGAGGCCGCGCTGGACTGGATCTGCGGCAACGACGTGCGGAAACCACCGGGCGCCGTCACCTACACGCAAATGCTCAACGCCAAAGGCGGCATCGAGTGCGACCTCACCGTGACGCGGCTCACCGACGACCGGTATTACGTCGTCACGGGAACCGGCTTTGCCACGCATGACGCGGACTGGATAACGCGCAACATTCCCGACGGCATGGACGCAAGGCTCCTCGACGTCACCTCGTCCCGTGCGGTGTTGTCCGTCATGGGGCCGCACGCACGGGACGTACTCGGTCGCGTAAGCAAGGCCGATTTCAGCAACGGGGGATTTCCGTTCGTCACCGCGCGCGAGATATTCATCGCCGGCGCACCGATCCTCGCCATACGCGTCACGTTCGTCGGCGAACTCGGTTGGGAACTGCACATGCCGGTGGAATGTGCCGCCACCGTCTACGACGCGATCATGGAAGCGGGAGCCGGGCATGGGATCGCCAACGCCGGCTACCGCGCCATCGAGAGCCTGCGCCTGGAAAAAGGCTACCGGGTCTGGGGCGCGGACATCGGTCCCGACCACACGCCCCTCGAAGCAGGCCTCGGTTTCGCGGTCAAGCTGAAATCGGATACCGCCTTCCAGGGCCGCGATGCGCTCGAAGCGCAACGCGACCGGGGCCTCGCGAGCCGCCTCGTCGGCGTGACGCTGGACGATCCGGACAGGGTGCTGCTGGGGCGCGAAACCATTCTGCGCGATGGCAAGCAGGTCGGCTGGCTGAGTTCCGGCGGCTTCGGCCACACCATCAACAAGCCGATCGGCTACGGGTACGTCTCGTCGCCGGATGGCGTGGTGGACCGTGCCTGGCTCGACGGTGGCCGCTACGAACTCGTCGTGGCGGGAGACTGCGTACGTTGCGAAATCCACCTGAAACCGCTTTACGATCCGGGAATGGCGCGTGTCAGGGCTTGAGGCCCCGATGCGCAGGGACGGGATGAGAGACTCGCACCCATGACGGATCTTGCGGCAACAGTGGCCAGCCTCGACTGCTGGTCGGGCCCCGTGAAGCCGGTGGTACTGGCCGGCGGCCTGACGAACACGAACTTCCTGGTCCAGGATGGCGACGCCAAATACGTGGTACGCATGGGCGCGGACATCCCCGAGCACCTGATCCTGCGCTTCAACGAACTGGCCGCGGCACGCGCGGCGGAGAAAATCGGCCTTTCGCCGCCGATCGTCCACGCCGGGGACGGCGTCATGGTGATGCGTTTCATCGAGGGCAGGACCCTCGCCGAAGACGACCTGCACACCCCGCGCACCCTGGACCGCGTCATTGCCTTGATCAAGCAGTGCCACCACGATCTTGCCACCGAATTGCGCGGCCCGGTACTCGCCTTTTGGCCATTCCACGTACTCCGCTGCTACGCGCACACACTGCGCGAACGCCGCAGCCGCATGCTCGACGAACTGCCGCGTTACGTTGAAATCGCCACGCGACTGGAAAAGGCCGCATTACCGACCGAGGTGGCGTTTTGCCACAATGATCTGCTGGCGGCCAATTTCATCGATGACGGCAAGCGTATTTGGCTTCTGGACTGGGACTATGCCGGATACAACTCGCCCTTGTTCGACCTGGGCGGCCTGGCCTCCAACAACCGCTTGCCGGAACCGCTCGAACGGCATCTGTTGGAAGCCTATTTCGAGCGCCCGCTGACCGATGCACTGTGGCTTCGATTCCAGGCGATGAAATGCACGTCGCTGCTGCGCGAATCAATGTGGAGCATGGTGTCCGAGCTTTATTCCAACATCGACGTGGATTATGAGGCCTATACCGCCGAGAACCTGCGTCGTTTTGAAGATGCATGGACCCGTTTCAACACGCTGTCCAGCTGACCACTCCATCAGGGACCGGCCTTGTCGACGTCACGGTTGCAGGCAACCGGATCAAAGATCCATTTCGTAGCGGATAAACCCGTTGCAGGCGGCAACCGCATCGTACAGCCGGCGTGCCGTGGCGTTGTCGGACTGGGTAAGCCAGTACACGCGGGATGCCCCGAGACGCCGCGCATGCGAGGCGACGTGATTGATCAGCGCGCCACCCAGGCCCTGGCGCCGGAATTGCGGATCCACGAACAGGTCCTGCAAATAACAAACGTCGGTCGCCCAGCAGCTTGCATGGAAAAGATAATGCACGATTCCGACAAGGTTTCCATCCACGCGCGTCCCCGCGGCATGCAAAACGTCCGTCGTGCGCAGGCGCTGCCATAACCGGTCGTATTCACCCGCACCGCGGACGTGTCCGTAGAATGCCTGGTATGCCTCCGCCAGCGGGCGCCAGGTCGCGTATTCGTCACCGCGAACGGGAGTGACTTCAATGGTACTCATGGCAATCTCGCTTTACCCCGTGGAACGCAGGCCGGACAAACCGCCTTTTCACGCGCGTGGCCAGCATGTGGCCAGGCCGGTTTCGCATGCTTGCACGCAACGCCCGGAAGCACCGTGCAATACAATGGATCGTAACACCACAAACCGCCGCAAGCACACGCGCCGCAAATGACCTTGCCGGGAATATATGCAATGAAGAAAAAGCTGCTGTTCGTCGATCGCGACGGATGCCTTGTCGAGGAAACGGAGGACGAGCGTGTGGATCGCCTCGACAAGGTCAGGTTGATGCCGCTGGTCATTCCCGCCCTGCGACGCATCCTGGACGCCGGTTATCACCTCGTCATGGTCACGAATCAGGACGGGCTCGGCAGGCCCGAATTTCCACGCGCGGGATTCCAGCAGGCACACGACTGGATACTCGACCTGTTCGCAACCCAGGGCATCACGTTCGACGAGGTGCTGGTGGACGTCAGCTACCCGCACGAAGGCCTCGATACGCGCAAACCCGGCATTGGCCTGGTACGCCATTACGCGGCCAGCGACGACTGGGATCGTTCCGCATCGGCCATGGTCGGCGATCGGGAAACCGACTTGCAGTTTGCGGCGAATCTGGGCGTACGGGGATTTCGCGTGGGACTGGGCCATCTCGGCTGGATGGAGATTGCCGACCAGTTGTTGGCAGCGCCCGCGCCCCGCGAAGAACCTGCCCGCACGTGCTGAACTTGCGGCACCGGGGACCGGCGATACGCGTCACCGGACGGGTCGGGCGCCCCTGGCGCAGGAGCGGCGCATGTCGCTGAGCGACGCCGTGTCGCGCGCGCACGACTTCGACCCCGGCGGATTCATTCCCTTCCTGTGCGGAACCACGCGGATCGGCTGGTTGCGCCCGGCGTTCGCGGCGCGCCTGGCGCTCTGGCCGGATTGCTTCGCATGCCACACCGACCACGTTGCCCTGCACGCGCGATTGCGCACGGTCCGCGCACGCACCCACGCACTGGCACCGTGCGTCCGGGCGCTGGCCCGTGCAGGCATCATCACCGGCTGGCGCGACGAGACCTATGCGATACGGTCGACCCCGGGCAACCGCACCCTGTTCCACATCGAACGCGCCGCCATGCACCGCTTCGGGCTGACCGCGTTCGGGGTGAACCTCAACGGCTACGTCGACGACGCCGCGCCCGGCAGCATGTGGATCGCCCGGCGCAGCGCCGGCAAACCCATCGACCCGGGGATGCTCGACACCCTGGTCGGCGGCGGCATCGGCTCGGGGTTCAACGCCTGGGACACGCTGCTGAAGGAAAGCCGGGAAGAGGCTGGCATCCCCGGTGCGCTTGCCGCGCGCGCAACCTTCACGGGCTGCGTGCACACCTGCCGCGAGGTCCCGGACGGGCTGCACCGGGAGTTCGTGTTCACGTACGACCTGGTGTTGCCGCGCGGGTTCGTGCCCGCCAACCAGGACGGCGAGGTGAGCGACCTGCGCCTGCTGCCGGCCGGCACGGTCCTCGGGTTGATCGGGCGCGGGGCGTTCACGGTCGAAGCCGGGCTGGTCGCGCTCGACTCCCTGTTCCGGCGCGGCCTGGTCGACCACGAGCACGCGGACTTCCATGCCCTTGCATCCGCATTGCGGGTCGCGCGTGTGGAGATGCCGCCGATCTGACGGAACCTGGACGCGTTATCCCCCCGACGGCATCCGCCGCACGCGGCTACAGGGCACCGGATTCGCTTGCCGCCGCATACAGCCGGTGGAAATGGTTTATCGGCCCATGGCCGCTCCCGACCTCAAGCTCGTCGGCATGCGCGATGGCATCCTGCAACCAGGCCTTGACCTGCCTGAACGCCGCCGGCCAGTCGCTGGTGCGGGCCATGAGCGTGGCCAGGCCCGAGGACAGCGAACAACCCGTCCCGTGGGTGTTGCGCGTATGGATGCGCGGCGTGCGTATCACCACGGGCTCGTGGCCGGGTTCGAGCAATGCGTCCGGGCATTCGGCGTCATCCAGGTGGCCGCCCTTGATGATGACGCCAACGTGATGGCGCGCGACGAGCTGGCGGCCCTGCGCGAGCGCCTCCTGCCACGTCCGCGCCACCGGCACCCCGGCGAGGATGGCCAGTTCGGGGATGTTGGGCGTGACCATGTCCACGCGGTCCACGAGGTCGATCACGGCGGCGACGGCCGCGTCGGCCAGCAGGCGATCGCCGCTGGTCGCGACCATGACCGGATCCAGCACGACGACGGGCGGCTTCACGACGTCCAGCCATGCCGCCACTTCGCGCGTGGTCGCCGCGTCGCCGAGCATGCCGATCTTCACCGCGTCGATGCGCACGTCATCGCTGACGGCATCCAGTTGTTCACGCAGGAAGACGGTTGGCGGCGTGTGGATGGAGCGGACGCCATGGGTGTTTTGCGCCACCAGCGCGGTGACCACGCCCATGCCGTAGCCGCCCAGCGCGGCGATGGACTTGAGGTCGGCCTGCATGCCAGCCCCCCCGGTGGGGTCGGTACCGGCAATGCTGAGAATGTTTTTCATCGTTCCCCCCGCGCCCACGCGCGCGCCAGCGCCCGCGCCGCCTGGGTTGGATCACTGGTGGCGCAAATCGCCGAGACGACCGCGACCCCGGCGGCTCCCGCATCACGCAGCGCGGCGACGTCGGCCAGGCGAATGCCGCCGATGGCGATGCACGGCAGCGACGTGGCGTGCACGCGGCTGGCCAAGCCGTCGATCCCAAGCGGCTCGGGATGGTCGGCCTTGGTGGCGGTTGCGTGAATGGCGCCGACGCCCAGGTAGTCCACGGTCCCCGCCGGCAAGGCGTCGACCGCTGCGAAGTGCGCCGGGGTGTGCGCCGTCAATCCGAGGATGACGTCCGGACCGACCAGTTGCCGCACCACCCCGGCCGGCAGGTCGTCCTGGCCAACGTGCACGCCATGCACGCGCGCACCGCGGGCACGCGCGGCAAGGTAGACGTCCACGCGGTCGTTGACCACCACCCGCGCCTCCTCGCCGACCGCGTCCGCCACGGCCTCCAGCATGGCCAGCAACTCCCGCGCAGTGGCAGTCTTGTCGCGCACCTGCACGATACGCACGCCACCGGCGACGGCCTCGCGCGCGGTTTCAACGACGCCGCGCGACCCGCACAGCGCGGGGTCGGTGACGAGATAGATGCCGTAATCGCGCCTCATGCCAGCACCAGGCGTTTTTCCAGCGTGGCGGTGTCGAGTCCATGCAGGCTGTCGAGCAGGCGCACGGCAAACGTGCCGGGACCGGATGCCCCGGCGGCCGCCAGTTCCGCCCCGATGGTGTAGGCCGCAACGGCGGCGGCAACGGCAGGCAACGGCGCGGCCCGGTCCGCGCCGAGAAACGCCGCCATCAACGCACCCAAGGCACAACCGCCGCCGGTGACGGTGGTGAGCAACACATCCCCATTGGCAAGGCGGATGTGGCTTTCGCCATCGGTGATGATGTCGACCGCTCCCGAGATGGCCACCACCGCGCCACAACGCCTGGCCAGCGCGCGGGCGGCGTCCAGCGCATCCTCGGCCGTGTCCACGGAATCCACGCCCCGCCCACCCTGCCCGGTACCGGCCAGGGCGATGATTTCGGAGGGGTTGCCACGGATGGCGGCCGGCCGGCGCTCGAGCAGTTGGCCGGCCAGCGCCGTACGCACCGGCAGGCTGCCGACGGCGACGGGATCGAGCACCCAGGGCGTCCCGGCGCCGTTCGCGACGTGCGTCGCCTCCAGCATGGCCTCGCGCTGTCCGGCATAAGGCGTACCGAGGTTGACCAGGAGCGCCGATGCGACACCCGCGAACATGCCCGCCTCGCCGGGAATGTCCACCATGGCCGGTGCGGCGCCACTGGCGAGCAGCACGTTGGCGGTAAAGTTCATGACCACCGCGTTCGTGATGCACTGCACCAGCGGCGTGGCGTGACGCACGGCGGCAAGCCGGGATCCGATGTCGGACGCAGTCAGCATGATGGCGACCATCCCTTCGCTAGTGCGAACTAGATCAGGTTCAATGGGTTTGATCTCAGCAGGCGCCTCGCCCGCACCCCATGTCTTGTGGCGATTATACGCCGGACTGCGAAGCGCCCCAAAACGGGCGCGGCGGCGCGGCTATCATGGTTGCCAGTGAAAACACGCGACGACACGGAGGATCACGACCATCATGACATTCGACGAACTCTCCGCCGGCAAGGTGATTCGGCTCGGCCCGGTGGCGGTCGACGAATCCGAAATGCTGGCATTTGCGCGCACCTATGACCCGCAGTGGTTCCATGTCGATGCGGAGCGTGCCGGCGCCAGCCGCTGGGGCGGCCTGATCGCCAGCGGCTTTCTCGTCTGCGGCCTGGCCATGCGCCTGGTGGCCGACGGCGTGCTTGCCGGTTCGGAGTCGTTCGGCTCGCCGGGAGTGGAAAAGCTGCGCTGGATTGCTCCAGTCCGGGCCAACGACGTGTTGCGCCTCGAATTCACCGTCGATTCGCGGCGCCGGTCGGCCACGCGGCCGCTGCTGGGCATCCTCGGCTCGACCTGGCGCATGTACAACCAGTCCGGTGACGAAGTCTTCGAGATGCAGGTCACCAACCTGTTCCAGCTGAAATCCGGGCCTGCGGATTGATACCGGACGCCGGCCGCGCCGCACGTTTCGCTCCACCCGTTGCCGCCACGCCGAAATCCGCGCGCCATGTGTGCGGTTTTTACTTGCACGAAACATCAAATCGCGCATAGTTGACGGGCACCAGGCACGCAACAAGGAGCATCTCATGACGACACGTGTGGCTTTGGTAACGGGCGGAACCGGGGGTATCGGCACGGCCATCGTGCGGCGACTGCATGCCGCCGGACACAAGGTGGCCACGAATTACCGCAACGAGTCGAAAACCGAGGCGTGGCTCGCGAAAATGCGCGCCGACGGCATTCCGGTGACCGCCGTGCAATGCGATATCCGCGACCCGGCCGCATGTCGCGACATGATCGCCCGGATCGAAGCCGACGTCGGCCCGGTGGACATCCTCGTCAACAATGCCGGAATTACCCGCGACAGCACCTTCCACAAAATGAAGGCGGAAGACTGGATCGACGTCATCAACACCAATCTCAATGCCTGCTTCAACGTCACCCGACCGGTAATCGAAGGCATGCGCGCACGCAAATGGGGCCGCATCGTCCAGATCAGTTCCATCAACGGCCAAAAGGGCCAGTACGGACAGGCCAACTATGCGGCGGCCAAGGCCGGCATGCACGGTTTCACCATTTCGCTGGCACAGGAAAATGCGCGCTACGGCATCACCGTCAACACGGTCTCGCCCGGTTACGTGGGCACCGACATGGTCATGGCGGTACCGGAAGAAGTGCGCGCCAAAATCGTGGCGCAGATTCCGCTGGGCCGCCTCGGCCGCCCGGATGAAATCGCGCACGCGGTCGCGTTCTTCGTCGACAACGAGTCGGCGTGGATCACCGGCGCCAACCTGGCCATCAACGGTGGCCACTACATGGGCTGGTGACATTCGGCAACACGCGTGATTCGCGCATGGCTTGTGCCGTGTGCCGCACTTTCTGATATTTTTGGTGCATGGCACAAAACCAGCGCATCATCAAGAAATACCCCAATCGACGCCTGTACGACACGAAGACGTCACGTTACATCACGCTCAAGGACGTGCGGCGGCTGATCGTCGACGACGAACCGTTTGAAATACGCGACGCCCGCAACGGGGACGACCTGACACGCCCGGTGTTGCTGCAGATAATCGCCGAATACGAAGCCAACGGACACGAGCCCGTGCTTTCCAGCCGCGTGTTGCGCGGCATCATCCATCTTTACGGCGATGCGATGCAGGGCCTGGTCGGACCCTACCTCGAAACCAGCCTGGACATATTTCTCGCCCAGCAACACCGGTTCCAGCAACATCTGGACCAGCTGCTGGGCAATACGCCGTGGGCGGTATTCGCGCAGATCAACGCAAGCTACGTGGAAATGTGGACGTCACTGCAGAGCCAACTCGCGGACGCCGCGCGCAAGCGCATGGAAGACGAGCCGGGTGCGAACGACGATAGCGGAACGTCCAGCCATCCACCGCGTGACGAATCCGAATCGTGACAATGCCAATTGACGTTGCGCCCGGGCATTACTAGCATGCGGAATGTTGCACCGCAACAATCGACTTTGTTTCGTGAACGGGGATTCGCATGTCAACACGTATCGCAATCGTCACCGGGGGCATAGGGGGGCTGGGCAGTGCCATGTGCCGCACGTTGGCCGCCGCCGGTTATCAGGTCATTGCCGGTGACCTTGCCAGCCGCCGCGACCGCATCGAGGCGTTCCAGGGGGAAATGAAGGAATTCGGGGGACGGGTGGCGTTTGCGCCCGTGGACGTGTCCAGCTTTGCCAGCTGCCAGGAACTGATCGAGGTGACCGAGGCCAACCACGGCAGCGTCGACGTCCTGGTCAACGCGGCCGGCATCACGCGCGACGCCACCTTGCGCAAGATGGACCAGGCGCAATGGTCGGACCTGATGCGCGTCAACATGGACGGTCTGTTCAACATGTGCCGCCCCGCCATCGAGGGCATGTGCCGGCGCGGCTTCGGGCGCATCGTCAACATCAGTTCCGTGAACGGCCAGACCGGCCAGTTCGGGCAGGTCAACTATTCGGCGGCCAAAGCCGGCGTACACGGCTTCACCATGGCGCTGGCGCGTGAGGTGGCGCGCAAGGGCGTCACCGTGAACACCGTCTCGCCGGGTTACTGCAATACGGAAATGGTGATGAAGGTGCCGGAGAACATCCGCGAACAGATCATTGCCCAGGTACCCGTGGGCCGCCTTGGCGACCCTTCCGACATCGCGCGCGCGGTCGCCTTTTTGGCGGCGGACGATGCCGGCTACATCACGGGCGCCAACCTGCCGGTCAACGGCGGTTATTTCATGAGCTTCTGAAACATCGCCGTCACAAGCGCAGCAGCTCGCTCCGGCGCCCTGATCGCGCGGTGGCGAAATGCCCGACTGGCCGCTGACCACGCTCCCCCCGCACGGCGGCGCCACGTGTCACGTACCCGATTCCCCGCCGCGCCGGTCCTGTTGCGATGGCGCGTCCGCGCCTTGCGGTGCGCGCGGGGCGGACGGGCTGAAGAACGCCTTCTGCGCATCCAACCACATGCTCATCTGCTGGTCCATCATCTGCTTGAGCACGTCGCCGGTGCCCGCCTGCATGACGCCCGGAAGATTTTGCCAGGTTTCCTGCTGCTTGCGCAGCAAGGCCATGCCATCCTCGAGGTAGCGCGTGAACATGCCCTGCATGGCGTTGCCGTACAAGCGCACGATCTGGTGCAACAGCTCAACGGACAGCAAAGGCTGGCCGCCGGTGGCCTCGTGCTCGGCAAGGATTTGCAGCAGCACGCTCTGGGTGATGTCGCCGCCGTCGGCATCGACCACCTTGATGTGGTGTCCATCACGCACCAGGCGGTCCACTTCGCCCAACGTGACGAACCGCCCTGCGGCCACGTCGTACAGGCGGCGGCTTGAATACTTTTTGATCAGGTAGGGTTCGTTCACGACGTGCACTCCGTTTGCGACTGATCCGGCCCACGTGGCATGTGCCGCACATGGGCCGGGTACTGCTGCCGACAGGCCTCAGCGTTGCAGTACGTAAGTCCCGGGGGCGTCGCCCAGGATGCCGTAGCCATTCTCGGCGTTGCCCATGGGCGGCGGCGGGACCTGCCGCTTGGGCGAATGCTCGACCAGCCACGCCTGCCATGCCAGCCACCATGAGCCCTCGTGCTCCTCGGTGCTGGCCGCCCAGTCCTCGGCGGACTGGTAGGTCGACGTGCCATCCCAGGCGCCGATACGGTAGCTGCGGTTGGCCCGGCCCGGTTGCGAGACGATGCCGGCGTTGTGGCCACCTCGCGTGAGCACGAACGTGGTACGGCCAAGCTTGCGAAGGTTGCGGATCTTGTACACCGACTTCCACGGCGCCACGTGGTCCGTCGTCGTGCCGACCACGAACATCGGCAGGCGCACGTCACGCATCGAAACGATCTCGCCGCCGATGCGGTATTTGCCCTGCGCCAGGCGATTCTCCAGGTACAGTTCACGCAGGTAGTCGATGTGCATGCGTTGCGGCATGCGCGTGCCGTCGGCGTTCCAGGCCATGATGTCGAAACCGTTGTCCGGCTCGCCAAACCAGTAGTTCCTGAGGATTCGCGACCAGATCAGGTGGCGCGGGCGCAGCAGTTCGAACGTGCTGCCCATTTGCGAGGACTCGAGGTAGCCCTTGCGCGCCATCTGGCGATCCAGCCAGTACAGCGACATCTCGTCGATGAACAGCTTGAGTTCGCCGGCATCCTCGAAATCGGTCTGCGCCGCGAACAACGTCGCCGTCTTCAGGCGGCGGTCGCCATCGCGGCCCATGGCCGCCGCGGTGATGGCAAGCAGGGTGCCGCCGACGCAGTAGCCCACCGCATGGATCTTCTTGCGCGGCAGCACGGCGCCGATGGCGTCCATGGCCGCCAACACGCCCTGGCGCCGGTAATCGTCCATCGACAGGTTGCGGTCGCCGCTGTCCGGGTTTTTCCACGAAATCATGAATACCGTGTGGCCCTGCGCGACCAGCCAGCGTACCAGGGAGTTGGTCTCCGACAGGTCCAGGATGTAGTACTTCATGATCCAGGCCGGCACGATGAGGATGGGCTCCGCGTAGACGTTTTCCGTGGTCGGGCTGTACTGGATGAGTTCCATCAGGCCATTGCGGTAAATGACCTTGCCCGGCGTGGCCGCAAGGTTGGTCCCGACCTGGAATTCGCTCGACGGTTCCTCGGGCTTGCCGAGCTGGCGCAGGCCGTCGTGCATGGCCCGGCGCACGCCGCGCAGCAGGTTGCGCCCGTGTTCACGCCGCGTGGTGGCGAGAAACTCCGGATTGGTCGGCGGGAAATGGTTGGGCGACAGGGCTTCCATGACCTGCCTGGTGTAAAACTGCACCAGCTTGGCGTTGTGGCGGTCCATGCCCGGCAGCGGCCTGGTTGCCAGCGTCCAGAAGGCCTCGCGCTTGAGCGCCGCAAAGGCGTGCCACGAAAATGGCTTGCGCTTCCAGCCTTCGTCCTTGAAACGGGCGTCATCGGTTTCCGGCACATTGCCGACCAGCGCCGCGCCGAGTTGCATCTGGCCACGGAACAGGTTCTCGGCCAGCTGCAGTTGGCGTCCGGGCGACAGGGCCAGGTTCATGCCCCAGTCGATGTAGGCCTGCATGATGCGGGGAGCGGCCAGACCGCCCGTCAGGCTGCCGGCCGCGGCGGCCACCAGGTCGTCCAGCTTGCGCGCAAACTCATCGGTTATGCGCACGCCGCCGGCGCTGGCGTCCGGTGCATTCGGCGTGGTGGATTTTGTCTCGGGCTCGGCCATGAGGGACTCCCCAATTGAACTTAAGGGTTCAGGATACCATTGCGGCTCTGCGCCGCAAAATGACGTGTGTCATACTGCCGCGTGGCGGCGCGCGCAAAAGCCCGCCCCGTTTCGACAGGGCGGGCGGTTTGCGTTGCCATCCATGGAAGGACGCGCTTACTTGGCTTCGGGCTTGAGACCGGCGGCCTTTGCGCCTTCGGCGGCGGCCTGGGTGAATTCCTTGGCCAGGTCGGCGTAATGCTTGCAGACGTCCTCGCCAACGCCGCGCAGGCCTTCGCTGTAACGCACCAGCGCGGAACGCAGGTCATTGCCAGCCTCGGTCTGGGCCTTGATGTAGGACTCCACATGGCGGCTGCCACTGAGGATCTCGTACTGGCGGTTGTTGAACTCGATGAAGGCCGAGGCAATGGCGGCTTGCTGCTCGCCCAGCTTCTTCAGCGCATCGGTCTGGATGTTGCTGATCTCGAACGCCTTGTCGAGGCTCTTCTCGCCAGCGGCGAACAGTTTGTCCAGGAACTCCTGGTTGGTTGCGGGCTTGTTCATGGTGAACTCCGTGATGTGATGGGTTGCAGTGCTCTTTCTGCACTGTAGAAAAATACTATCACAACGATTTCCGCAATGCAAAATAGTGCATTCACGATTCGTTCACGCCTCTTGAAAGCCGCGCCACGCAAGGGCATCAGCCACCCAAGCGCTTAGCGCCCCTTCCAGACCGGGTCACGCCTTTCGGCGAACGCGCGGGCGCCTTCCAGCTGGTCCTCGCTGCTGTACAGGCGGTCCACCGTCGGCAGCTGGCGCCGCGTGACGCGGTTCATGGCAGTCTGGAAATCGCTGCCCTCGGCGCTGCGCGCCACTTCCTTGATGGCCGCGAACACCAGCGGCGGTCCGTTCTCCAGAAGACGCGCCAGATCCCACGCCGCGTTCATCAGCCGGCCGGCGGGAACCACCTCGCGCACCAGGCCCCAGCGCCGGGCTTCGCCGGCGTCCATCCAGCGCCCGGTGAAAAGGAGATCCATCGCGACGTGGTAGGGAATGCGCTTGGGCAGCTTGATGGTGGCGGCATCGGCGACCGTGCCGGCGCGGATTTCGGGCAGTGCGAACATGGCCGTGTCGCTGGCCAAGATCAAGTCGGTCGACAGGGCCAGTTCGAAGCCCCCGCCGACGGCCATGCCGTTGATGGCCGCGATCACCGGCTTGTTGAGGTCGCGCAGTTCCTGCAGGCCGGCGAATCCGCCCACGCCGTAATCGCTGTCCACCGGCACGCCCGTCGCCGCCTCCTTGAGGTCCCAGCCGGCCGAGAAAAAACGCTCGCCCGCGCCCGTGACGATGGCCACGCGCAGATCCGGGTCGTCGCGGAAATCGCGAAACGTCTCGCCCATTTCGCGGCTGGTCGCGAGATTGATCGCATTGGCCTTGGGCCGGTCGAGGATGACTTCGAGAATGCCGCCTTCGCGGCGCACCTTGAGGTTGGAGGTCATGGCGGGTTCCGTTGGGTAATAAGGGCATCGACCGCCACGGCACCCTGGCCGCGGGGCCGCACGACGAGCGGGTTCACGTCCAGTTCCAGCAACGTGTCGGCGTTGGCGATGGCGTAGTCCGCGACCGCCGCGATGGCGTCGACCGCCGCCTCGATGTCGGCCGGGGGCTGGCCGCGGTATCCGCTGAAAAGCGGCGCGATGCGCAGCGACAGCAAGGCCGTGCGGATTTGCGCGTGCGTGGCCGGCAACAGCAGCGATACGGTGTCGCCAAGGATTTCGACGAGCACGCCGCCGGCGCCGACGGTCAGGAGCAGGCCGAACTGCGGGTCGCGCAGCACGCCGACCACCAGCTCCACCACGGCATCGCCCACCATGTGCTCGATGAGCAGCGGCCGGTCGATGCCGAATTCCTCGACTGCCGCGATGACGGCATCGGCGTCGCCAAGGCCGAGGCGCACGCCCCGGCTTTCGCTCTTGTGGGCGTTGCCGGTGATCTTGACGGCAACCGGATAACCCACGGCGCGCGACGCCGCGACGGCCGCTGGCGTCCCGGTGGCCAACTGGCCGTCGGGTATGGCCAGTCCGAAACTGGCGAGCGCGCGCTTGGCCTCGCGCTCGTGGAGCACCACGCGCCCGCGGCAATCCGCTCCGTCGGCGATCACGACCGGTGCCGCGGGCGCCGCCGCCCAGGCCGCACCGATCCGCGCTGCCGCGTCGGCCGCGGCAAGCGCGGCGTCCAATCCGCCCAACGGCGCGATACCGTCGGCCAGCAGGGCCGCGCAACGCGCCTCGGGAAGGTTTTCCGGCAAGGTCGCCACCATGGCGGCGCGCGCGCCTGTCGCCTCGACGGCACGTTTCCATGCACGCGCGGACACATCCCAGTCGGCGTCGCTGCACCGGTCCAGGCGCGGAAAATCGAGCACCAGCATGGCCAGGTCGAATCGTTCGGCCAGCATCGCCTCGAACGTCGCGGCCAGGGCATCTTCCTGCGCCCAGATGAAGGTGTGGTAGTCGAGCGGGTTGGACACCGAAACGATTTCGCCGAGACTGGCCTTGACGCGGGCGCGTCCGGTCGCCGACAGGGTGCGGAACGCCACTCGCCGTCCCTCGGCGGCATCGGACATGAGCGCCGCCTCGCCGCCCGAACAGCTCAGCGAACACACGTCGGCACCAGGAAGCGCGCCATGCACGTGCAGCAGCTTGAGCGTTTCCACGAACTCCGGTACGGAGCGCACCTGCGCAATGCCGAGCCGTTCCAGGAAGGCGTCGGACGCGGCCCGCGAACCGGCAATCGACGCGGTATGCGTCAACGCGGTCGCGCGCGCCTGTTGCGAGCGGCCAACCTTGAGCGCGATGACGGGAACGGATCGACGCCGGGCCGCCGCCGCCATGCGCTCGAAACTGCGCGCCGAGTCGATGCCTTCGATATGCAGGCCAACGGCGCTCACCCGATCGTCGTCCAGCAGGGCGCGGGCGATCTCCGCAAGCCCCGTCTGCGCCTGGTTGCCGACCGTGACCATGTAGGCAACCGGCAGGCCACGGCGCTGCATGGTGATGTTGATGGCGAGGTTGGACGATTGCGTGAGAATGGCGACGCCGCGCCCGACGCGCTGGCCGCCGTGCTGGTCGGGCCAGAGCGGCACGCCGTCGAGGTAATTGATCAGCCCGTAGCAATTGGGTCCGATGACCGGCATGCTTCCCGCCGCCGCCATGAGCCGCGTCTCGAGATCCGCACCCTCGGGATCCTCGCGGCTGCTTTCCCTGAACCCGGAAGCGAACGCGATCACCCCACCCGCATCACGCGCGGCCAGCGCGCGGATGACGTCCACGGAAGCATGCCGGTTGACGCCGACGAACGCGGCGTCCGGGGCAGCCGGCAAGTCTTCCACCGAGCGGTAACACGGACGGCCCGCCAGTTCTTCGCGCGACGGATGGACGGGCCAGACGTCACCGGCAAAGCCCATCGCGTCGCACTGGCGAATGACCGCCTCCGCCCAATGTCCACCAACGACGGCGACATGGCGCGGGTGCAGCAATCTCTCAAGGCGATCGGCCACGACTCAGCCTCCCAGCCGACGCAGGATGTCCCGGCTGATGATGTGGCGCTGGATCTCGGAAGTGCCGTCCCATATGCGCTCAACGCGCGCATCACGCCAGAAGCGCTCCAGCGGCAGGTCGTCCATGAGCCCCATTCCGCCGTGGATCTGGATGGTCTCGTCGGTGACCCGGGCCAGCATTTCCGTGGCGAACACCTTGGCCGAGGCGATCTGGCGATTGGCTTCAAGCCCCTGGTCCAGCCGCCACGCCGCGGCCAGGGTGAGCCAGTCGGCGGCGTCGATGTCCGTAATCATGTCGGCCAGCTTGAAACTGACGCCCTGGAACTTGCCGATGGGCTGCCCGAACTGCCGGCGTTCGGCGGCCCATTTCGCGGCGTAGTCGAACACGCGGCGCGCGCGCCCCACACACATCGCCGCCACGGTGAGGCGGCTCGCGTACAGCCAGCGGTTCATGGTCTCGATGCCGGCGTCGACCTCACCCAGCACCTGTTCGTCGGGCAGCCGGCAGTTGGTGAAATCGAGGATGTGGTTCAGGTAGCCGCGGTGCGACACCGACCGGTAGCCGGGGCGGATTTCGAACCCCGGCGTGCCGCGGTCGACGAGGAATCCGGTGATCGTCTTCTTCGGCCCCCTGGGCGTGTCCTCCTCGCCGGTGGCCACGAACACGATGACGAAATCGGCATGTTCGACGCCCGATATGAAATGCTTGGTCCCGTTCAACACCCAGTCGCCGCCGTCGCGTCGCGCCGAGCACTGCATGGAGCGCACGTCGGAGCCGGCGCCGGGCTCGGTCATGGCCAGGGCGTCCATCTTTTCGCCCCGCGCCGCCGGCAGCAGGTACCGCTCGCGCTGCGTCCCCTTGCACGCCATGAGGATGTTCTGCGGGCGCCCCCAGTAATGCGTCAGGGCCATGGACGCCGCGCCAAGCTCACGCTCGAGCAGCGCCAGCGTGACGTGATCGAGGCCGCCACCGCCGACATCGGCAGGCAGGTTGGGCGCGTAGAACCCGAGCTCGATCACCTTCGCCTTGATCGCTTCCCCAAGCTCGCGCGGAACATGGCCAAGGCGCTCGACCTCATCCTCGTGCGGGTAGATTTCCTTGGCCAGGAACGCGCGCACCGCGTCCACGACCATCTGCTGTTCTTCCGTCAGTCCGAAATCCATCGGAAGTTCCTCGCCGTTGCCGTTTTCATTGCCAGGGAAGGAGCCCGCCGCGGCCATCGTTGCACCCGCCGCTTGCCGGCGCGCGAGGTCACGTGAAAGGCATTGCGTCAAATCGCGCCTGCGCGACCCTCTGCCTCAGGCCAGTATTCGCCGGCCAGTTCGATCAGGCGTACCAGGAATTCGTCGCGGCGCTTGACGAGGTCGGCAACGCTGCGACCGGCGGCCTGCTGCTCGCAGCCCTCGACCACGCGATCGATGAGCTGGTCGGTCAACTCGGGGGCGACCGTATGCGTCCACGGCAGTTTCAGCGCCGGGCCGAACTGTTCCAGCATATGGCGCATGCCGGCATCGCCACCGGCAAGGTGGAAGGTGAGGAAGGTGCCCATCAATGCCCAGCGCAGTCCGCAGCCATAGACCACGGCGGCGTCCGCTTCCTCGGTGGTGGCGACGCCGTCGTTGACCAGATGCAGCGCCTCGCGCCACAGGGCCTCCATGAGGCGGTCGGCAATGAAGCCCTCG
>CAYOEF010000006.1:0-29418 GCA_964402805.1 uncultured Rhodanobacteraceae bacterium | reverse complement strand
GCCTGCGTGCCGTGGTGGATGTGTCGCTGACCGCCGTGCGTGGGCAGGTGCTCGGCCTGTTCGGCCCCAATGGCGCCGGCAAGACGACGCTTTTCAACCTGATAGCGGGCGCCATGCATGCCGATGCGGGCACGGTGTGCCTGGACGGCCAGGACGTCACCCGGTTGCCGGCGCACCAGCGCGCCCAGCGCGGCATGGCGCGCACCTTCCAGGTCGTGAAGCCGCTGGCCGAATTGAGCGTGATCGACAACGTGATGGTGCCCCTGGCCCACGCCGCCCTGCGCGGCCTGTTGCCGCTCGGGCGTTATCGCACGGCGGCACGCGAAAAGCGTGCGCGTGAATTGCTGGAGCGGGTCGGCCTGGCCGGCCACGCCGACGCACCGGCCGGGCCGCTGCCGCTGGGTCTCAAGAAGCGCCTCGAACTGGCGCGCGCGCTGGCGCTTTCGCCCAGCGTGCTGCTGCTCGACGAACCCTTGGCCGGACTGACCCTGCGCGACGCGCGCGTGGTGCTCGACGCCGTGGCGGCGATCAAGGCGGATGCGGCCGTGGTCCTGATCGAGCACAACGTGCGCCTGGCGATGGCGGCATGCGAACACGCCATCGTGATGGAAGCCGGCGCGGTCATCTCGGCCGGGGATCCGGACAGCGTGCGCCGCGATCCGAAGGTGATCGAGGCTTATCTCGGCACGGACGACGATGCGGGGCCGGCCGATGCTTGAAGTGCGCGACCTCACGGTACGTTACGGTGATGCCGTCGCGGTGCGCGGCATTTCCCTGGATGTGGCGACGGGGGAATGGGTTTCGTTGATCGGCCCCAATGGCGCCGGCAAGACCAGTACGCTCAAGGCCATCCTGGGCCTGGTTGCACACAGCGGCACCATCCGGCTCAACGACCGGGACCTGCGGCCACTTGCGCCGTGGGCGCGGCAGCACCACGGACTAGGCTACTCGCCGGAAGGCCGGCATTTGTTTGGTGACATGAGCGTCGAGGAAAACCTGCGCATCGGCGCCTACCGGCTGCCCGAGCCACGGGTGCGCGAGAACCTTGCCAGGGCATTCGCGTTGTTTCCGCGCATCAAGGAACGCCGCCGCCAGTTGGCGCGCACCTTGTCCGGTGGCGAGCAGCAGATGGTCGCGCTCGGGCGTGCCTTGATGAGCGACCCGGCCTTGCTGCTCGTCGACGAGGCCTCGCTGGGCCTGATGCCGCTCAACGTGAATGCGGTGTTCGGCGCCCTCGCCGAGCTGCATCGCGATGGCCAGGCCATCCTGCTGGTCGAGCAGAATGCGCGCAAGGCATTGCGTTATGCCGAGCGCGCCTACGTGCTGGAAGTGGGACAGATCGTGCTCGCTGACAGCGCGGCGCATGTCGCTGCCGACCCGCGCGTCGTCGAGAGCTACGTCGGCTGATCATCCGCTGCCTGCCGCGGCGCGCGGGTCGGCGTTCGGTCATCGCGCATGCCGGGAGTGCCTGCCCATCGGCAGCCCCAGTTCATGCGCGAAGAAGGTCAGGGAGAGGACCGCGTTGCCCGCGCGCAGGGCAAACGGCAGCTCGGCCGTATTGTCCGCGGGCATGTGTGTCACCAGCAGGATCGGTGCGCCGGAGTGCGTAGCCGCCTGCAGGGCCGCTGCGAACTTGCGTGACTGCCACGGCGCGACGCGGGTGTCATGGATCCCCGTGGTCATCAACACGGCCGGGTAATCGGTCCCGGCTTTGACGTGCTGCAACGGGGAGTAGGCCAGGATCGCCTTGAAGTCCTTGTCGTCCTTGATGGCGCCGTATTCGGGCACGTTGTACTTGCCGTTGGCCCACTGCGTTTCGTGCCGGATGACGTCGTAGATGCCGGTATTGGACACCACCGCACGGAACGCGTCCGGGTGCTGGGTCAGCTCGACGCCCATCAGCAGGCCGCCATTGCCGCCGCCCATGATGCCCAGGTGGTCCGGATCGGTCCAGCCACTGTCTTCAAGTGCCTTGGCAGCCGCGAAAAAGTCGTCGAACACGTTCTGCTTGTCGCGGCCCTGGCCATCCCGGTGCCAGCCTTCGCCGTTGGCGTTGCCGCCGCGGGTATTCGCATAGGCAAGCACACCGCCACGCTCGAGCCAGGCGAGATAGGGCCCGATGAAACCGGGGCGGATCGGCACGCCGAACCCGCCGTAGCCGTAGAGGATCGTCGGGCGGTGTCCGTCGGGGAGCACGTCGCGAAGATGCAGCACCGTGACCGGAACCTGGGTGCCATCCTTGGACGTGCCGTGCAGGTGGGTCACGCTGACCAGGCTGTAGTCGGCCGCGGGCTTGACCTCGAACACGGTCGTCAGCTTGCCGTTGCGCGCGTCGTAGCGCGACCAGCGCGATGGCAGGATCCAGCCGCCGTAGCTGACCAGGGCCTCGGGCTGGTCGGCCGCGGAGGCGATGTTGCCGATGGAGATGTCGTGCGTGGGCAGGCCCAGGCGCCGCACCAGGATGCCGTGGGCGTCGTACTGGTCGGCCCACCAGTGCGGTCCCTGGCTGCGTACGGCGATGAATCCCTGCGCGATCGGCGCCAGCTGCTGCAAGGCCCCGTGACGTTGGCTGAGGACCGTGTCCACCTTGTCGGTTGCGGCATCGATGGCCAGCACCTTGCCGAGCGGCGCGTCGGCGAAGCTTTCCACCAGCAGGCGGTTGCCGTCCCAGGTGGCGCCGCGGACGTCCGCCTTGGCATCCAGGATGCGCTGCCATTTGCCGTCGCGCCCGAGAAACACCTCCCATGGCGCGCCGTCGCCGGCCTTGGCCAGTATCGCGCGGTAGGTGCCGGCACCGGACGACAACAGCCGGTATTCGGCGATGGGCGAGAAGTCTTTTCCGAATACCACCTTGTCGCTGTACGCCGGTTGCCCCAGCGTGTGATGTACGAGCGCGGCATGGAACGGCTTGACCGTGCCATCGGCGACCGGCGGCGGAAAGCGTACGTAGATGAAGCCCTTGTCGTCGGGGTCCCAGGCAACACTCTGCGACGAGGTTTCGCCACCGGCCCAGGGCAGGGTGTCACCCAGCAGGCGATGGGTGGCAAGGTCGAGCACGTGCAGGGTGGTCAGGCCCTTGCCGGCACGTGTGGTGCCATAGGCGAGGTAGCGGCCGTCCGGCGATGGCCAGTAACCGGTAATCGCGGCGTGGCCGTCGTACTGGCTGAGGTCGAGCAGCGCGTGGGGCTTGCCATCGGGCCACTTGCGCACCATCAATACCGGCTGCGACCGGGTTGGGGTTTGCTGCAGATAGAACAGCCGACCGGCGGCCAGCCGTGGCGCCGACCGGACGGTGGTAGCCAATGCCAGTTCACCCACGCGGCGCGCCATGGACGCGGCGTCCGGCATGGCGTCCAGTACTTTGGCGGCATAGGCGTTCTGGGCCTTGATCCATTTTTCGACGGCGGCATTGTCGCCGGATTCCAGCCAGCGATACGGATCATTCACGCGCACGCCGTGCAGCACGCTGGATGCGGCATGCCGTGGCGTGGCCGGCGGTGCCGGCACGTCGGCATGGGGTGTGTGCGCCACCTTTTGCGCGTGCGCGACCGGGATGGCAAGCAGGGCCAGGCACAGGGCGAGGATGGCGCGCATACCGGTCTCCGGATCGAAAGTGGCGCCCATTATGTCGCGGATGCCCGTCGGGCTGGCGTGTCTTGTGGCTGCTCGCCGCTCCCGCGGCCGCGTAGCAGGCACTAGCCGGGACACGCAGTTTGTGATATCCAAATATTCGACAACGCAATATATGCATGCGACGTATTTGTTGTTGACAAATAAATATGCCGCTATACACTTGCGCGCCATGTGTCCTGCCGACTCTTCCTCTGCGTGCAACAAGGTGCCGGAAAGCATGGGAATGCTGCTGGCGCTGGTCCGTGCCGAGCTGGTGCGGGCCCTCGAACAGGAACTGGCCAGGCAGGGCATGGACCTGCGCTTCAGCCACTTCCAGGTGATCACGCTGTTGTATGGGCTGGGCCCCATGAGTGCCGGCGAGCTGGCGCGGGCGCTCAGCCGCGACGGGGGCGCGATCACACGGCTTCTCGACCAGCTCGAGGAAAAGGGTTGCCTGTGCCGCAAGCCGGATCCGCAAGACCGCCGCGCCCTGCGCATCGAACTGACCGACACGGGCAAGACATTGTGTCGCCAGGTCAAAGGCTGCAAGAAGCGCGTGCTGGATGTCGCCCAGAGTTCGTTGACCGACGACGAGCGGGAACACCTCATCGATTACCTGCAGCGCATCCTGCTCACGCTGCGCGAGCCCCACTGACTCAACGGACCTGAACCTATGCGATTGCGACTGCCGTCCATGGTCGCCGTTTGCGCCATGTCGCTGTTGCTGGCCGCCTGCGCCAGCACGGGCGGGCTTGAGCCTGAAGCCCACGTGCTCAAGCCCGGCTCGCTCGCGGCCGGGCGCAGCCTGGCCGGTACCCGGCTGTCCGCGGCGGCATGGCCGAAAAGCGAATGGTGGCGCTCGCTTGGCGACCCCCAGCTGGATACCCTGATCAGCGAGGCCTTGAAGCACAATCCCGACATGGCCATCGCGGCCGCCCGCGTGCGCATGGCCGAGGCGAACGCGCGCCTGGTGGACGCCGACCGCAAGCCCACCGTCACCGGTTCGGCCGGATTCGCCGGCGCGCATCTGCCGGGCACGGTGTTGCCTCCACCGATCGGCGGAAGTTTTGGCTGGAGCAAGGATGCCTACCTCAACTTTCATTGGGACCTCGACCTTTGGGGCGGCAAGCGCGCCGCGTGGGAGGCGGCCGTCGACACGGCACACGCCAGCGTGGTGGATGCGCGTGCGGCGCGGTTGATGTTGTCGGTGAGTGTCGCGCGGTCCTATGCGGCGCTTGGTTACGCCTTCCGGCAGCAAGCCCTGGCCAACGAGGAACTCAAGCGCGCGGGTGATGCGCGCAAGCTCACCAAGCAGCGGGTCGGTGCCGGCCTCGCCCGCGCCGTGGAGATAAAACGTGCCGATGCCGAGGTGGCGACGGCGCGGCAACAACTTGCCGCCGCCGCGCGTCAGGTCGACGCCGCGCGTGTCGCGTTGTCCGTGCTGTTGGGGCAAGGGCCGGACCGTGGCCTGGACATCACCCGTCCCCAACGACTCACGCTGGCGGAACTCGCCGTGCCGCCGGATCTTCCGGCCGACCTGCTGGGCCGGCGTCCTGACCTCGTCGCCGCGCGCTGGCGTGTCGAGGCGGCCGAGCGCGGCATCAAGGCCGCCAAGACCCGTTTCCTTCCCGACATCAGCCTGGGTGCGCTGGCCGGGTTGGTGGCCGAGGGAGGCACGACCCTGTTCCAACTGCCGGCACGTTTCTACGAATTCGGCCCGGCGCTCAGCCTGCCCATCTTCGATGGTGGCCGCCTGCGTGCGAACCTGGCCACCCGCGACGCCCAGTACGACCTTGCCGTATCCACGTACAACAAGACACTGATCGCCGCCATCAACCAGGTTGCCGACAACCTGCACGGCTTGCATTCGCTGGCCTTGCAGATCAAAGCCCAGAAACAGGCACTGGATGCCGCGCGTGATGCCTGGAAGCTGTCCGAACAGCGTTACAAGGCTGGCGTGGGCAGTTTCCTGGAGGCCCTTGGCGTGCGCCAGCAACTGTTGCAGGCCGAGCAGACCGCCGCGGCGTTGCATGCACGGCAGGTCGATCTGGCGATCCAGTTGATCCAGTCCCTCGGCGGCGGCTTCCACGTGGACGCCGCCAAGACCTTTGCGCATGCCGACACGGATGCGACTCCCCAATCGAATCGGCAATGAGAGTTTCCGATGAGTGATGAAAACACTGCGGTCGAACCGGCTGCCGCCCCCGATGCGGCGGCCTCGCGCCGCCACCACAAGCGCAAGCTGTTCCTGCGCCTGCTGCTGATCGTCGTGATCGTGGCGATCGGCGCCTGGGCGCTGTGGTATTTCCTGTATGCGCGCTGGTACGTAAGCACGGATGATGCCTACGTGCATGGCAACGTGGTGCAGATCACGCCCCAGGTCCCCGGCATCGTGGTCAGCATTGGTGCGCGCAATGGTGACCTGGTGAAGCCGGGCCAGATGCTGGTGCGCCTCGATCCGAGCAACGCGGAAGTAGCCTTGCAGGCTGCCGAGGCCAGTCTGGCGCAGGCCGTGCGCGAGGTACGCGGCCGCTACAACGACGTCGAAGCGGCCAAGGCCGAGGTGGCGGCCAGCCAGGTCGCGCTGGACAAGGCCAAATCGGACTATGAGCGCCGCAAGGGACTGGCGCGCTCGGGTGCAATTTCCGCCGAGGTGCTGGCGCATGCGCACGATGCGCTGGCGGCGGCCAGGAGTGCCCTGGTCACCGCACAGCAGAAGTACCACAACAGCCAGGCCCTGGTCAGCGGTACCAGCGTGAAGACCAATCCCACGGTCAAGGCGGCGGAAGCCCGGCTGCGTGCGGCGTACCTCGACTCCGTGCACACCACGCTGGTTGCCCCCATCGGCGGCTACGTGGCCAAGCGGACGGTGCAGGTGGGCGAGCACGTCGAGCCCGGCATGGCCTTGATGGCAGTGGTGCCCCTGCACCAGGTGTGGGTGGAAGCGAATTTCAAGGAGACCCAGCTCACCGACGTGCGCATCGGCCAGCCGGTGGTCATGGACTCGGACATTTATGGCGGGTCCGTCACCTACCACGGCACCGTGCAGGCCATCGGCATGGGCACCGGCAGTGCCTTTTCGCTGTTGCCGGCGCAAAATGCCACCGGCAACTGGATCAAGATCGTCCAGCGCGTCCCGGTGCGCATATCGCTGCGCGAAGATGACCTTGCGCAACATCCGCTGCGGATCGGCATGTCGATGACGGTCAAGGTGAACCTGCACGACCAGCGCGGCGAGATGCTGGCACAAAAAGCACCGACCAAGCCGGTATTCACCACGGACGTCTACGCGCGGCAACTGGCCGCGGCCAACGGCATCATCCAGCGCATCGTCGAAGCCAACATGGCCCACGGAGGTGGGCAGCAGGCGAGCAATTGAGCGGGGGTGCGACGCGTTTTACGGCGCCTGCCCGTCCCGCGCCATCCTGATCAACCATGAGCACGAACAGCAGTTCCTATTTCCGCCCGCCCAGCCTGGCGCTGACGTCCGTGGCCCTGTCCCTGGCGACGTTCATGCAGGTGCTGGACATCTCGATCGCCAACGTGTCGTTGCCGACGATTGCCGGCAACATGGGCGTGAGCGTCAACACGGCCACGTGGGTGATCACCTCGTTCGCCGTCAGCCAGGCGATCGCCCTGCCGCTGACCGGTTTCCTGGGGCGGCGGTTCGGCGAGGTCAAGGTATTCGTGTGGTGCACGCTGGCGTTCGTGGCGGCGTCGTTTGCCTGCGGCATGGCGCAGACCATGAGCATGCTGGTGTTTTTCCGCATCATCCAGGGGGCCGTGTGCGGGCCGATGTATCCGGTCACCCAAAGCCTCATGATCAAGGTGTACCCGCCCTACAAGCGCGGCATCGCGCTGGCCATCATCTCCATGGTGACGGTCGTCGCGCCGATTGCCGGGCCGGTCCTCGGCGGCTGGATCACCGACAGCTATTCGTGGCGCTGGATCTTTTTCATCAACGTGCCGATCGGCGTGTTCGCCAGCCTGGCCATTCGCGGCCAACTCAGGACGCTGGTCGAGAAGATCCAGCACCCGCGCATGGACTACGTCGGCCTGGCGACGCTCATCGTCGGCGTGGGCTTGTTGCAGGTGGTGCTGGACAAGGGCCAGCAGGCGGACTGGTTCCACTCCACGTTCATCGTGGTGGCAAGCGTGATCTCCGTCATCGCGATCGCCGTGTTCGTGATCTGGGAACTCACGGACGATGACCCCATCGTCGACCTGAGGCTGTTCCGGCATCGCAACTTTGCCGCCGGCACCCTGCCTTTCGTGCTGGCCTACGCGGCGTTTTTCTCCATTTCGTTGATTTTGCCGCTGTGGATGCAGCGCAATCTGGAGTACACCGCCGTGTGGGCCGGCATGGCGACCGCGCCGATCGGCATCCTGCCGCTCATGCTGACTTTTTTCGTTGGCAAGTACGCCGGACGCATGGACCTGCGCCTGGTCGCCTCGGCGTCGTTCGTCGCCATCGGCGCGACGTGCCTGTTGTATTCGGGCATGAATCTGCAGGTGAGCTTCATCCACGTTGCCGCCATGCAGTTGTTGCTGGGCCTCGGCGTGGCCCTGTTCTTCATGCCCGTGCTGACCATCCTGCTGTCGGACCTGGAACCGCACGAGATCGCCTCGGGCTCCGGCGTGGCCACGTTCCTGCGCACCGTGGCGGGAAGCTTCGCCGCGTCCATCGTCACCTTCCTGTGGGACCGCGGCGCCGCCGAACACCACGCGACGCTGGCCGAGCACATCACACCCTACAGCACGACCTCACGGCAATTCCTGGAGACACTCGGGCCGGCGCACCCCTCGCAGTCGCTCGCCGTGGTCAACCACATGATCACCATGCAGGGCTTTCAGATCTCGTTCAACGAGATCTTCCATGCCCTGGGCCTCATTTTCATTGCCCTGGTGGTCGTGATGTGGCTGGCCAAGCCACCGTTCGTGGCCAAGGGACCGCGTGCGCCCACACCGGAGCCGGCACCCTCCGCTGGCGGTGCCGACGCGGCCGGGGCGCACGTCGAAACGGCGGCGTAGGCGGACCGTCATCGGGTTTTCATGGGTGCACGCCATCTGGCGCTCGCGCGTCGGTCCCGTCAAAAGCGTACCCCGGCCAGAAGCATCGTCTCGCCGAGGTTTTCGCCGCCGAACAGGTCGCCGTTGGAGATGTGGCGCAGCATCACGATCAGATGATGGCCGGCCCAGCCCAGTGAGCTGATGAACTCGACGCCGCTGCTGAGCGCGTTCGTGCGGCCGCCGGCCGCGCCAAGCTGGAAGCTGAAAAAGGCACCGTCCCACCAGTTGACCAGGCGCAGCCCGGCCCCGCCCACGTAGACGTTGTGGTTGAGGTTGTCGACCCGGGTGTGGCGGCCCTTGATCCAGCCGAGCGTGGCCACCGGCTGGAACTGCAAGTCCTGCCAGGTGAACGTGCGGTCAAAAGCGATGTTGCCGAAGGCGGTCGTGGTCCACCGTGCGCCGCTGGTCATGCTGCGTCCGGCCACGATGCTGACGGTCGTGGCGTGGGCGTTGCGCACGGGAAACGCGGTGGCGGTGGCGAGCAACGCGATGGCCGCCATGCCGGCGAGGAATGGACGCATCATGCACTCCTTTGTGAGGTTGCACCCCGCACGGGAATTCTAGTGGTCGCGCGTCGTCGGCGCGTGCGCTCCGCGCGTGGTCCGTGGCGACACTTTGCCGCTAGGCGGGCCAGTCGAGTTCGACGCGGGTGTTGAAAAAGTGCGGATCATCGGGCGCACCGCGATGGTGGGCGTGGAAGGTACCGACGCCGTCGACGGGCAACGGCTGGGCCTCGATGAAATGGCCACCCAGGGCGAGCATGTCCGCCAGCTGTTGGCACAATGCCCCGGCCCGGTTGGCTTCGCCGGCGGGAACGCGGGTCACGCTGACATCGGGACGGCCGAACTTGCGCATGCCGCGCGTGTGCACCCACTGGCGCTCCGGATGCGTCGGGTCGGGATCGCACAGCACCAGCAGATGCGGGCGAACCGAAGCGGGCGCGGCGTGCAGCAAGCGCTGCCACGAGCGCCGGTCGAACAGGCCCGACACCTGCGGGTCGACCACAGCCACCCCGCCGTGTCCGAGCAACCGGTCGACGTATTCCAGGGTGTCGCGCAGATAGTCAAGGTTTGGCGGGTCGTCCACCGTGCCGGCGATGCGCAGCACCTCGGGGGCCTTGCGCGCGGCCGCGAGCAGCTGGGGTGCCTCGTCCTCGAACAGGTGGCCCAGCGAGCCGGCCAGCGGATAGCCATCCCATGCCTTGAGCGCGGCATGGGCGTAGCGCGTGCCGCGTATGCCATCGGGCAAGGTGCCGGCCGTGGCCGCGTCGTCGAACTGCCCGAATACGAAAAACAGCAGCGTGGCGTCCCCATGGCCGGCCTGCCAGTAAGGGCGCTGCCAGTGGGTTTCGGGGCTGGCGGGTGGTGTCGTCATGATGATGGGGGCGGCATGTCAGCGGGTTTCATCCCACGACAGCACGGGCTGCATGGGTTCGATGCGGCCGTGCCCGGCGATGATCTTCTTGTATTCGGCACGGCTCACCGAGACATAACGGTCGTTGCCGCCGATCTCAACCTGCGGGCCACGGGTGACGGCGCGCCCGTGGCCGTCGATGCGCACCACCATGGTGGCCTTGTGGCCGGAATGGCAGATGGTCTTGATTTCCACCAGTTCGTCCGCCCATGCGAGCAGGTACTGGCTGCCTTCGAACGGTTCGCCACGGAAGTCGGTGCGCAGGCCGTAGGCCAGCACCGGGACATGCAGCAGGTCGACCACGTCGGTCAGCTGCCAGACCTGGGCACGCGTGAGGAACTGGGCTTCATCGACCAGCACGCAGTCGAGCCGTCCATGGCCGGCCACGTCCGCCGTGACCAGCGCGGCAAGGTCCGCACCGGCGGCAAACAGCCGTGCGCGTGCCTCGAGGCCGATGCGCGAGGCCACCATGCCTTCGCCCGCGGGCCCGTCCAGCGCCGGCGCGAGGATCAGCGTACGCATGCCACGCTCGTGGTAGTTGTGTGCGCTTTGCAGCAGGCTGGTGGTCTTGCCGGCGTTCATCGCCGAGTAATAGAAAAACAGTTTGGCCACGGATCGTCCGGTTGGCGGCACCGGCCCAGAGCATACAGGGGACTGGCGTGGCGGCACATGAACGGGCCTGCATGGCGCTCAGCATGCGAAGACGTACGCTGTCAAGCGCATGTGTCGCATTGCATTAAATGCAGGTCGTTTACGTACAAGTAAAGCCCGGGGCTATCGACTACACCTGTCCGTGAAGGCGCACAAATCCGGTGCGTCAACACCGTTTGCCCGACAGGAGCAATCGCGTGATGTCCTGTCTGGGCTGCCGCCGCGAAACGACGCCAGTGTCATTCAGGAGCATACCGCGATGTCCGACGCAAATTATCCCAACTACCAGCAGTCGGTCGACCAGACGGATCGGCGCATTCCCTACAACCTGCGCCAGACGGGCGATCCGGGCGATGGCGTACGCCTGCTCATCTCCACGCGTATCCGCAAATCCGCCTACTGGCACCTGTCGGTGGCGGCCGGTTGCTGGCGTGCCGAAGTGTACAACCGGGTGTATCACCCGCGCGGCTACGTAAGGCCGGAGCAAGGCGGGGCGATGGCCGAGTACGACGCCATCGTCAACGACGTCACCCTCTGGAACGTCGCCGTGGAGCGCCAGATCCAGATCAAGGGACCGGATGCCGAGGCGTTCTGCAATTATGTGTGCACCCGCGACGTGACACGCGTGGCGCCCATGCATGCGCGCTACGTGATCCTGTGCGACAGCGAAGGCCACCTCCTCAACGACCCCATCCTGCTGCGCCTGTCGCACGACGAGTTCTGGTTCTCGCTCAGCGATTCGGACCTTGCGTACTGGTTCAAGGGCGTCAACGTCGACGGCCGCTTCGACGTGACCATCAACGAGATCGACGTGGCGCCGTTGCAGATCCAGGGGCCGAAATCCGAGGCGCTCATGGTGGACCTGTTCGGCGAGCGCGTTCGCGAGATTCCCTACTACGGCCTGTTGACCGGCCAGCTGGACGGTGCCGACGTGGTGGTGTCGCAGACCGGGTTTTCCGGCGAAAAGGGCTACGAGGTCTACGCGCGCGACTCCATGATTACCGGGGAGAAGGTCTGGAACGCCATCGTCGCCGCCGGCGCCAGGCACAACCTCAAGGTGATCGCGCCCGCCCACCACCGCCGCATCGCCGCGGGCATCCTGTCCTACGGGCAGGATGCGGACCATGAGACCTTCCCGTTCCAGTGCAACCTCGGGCACATGGTGCCGCGCAACAAGACCGCCGACTACATCGGCAAAAAGGCGCTGGAGGCGATGCGCGGGCAGATCGAGCAGGGCCATCCGCCGTTCCACCACCAGCTCGTCGGCTTGAAGCTTGGCGGCAAGCCGATCGAGGACTATGCCCCGGACTTCTGGCTGATCGCCAAATCCGCCGACGCCGATCCGTGCGGTTACGTCACCTCGCCGTGGTACTCGCCGGAACTGGGGACGAACATCGCGATGGGCTATGTGCCGGTCAATGCGACGGCGCTTGGAACGCGGTTCGTGGTGTGGTTGCCGGACAACCTCCTGACGACACCGGGCGTACCCGTGGATGCCGAGGTGGTGGAAATGCCGTTCCGCAAGTCGGTCAATCCCAGCGCGCGCGAGGTCGCGAAGGACAAGGGACGCGACTTCGCCTACTGAGCGTCACCCGGAGTTCACCATGGCCATCAAGCAACCGCGACCCGCCGCGACCGATCCGGTCGTCAGGCGCTGGCTGGAAACCTCGATCTTCGAGATCATCCCGATGCACGGCATGGACGCCGTGGTCGCCGCCCTGCCGACGGGCGTGCACGTGCACGTCACGCGCTCGCCGGCGCAGGTGCTGGAAAAGTCCCTCGAGGCGGCGCGGGACGTGGCAAGGCGGCGCCCGGACGTCACCGTGGTCCCGCACATCGCGGCGCGCTGCATCCGCGACAGGCGGCACCTGGCCGACATCCTGCAGATGCTGGCGCAGGCCGGTATCCACGACGCGTTCGTGGTTTCCGGCGACGACACGGATCGCGCCGCCGGGTACACGGACAGCCTCGGCGTGGTCCGCGACATGCGCGAGCTTGCGCCGGACTTCGGCAGCATCGGCATACCGGGCTATCCGGACGGCCACCCGTTCATTGCCGACGACGTCCTGGCGCGGGCCCTGCGGGACAAGGCCAGGTATGCGGATTTCATTTCCACCCAGATCTGCTTCAGTATGCCGGCTATCGCGTCCTGGCTGTATGGCGTGCGTGCCGCGGGCATCGACTTGCCCGTGTACATCGGCGTGCCCGGCGTCATAAACCGCGCGCGGTTGCTGCGGATCGCGATACGCATCGGCGTTGGCCAGTCCACACGCTTTTTGCTCAGCAACCGGAAAATCGCCGGCAGCCTGCTGGGGGCATCGACCTACCGGCCCGATGCGATCGTCGAGGGCCTGCGCCACCTGCCGGACCTCGATCCGCTCAACGTCGCCGGGTTCCACCTCAACACCTTCAACCAGGTCGAGGCCACCGAGGCCTGGCGCCAGTCGCATCTTGCGTCGTCGTGAAGCGGGCGGCGGCAGCGAATGCTGCCGTTGCGTGACGAGGCCGCTACCATGGCGCGATGCTCAACGCGCAACAACGCCTCGCCGTGGAATATGCCGATGGCCCGCTGCTGGTCCTTGCCGGCGCGGGTTCGGGGAAAACCTCAGTCATCACGCAGAAGATCGCCTGGTTGGTGACCCGCCATGGCGTGCCGGCGGACCGGATCGCCGCCATCACGTTCACCAACAAGGCGGCGCGCGAGATGCGCGAGCGCGTGGCCAGGTTGTTGCCAGCCACGGCGGCAGGCGCATTGACGGTGTGCACCTTCCATGCCCTGGGCCTCAAGTTCCTGCACGTCGAACACGAACGCGCCGGCCTCGGTCGCCATTTCTCCGTGCTCGATGCCGACGATGTGGCCGCCATCATCAAGGAACTGGCGCCGAAGGACATCAAGCCGGCCGGACTGTGGCAGCTGAAGTCGCTCCTTTCGCGCGTCCGCTGTGCCGGCCTGACGCCTGCCGAATCCATGGCCGCCGCACGCAGTCCGCGCGAGATCGAGGCGGCGACGATCCACGCGCTTTACGAGAAGCGCCTCAAGGCCTACAACGCCGTCGATTTTGACGACCTGATCCGCCTGCCGCTGGGCGTGCTCGAGGGCGACGCCGGGGCCTGCGCCGTGTGGCGCGAGCGCCTGTGCTACCTCCTGGTGGACGAGTATCAGGACACCAATGACGCCCAGTACCGTCTGTTGAAATGCCTGGCCGGCCCGCGCGGGGCCTTCACCTGTGTGGGCGATGACGACCAGTCCATCTACGCCTGGCGCGGCGCCAACCCGGAAAACCTGGACCAGTTGGCGCACGACTATCCGCAATTGCGCGTGATCAAGCTGGAACAGAACTACCGCTCCGGCAAGCGTATCCTGCGCGCCGCCAACGCCCTGATTGCGCGCAATCCGCATGCCCATGCCAAACGCCTCTGGAGTGAACACCCGGAGGGACCGCCGATCCGCGTGCTGGAATGCAAGAACAGCGACATGGAGGCCGAACGGGTGGCCGGTATCGCCAGCCACCTTGCGCAGAAATTCAAGGCGCGCTGGAACGAGTTCGCCATCCTGTACCGTGGCAACCACCAGGCCCGCGCGCTGGAAAAGGCGCTGCGCATGGCGGGTGTGCCATATCACCTGAGCGGCGCCTTGAGCTTCCTCGACCGCGCCGAGGTCAAGGACATCCTCTCGTACCTGCGCCTTGCCACCAACGGCAGGGATGATGCCGCGTTCCTGCGTATCGTCAACGTGCCGCGCCGGGAAATCGGCGCGACCACCCTGGAGAAGCTGGGCCAGCTGGCCGCGGCACGCCATCTGCCGATGTTGCAGGCGGCCCGCTCGGATACGGTATTGCAGCAGCTTGCGCCGCGCCCCGCAGCGGCACTGGCTGGTTTCGTGGCGCTGATCGACAGTTTGCGCCACGCGGCGGGTCACGGCGATGCGGCCCAACTCGTCGAGCACGTGATCCGGCGCACCCGCTACGCCGAGCACGTTGCCGCGGAAACCAGGCAGCCGGCCTTGCGCGATCGCCGGCTGGCCAATCTCGAGGAACTTGCCGGATGGTTCCAGGCCATGGGCAAGGGCGGCACGGGGGGCGACCTGGCCGCCCAATTGGCGCTGCTGGGCCATGTCGACCGCGAGGACGCTGGCAACGCCGTGCGCCTGATGACGCTGCATGCCGCCAAGGGGCTGGAATTCCGCTTCGTGTTCATCGTCGGTTGTGTGGAGGGCACCCTGCCGCACGAGGGCGCCATCGAGGAGGGCCGCCTGGATGAGGAACGGCGCCTGATGTATGTCGGCATCACCCGCGCACGCGAAATGCTCACGTTGACCTGGCCGCGCCACACGCGCCGCTTTGGTGAGATCATGGCCAACCAGCCGAGCCGCTTCCTCGAGGAACTGCCACAGGCCGACCTGCACTGGCAGGGGCGTGACCCCGAGGCCGATGCCGAGGTCGCCCGCGAGTCCGCGCAGGTCCACCTCGCCCGGTTGCGCGCCCTGCTTTCCGACTGATCCTGCCCACCGACCGCTCCGACGCCCGCCATGCCCGACTCGCCCGTTCAATCCATTGCCGCTGCCGCCGCCGCGCTGCGCGAAGGCGGGGTGGTCGCCTATCCCACCGAGGGCGTCTATGGCCTGGGATGTGATCCGCGCAACCTCGAGGCATTCGAACACCTGTTCGCACTCAAGGGGCGGCCGCCCGCGCAGGGTGTCCTGCTGATCGGCGCCGACTTCGCGCAGGTGGAACCGTGGATCGACATCGGTGCCGTGCCGACCGACGTACTGGCAAAGGTGCACGCCACCTGGCCGGGGCCACACACCTGGATATTCCCGCGCGCGGCCGGCGTTCCCGCATGGGTTGCCGGCGCACATGCGGGCATCGCGCTCCGGGTGACCGCGCATGTGCCGGCGGCCGCCCTGTGCCGCGCGTTCGGCGGCGCGATCGTGTCGACGAGTGCCAACGTGCACGGCAACCCCGCGGCACGTGATGCGGCCGCGGTTGCCCGGAGTTTCCCGCGCGGGCTGGCGGCCATCGTCGATGCGCCGCTCGGCGGGCTGGACAAGCCCACGTCCATCCGCGACGCACTGACCGGGGCCGTCATCCGCGCGTGACGGCCCCCCGTACGGCCACGATATCGCTCAGGCGACCGCGCGGCGCACGCCAAGCCAGGCCTTGATGGCCGCGATGGCGACCGGGACCGAACCGAAGATGATGAACACCAGGTCACCCGGCAGGCGCAGCCATTCCAGGGTGCGCGCGGTGGTGGTGCCGGTGAACACGAGGCCGCGTGCGTGCCAGTAGCCGTGCTGCATCACGTCCCACATCTGCAACACGCCGCCGGGGAACAGGCTCATCACGACCATCATCAACAGGCCGGCGTTGGTGCCCCAGAACGCCACCTTGATGTATTTCTCGATGCCCGGCCAGTCACGCTCGCTGGCGGTCTGGCGCAGCACCAGCACCATCAGGGCCAGCGCCAGCATGCCGAACACGCCCATCAACGCGGCGTGGCCGTGGTTCGGCGTGAGGATGGTGCCGACCTCGAAGTAGCTCACGATGGGCAGGTTGATCAGAAAACCGAACATGCCCGCGCCGACGAAGTTCCAGAAGCCGACAGCCATCAGGAAATAGAACGTCCACTTGTGCGGCACGCGGCGTGGCGTGCCGTCGACGTCGACCTTGCCGCGGGTGGTGTGCACGAAATCCCAGGCGTCCAGCGTCAACAGCGTCAGCGGCACCACTTCCAGCACCGAAACCAGTGCCGAGGCAGCCATGTTGAACTGCGACTGGCCGCTGAAATACCAGTGGTGGCCGGTCCCGACCAGGCCACCCAGGAAATACAGGATGGCGTCCAGGTAGATCACGCGCAGCGCAGTGTTGCGGTGCGTCAAGCCAAGTTGCATGAAGGTCAGCGCGACCACCGTCGTGGCGAAGAACTCGAAGAAACCCTCCACCCACAGGTGGATGATCCAGAACCGCCACGTGTCCACAACGGTGAAATTGGTGTGCGCTCCGTAGAACAGTGCCGGGATGTAAAAGACGGGAATGGCCAGCGCGGCCCACAGGAACATCCGCGTGACCGGTCGCACCTCGGGATTGGCGTTGTCGCGCGGCCGCGCCACGCGAAACAGCACGACGAACCAGGCGAGCAGGCCGGCGACCAGCAGGTATTGCCACAAGCGGCCCAGTTCCAGGTATTCCCAGCCCTGGTCGCCGATCCAGAACCACCAGTGGCCAAGCCATTGCGCCATGCCGGCCCAGACCCCCAGCATGCTGGCCACGATCACCACGCCGAAAGCCACGAACAGCACGTTCACCCAGGTGCCGAAGCCGCGCGGCTCGTCTTTGCGCAGGGATCGGCCGAGGAACAATGCGGCGGCGACGTAGGCGGTGGCGATCCAGAAGATCGCGCTTTGCAGGTGCCAGCTGCGCAACAGGTTGCTCGGGAACACGTCCTCGAGCTGGAAACCGTAGAAGCTGCCCGGATCGGCCCGGAAGTGGGCCACCGCGCCGCCGACCAGGGTCTGGAACAGGAACAGGAGCGCGACCACCACGAAAAACTTCACCAGCGCGCGCTGGCTCGCGCTGGTCACGCCGGGGTGGATCTGCGGGTGCACTGCATGCCCGCGCGTGATCCAGCCCAGGTAGTCGAACTTGCCGAACAGCAGCAGCATCGTGGCAATGCCGGCCAGCAGAACCACCAGGCTCAACGCGCTCCACAGGAAGGCGCCGCTCGGCGGCGTGTTGCCGACCAGGGGGTCATACGGGAAGTTGTTGGTGTAGGAATAGTCCGTGCCGGGACGGTCGGCAACCGAGGCCCATGCCGCCCAGTTGACGAAGGCGGTGAAGCTGCGGATTTCGGACGGATCGGTGATCAGGTCCGGGGTCAGGCCGCCATTTTTGGTGGAATCCTTGAAGTAACCGGCCCAGTACGCGAGCTGTTGCCTCCAGGCGTCGCTTTCGGCGCCGGTCAGCGTCAGCGTGCCGGTTGCCGCGTCGTAACGGTTCGTCTTCAGCGTGGTGGCGACCTGTGCGCGAATGCCGGCCTGCTGGCCGGCGTCGAGTTCGGCAAAAGCTTTGCCATGGTGGCGTTCGGCCAGCGCCGTGGCGGTATCCAGGCCCATCTGGTGCAACGCCAGCGCCGCATAGTCCGGCCCCAGGTAGGCACCATGTCCCCAGATGCTGCCGTTGTCCATCAGGCCATACTTGAGGAATACGCCCTGGCCGGCACGGATGTCGGCGCCGGTGAACAGCACGCTGCCGTCGTGTGCGACGACCTTTTGCGGAATGGGTGGCGCATTGCGGTACGCCAGCACGGTGATGGCCAGCAGCACCGCGAAGCCGGCCACCATCACGATGCCGATGGTGCGCATCCACCATGGTGATACCGGATCGATGGATACATCGTTCGCGGATGTCGCAAGCGGCGGGGTCGGGGCCATGGGGCCTCTCCGGGGTTTGGGGGTATGGTCGTGTCTGCGGGAATTGTCCGGAAAGCCATGGCGCGGGCCTTGACCCCGGTCAAGGCGACCGGGCGGCAGGCGGCATCGCGCATCGTTCGTGCTAGGATCGGCCGCCTATGAACGCGAACCCCGCCCCGATTCCTGACGCGACTCCCTTGCTGGACATCGACGAGGCCAGCGTGCGCCGCGACGGCAAGATGATTCTCGACAGCCTGCGCTTGCGCGTCATGCCCGGCCAGCACACGGCGATCGTCGGCCCCAATGGTGCCGGCAAGTCCACGCTGGTCAAGCTGGTGGCGCGTCGCATCTATCCGCTGGCGCGGCCGGACGGGCGCGTGCCGGTGAGCGTGTTCGGCCGCGCACGCTGGAACGTGGCCGAGTTGCGCAGCCTGCTCGGCATCGTTTCACCGGCATTGCAGCGCGAATACACCAGCGAGCTGCGCCTGGGCGTTTTCGAGGCCGTGGTCTCGGTCTTCTTTGCGGCGCATGGGTACGGACTTGACGACGTCATCACCGATGCCATGCGCGAGCGCGCCCGTGCCGCGCTTGCGCAGGTCGGCGCCGGGCATCTCGCGGGGCGCGCCATGACCAGCCTGTCGACCGGTGAAGCGCGGCGCGTGCTGATCGCGCGCGCACTGGTCAACAAGCCGCGCGCCCTGTTGCTGGACGAGCCCTGCGCGGGGCTCGACATGGCCAGCCGGCGCCGGTTCCTGGAACACCTGCGTGAACTCGCCCGCGGCGGCACCACCTTGCTGCTGGTGACGCACCACATCGAGGAAATCCTGCCGGAAGTAAGCCAGGTGCTTCTGCTCAGACACGGCCGCACCTTCGCCCAGGGCACCAAGGATGCGGTGCTGACCGACAGCGCGTTGAGCGGAGCCTACGGCATGCCCATCCGCGTGCACCGGGAAGGCCCGTGGTTCCACGCCGGCGTCGCCGAACGCATCGGGGAGGCCACGGCATCCGACTGAGCGGGTCATCGGTCGGATGGTCACCTCGAACACGCCGTTTGCGTGGTGGCGCCGCGCATTGCTGGCGCCCCGCAAAGCGTGCAGTCAGCAAGTGTCGCCTAACATGGGGGAATTCGGTCGCGATTACGCGTTCCGGGAAGCTCACACGCGCAGGAGAAACGAGCGCATGGTCAACACGGTGTCACGGATTTCGGCTTCCATGTTGTTGCTGGGCATGGCATTGATGGTCGCACCTGCGGCGCATGCCGCCTTCGGCTTTGCCGACGTGGTGCAGAAGGCCCGGGCGCTGGCCGCAAAGCCGTACCAGCAGCCGGTGTCCGTACCGGCGTTGTTCACCAAGCTGGATGTCGAGTCGGTGCAGCAGATCCGGTTCAAGCCGGAAGACACCCTCTGGAGCGCGGGCGATTCGCTGGTCCAACTCGTCCTGACGGCACCGGCCAAGCATTTTCGCTACCCGGTCGTGATCAACGTGGTCGATGCGGGTGCCGTACACCGGATACCGTTCCACCGCGAGTGGTTCACGTGGCCCGACGCGGTCAAGGGCAAGGTGCCAAACGACCTTGGCTATGCCGGCTTCCGGCTTACGTTTCCCCTGGACCGCGGCGACCACCGCAATGAATTCCTGTCGTTTGCCGGCGCGAGCTACTTCCGCGGCGTCGCGCAAGGCGAAACCTTCGGTCTTTCCGGACGCGGCATTGCCGTGGATACCGGCCTGGCCAGCGGCGAGGAATTCCCGCGCTTCACCGAATTCTGGCTGGTGCGGCCGACGCCGGATGCGACGACCGTCCGCATTTATGCCTTGCTGGATGGCGCGAGCATCACCGGGGCCTACCAGTTCGACGTCCACCCCGGCACGTCCACGCGCGTCGAGGTGCATGCCCATCTTTTCATGCGCAAGGACATCAAGCTGCTCGGCCTGGCGCCGCTCACGAGCATGTTCTTCTACGGCAGCAACACACCGCGCCCGGGTGGCCAGTTGTGGCCGGCGGTGCACGATTCGGATGGCCTGCTGATCCATTCGCATACCGGCGAGTGGTTGTGGCGTCCGCTCATCAATCCGCCGACGCTGCAGATGAACTACCTCGACGCGAACTCGCCGCAGGGTTTCGGACTTCTGCAGCGTGATACGCGCTTTGCCGATTACCAGGACACCACCATGCACTACGAGGATCGCCCGAGTGCGTGGGTGGAACCGCATGGCGACTGGGGCAAAGGGCGCGTGGTGCTGGTGGAAATCCCCACCGATTCGGAAACCAACGACAACATCGTCGCATTCTGGAGTCCCGGCCCGGCTGTCACTGCCGGCGAAGCCTGGGATCTGCATTACACGCTGACCTTCGGGCCGCCGGATATCGTCGACAATCCAATGGCGCACGCGGTGGCGACCTACGTCGGCCTTGCGCGCACACCCCAGGGAAAGACCACGGCCAAGGGTTACCACATCGTCGTCGATTTTGCCGGCGGACCGCTTGCGCGGGTCAATCCGAACGACCCGGTCACGGGCATGGTGACGGGACTGGACGGCACCAAGGTGGTCGAGCGCACGGTGCACTGGATCGCGCCCGAAAAGCGCTGGCGCCTGTCCATACTGGCCACGCCCGCGTCTGGCAAGCCGCTGGCGCTGCGGGCCTTCCTGACCGCCGGCAGCGGCGCACTTTCGGAAACGTGGACGTACGCCCTGCCGGTCCGGAACCGTTTCGACAATGGCCACTGACACGCAAAACCGGATCATGGCGGCGCCGCCGTTGTGTCGGCGCAGCCTGCCCTATCGCCGCTACCGCCGCCGGCGTCGCGGGCGCGCGAGCTGGCGCTGGGCGGCCCGCCGGCGCCGGCTGCTGTTCCTCGTCGCCGTCGGCGTGCAAACCGTCGTCGCCACCTATTACATGCGCTACGTCTTGCCGTACCACGCCAGCACGGTCGTCGAGATGGCACTGGTCGTCACCTTCGCGCTCAACTTCGCGTGGGTGAGCACGGGTGCCTGGCTGGCGGTGTACGGCTGGTTCTATCGCCTCATCGGTGGCGATCCCAGGCGCCTGTGCCGCGACGTGCCGCCGGATGCGCGTCCGCGTGGCCGCACGGCGCTGGTCATGCCGATCTACCATGAAAGCGTGGACGCCTGCTTTGCCGGCCTCGCGGCCACGTATCGATCCATCGAGGAACAGGGCGCGCTGGATGCATTTGATTTTTATGTACTGTCCGACAGCCGCGACCCGGACGTGTGGCTGGCCGAACAGGCGGCGTGGGATCGCTGGGTGGACGAACTGGGCGCGCGCGGACGCCTTTTCTACCGCCGCCGCCGCGTGAACCTGCGCCACAAGAGTGGCAACGTGGCTGATTTCCTGCGCCGCTGGGGCAGCAATTACGATTATTTCGTGGTGCTGGACGCCGACAGCATCATGGACGGGGCCACCCTGCTGCGCATGGCCGCGGTCATGGACGCGCACCCGCGCGCAGGCATCGTGCAGGCGCCACCACGCATCGTCGCCGCCGGGTCCCTGTTCGCACGGCTGCAGCAGTTCGCCAACCAACTGTATGGTCCGCTGTTCAGTACCGGACTGGCCGCGCTGCAGATGGGCGATGGCGCGTACTGGGGGCACAACGCTATCATCCGCACCCGCGCCTTCATGCAGCATTGCGCGTTGCCGAGCCTGCGCGGCATCGGCCTGTTTCGCGGGCCGATCCTCAGCCACGACTTCGTGGAAGCCACCTACATGCGCCGCGGTGGTTACGAGGTATGGCTGGAAACCGACCTTGCCGGCAGTTACGAACAATCGCCGCCAAGCCTGGTGGACGAGCTCGAGCGCGATCGCCGCTGGGCGCGCGGCAACCTGCAGCACCTGCCGATCATGCTCGGCGAACGTGGCCTTGGTTGGGTACAGCGCTTCATCTTCCTCAACGGCATCACCGCCTACGTGGCGGCACCGCTGTGGCTGGCGTTCCTGATCCTTGCCGGCATGGAGGTCGCGCAATTCACGTGGTTCCCGATCAATTATTTCCCGGGGGGCCACCGCCTGTTTCCGCTGTGGCCCGAATGGCACCCGGAGTGGGCGATCCGCCTGGCCGCCAGCACGGCGGTGGTGCTGTTCGTCCCCAAGTGCCTTGCGCTGGTCGATGCGTTGTCGCGTGCCCCGTTGCGACGGCGCTTTGGCGGCGCGTGGCGCGTGGTCGTCGGCACGCTGATGGAAACGCTCGCTTCGGTATTGCTGGCGCCGGTACGCATGCTTGCGCACAGCCGGTTCGTGATCGAGGCCCTGCTGGGCGTGCGCCTTGCCTGGGCGGGGCAGCATCGCAGTGGCGACATCGGCTGGGGGCGCGCCCTGCTCATGCATGGCGCCGGCCTGGTGATTGGCGTCGCCTGGCTGATCCTGGCATGGCACCTGCGGCCACTGTATTTCTACTGGTCACTGCCCGTCGCCTTGCCATTGGTCCTGGCGCCGGCCGTCGCCGTCCTGACCAGTCGCGGGCATCCCGGGGACTGGTTTGCGCGCCATTCGCTGTTGCTCACGCCCGATGCGCGTGACGTGCCGCCGGTCGTTGCCATGGCGCAACAGGCCTGCCCGGAGGATGCCGCCGATAGCGACGGCACCCTGGCGTTCATCCTGCGTCGCCCGCGCGTGCTGGCCGTTGCCCGGGTCTTCGCCCGTCGCAACGGCCGCTGTCCACCGCAGTTGCTGGAGCGTGCCCTGCGGCACGGTGTCGACAGCATCGAGCCACGCCAGCGCGTGCAGATCGCCGACGACGCCGACGCCCTCGATTTCCTGTATCGGCGACGCCACCGCCGCGCCGCCTGATCCGGCCCGGGGCGTCGGTTGCGCGACGGCCGCCGTGCCGAGCAGACACGGGGGTGCATGCGGTTCGCGCAGCGGTCCCTTATGCATACGGCGCATGATCTAACAAGCGATCGTACCTTCCGCCAGTTCGTGCGGGCGCGTTTAAATGGCCGCCCAGGCGTCCATTTGGGACGCGCCAAGAGGTGACGGACATGAGCCGGATCAAAATACAGACGATCGACAGCGCCGCGCCGGAGGTGGCGCAACGGCTGGAAGCGGCCCAGCGTGCCAGCGGGTTCGTACCCAACCTGCTGGGGGTGCTTGGCAATTCGGCTACGGCGATCGAGACCTACCAGACGGTCAGCGCGATCAACGGGCGCAACAGCCTGAACGCGCAGGAGCGCGAGGTGGTGCAGATCGCCGCCGCGGTCAGCAACGGTTGTGGCTTTTGCACCGCCGGGCACACCAAGATCGCCAGCAAGAAAGCCAAAATGGCCGATGCCGACCTTGACGGCCTGCGTTCGGGCTCGGCACTGGCCGATCCCAGGCTGAATGCACTGGCGACGTTCACGCGCAGCGTCATCGCCAAGCGCGGGCAGGTTGACGACGCCGAGTTGCAGGCGCTTTTCGACGCCGGTTATACGCAGGAAAATGCGCTCGACGTGGTCCTTGGCGTAAGCCTGTCGACCCTGTGCAACTACGCCAACAACCTGGCGCGCACACCCATCAACCCGGAATTGCAGCCGTTCGCGCTGCAGCAAGACCGTGTCCACGCCGCAGCCTGACGCCGCTACGGACGACACCCTTGCGGGAATCGCGGCGTACGCGGCAGCCGAACTGGCGCCGCTGGCGGCGGCGATCGATCGCCAGGGCCTGTATCCGCGCGAATTCCTGACGGGACTCGGCGCGCGTGGCGGGTTTGGCGCCGTGTCACCTGCGACCGGGGTCGATCCGCTGCGCCAGCTCGAGGTCATCAGCGAAGTGGGACGGCATTGCGGCTCCACCGCTTTCCTGAGTTGGTGCCAGTCGGCGTGTGCATGGTATCTCGCACATGCGCCGCAGCCCGAGGTACGCGAGCGCTACCTGCCGCGGGTACTGGCCGGTGAACTGCTGGCCGGTTCGGGCATGTCCAACGCACTCAAGCATCTGGCCGGCATCGAGAAGATCCGCCTGCATGCGCGCACCGACGGCGACGGTTACGTGGTCGACGGCGTGTTGCCGTGGGTTTCCAATCTCGAACGCGGACACCTGCTGCTGACCGCCGCGGCCACCGGGGATGGTGACTACGTCATGCTTGCCATCGAGACCCAGGCTGATGGCGTGTCACTGCATGAATGCCCCGATTTCGCCGGCATGGAAGGCACGCGGACGTGGAACGTGCGCCTCACGCGTACGGCCGTGCCGGCGGTGCAGGTAGTGGCCCGGCCGCCACAGTTCGCCGCGTTCATACGCGCGATCAAGCCCGGCCTGGTGTTGACGCAGGCGGGTTTCGGGCTGGGCGTGATCGGCGCCTGCCTGGACAACCTGCAACGCGGCACGGTCGTGAATTCGCAGGTCAATGCCCTGCTGGCCGATGGCGCGGACGAGGTCTCGGCGGCGTTGGAGGCGCTGCGCGCGCAGGCTGTGGCGCTGGCCATCCAGGCCCGCGACACGCCACCACCGGTGTTGCCTGTGTTGAGGCTTCGCGCCAGCGTATCGGAATGGGCATTGCGCGCGTCGCAGTCGGCCATGCTGCATGTCGGCGCGCGTGGCTACCTGCTGCGCCATTCGGCACAGCGGCACGTGCGCGAGGCCGTGTTCGTGGCCATCGTCACGCCGGCCCTCAAGCACCTGCGCAAGGAAATCCGGGACCTCGAGCAGGGCGCGAGGGAGGCGGCGTAATGGCCGTGTGGACATGTGAAGTATGCGGTTTCGAGTACGACGAGGCCGCCGGCCTGCCCGACGAGGGCATCGCGCCGGGTACGCCGTTTGCCGCGCTGCCGGAGGGTTGGGTGTGCCCCGACTGCGGCGTGGGCAAGGAGGAATTTTTCGTCGACGCGACCATCGCCACGGGATGAGCAGGCATGAACCAGTTCGCACAACCGGTACTGACCGCCCACGGCATCACCTTGGGTTATCGCCATGGGCGCAACGCGGCGCATGACGTGCTGCGTGATTTTTCATTCACCCTGCATGCGCGCGAGATCGTTGCCGTGCTGGGACCGAGCGGCGTCGGCAAATCCACGCTGGTGCGCGTGTTGGCCGCCTTGCAACAGGCCGATGCGGGCCGGGTAACGGTTTTCGACAAGCCCGCCGACGCTCCGAATCCGGCCGTGGGCGTGGTGTTCCAGGATGCCTGCCTGCTGCCTTGGCGCAGCGTCCGCGGCAACGTCATGCTGGGCCTTGATTTTGCCAGCCGGCGCACGCGCGAGCGTGCCGTGCGGCGTCGCGCGCGGGCCGATGCGGCGCTGGCCGAAGTGGGTCTTTCGACGGCGGCGGACCTGTACCCGGCGCAACTTTCCGGCGGCATGGCCCAGCGCGTGTCGCTGGCGCGCTGCATGGCGCGGCAGCCGGACATCCTGCTGCTGGACGAACCTTTCGCGGCGCTGGACGCCGCCACCCGCACCAGCATGCAGGCGTTGCTGCGCAACCTGGTCAACACGCACGGCGCGGCGGCGGTCATGGTCACGCATGACATCGACGAAGCCCTGCGCGTCGCCGACCGGGTGTTGCTGCTGTGCGGCAGCCCCGCGCGCGCCGTGGGCGACTGGCGGCTGGCCCGCCACAGCGACACCGCCGCCCTGCGCGCGACCATCGTGGCCGCGCTGGCGGATGCCAGCGTCACCGCGGCAGGCAGCCTGCCACAGCCGGCACCCATCCTCCCTGAACGAGAAGTTGCATGAACGACACCGACACCCGCCGCGAGCCGCTCGATGCCGAAGGCACCTCGCGACGCCAATTCCTGAAGTTGTCGGCGCTGTTTACCGCCGCCACGGCGTTGCCCCTGGTGCAGGCCGGTGAGCGCGTGTTCGCCGCCGAACCCGACGCCCCGGTGCGCGTGGGCTACCTGCCCATCACCGATGCGACGCCGCTGCTCATTGCACACCACAACAAGTTCTGGCAGAACGCGGGCCTGAAGGTCGACCGTCCGCGCATGTTCCGCGGCTGGGCGCAGATCGTCGAGGCGTTCCTGAGCGGGCAGGTCAACGTGGTGCACATGCTTTCGCCGATGACCGTCTATGCCCGCTACGGCAGCAAGTCGCCGTCCAAGGTGGTGGCCTGGAACCACGTGGACGGCTCCGCCCTGGCGGTCGCGTTGCACAAGTCGATCAAGGAGCTCCGTGATCTGGGTGGCACCACGTTTGCGATCCCGTTCTGGTATTCGGTCCACAACGTGATCCTGCAGGTGATGATGAAAAAGCACGGGCTGACGCCGATCGGCGAAGGCACGCCCACCAAGGACCAGGTCAAGCTGGTGGTCATGGCGCCCTCGGACATGCTGCCGGGGCTCGCCACCGGGCGCATTTCGGGCTACATCGTCGCCGAGCCGTTCGTGGCTCTGGCCGAAATCAAGAAGTACGGCAAGGTCCTGCGTTTCACCGGGGACGTGTGGAAGAACCACGCCTGCTGCGTCGTGCAGATGCACGAGCCGGACATCACGCGGCGGCCGGCGTGGGTGCAGAAGGTCGTGGACGGCATCGTCCAGGCCGAAGCGTGGAGCCGCACGCATCGCGACGAGGTTTCGCACATCCTGTCACGCGCCGGCGCCGGTCACTACACGCCGCACGATTACGGCACGCTGGCCAAGGTGCTGGCACCGCCGCAGAGCGACTACACCTTCTATGAGGACGATGGCGCGATCCGGCACCCCGGATGGCACCAGCATCGCATCGACTTCCAGCCGTATCCGTATCCGAGCTACACGGAAAAGCTGGTCGAGCTGCTCAAGGGCACCCTGGTGGAAGGCCACAGCAAATTCCTCGCCGATCTCGACCCCGCCTTCGTGGCGCGCGACCTGGTCGACGAGCGCTTCGTGCGCACGGCCATCGGCAAGGTCGGCGGGATGGGCAAATTCGGCTTGCCGGACGGGTATACCCGCGAGGAGATCATCGCGCCGTGAACGCGGTTGCGCAGGACCCCACGCACGTTCGCACGCGGCGTCCGCGCCCGCACAGCAAGCGCCGGCGCGCCTCGACGCGCGTGATGCTGGGTGCGGTCGGCCTGCTGGTGCTGCTTGGCGTGTGGGCGGTCATCGCGCGCACGCTCGCCGACGTCACGCCGCTGGCGGCATCCATGGCGCCGGAGCCGACGTTCCGCAGCCTGGTCGAGCTCATCGCCAGTGGCCAGTTGACCGACGATACCCTGGTCAGCCTGCAGCGTGTCATGGTGAGCCTGGTGGCGGCGCTGGCCCTGGGCGTGCCGATCGGCATCGCGGTTGGCGTGTCGGGGCGTTTCGATGCGTTGACCGGAGGTGCCTTCCAGTTCCTGCGCATGATCTCGCCCTTGTCGTGGATGCCGATCGCCGTCATGGCCTTCGGCATCGGCAACGCACCCATCTACTTCCTGCTCACGATCACCGCCGTGTGGCCGATCGTGATGAGCACCGCGGCCGGCGTGCGCCAGCTCGACCCGCACTGGCTTCTGCTCACGCGCAGCCTGGGCGCGAATCGCATGGAGACGCTGCGCCACGTCATCGTTCCCGGCATCCTGGGGCACGTGCTGACCGGCACGCGCGTGGCGATCGGCATGATCTGGATCCTCCTGATCCCCTGCGAAATGCTGGGCGTGACCTCCGGCCTGGGGTACTTCATCCTTGATACGCGTGATCGCCTCGCGTACTCCCAGCTGATGGCGGTCATCATCGTGATCGGCGCGCTCGGGTTCGCGCTGGACAGCATGGCCCGATGGCTGCGTGCGCGCTGGATGCCGAACGCCGATACCCTGGCCTGACCGGGCGGGCGCCCAAGCGGCAATAATCCACGCAACACGGTACGGGCCAGCCCCCTTTGGATCCGGCGGCTTCGTGCCGCGTGAGTTTTGCGTCGCCGCGGTTTACGGCATCATGGGCGCCCCGGCAAAACGGCGAGGTGCGGATGAAAATCCTGGTGGTGGGTGGTGGTGGGCGCGAACACGCGCTGGCCTGGAAGCTTGCGCAATCGCCGCGCGTCGACGACGTGCTGGTGGCGCCCGGCAACGCCGGTACCGCGCGCGAGCCCGGTGTGCGCAACGTGGCGGTGGCGGCGACCGATGTCGACGGCCTGCTGGACCTTGCCCGGCGCGAGGCCGTGGACCTGGCGGTCATCGGCCCCGAGGCGCCGCTGGTGGCCGGCATCGTCGATCGCTTCACGGTGGCCGGCCTGCGTTGCTTCGGCCCGTCGGCGGCGGCCGCGCAGCTGGAGGGTTCCAAGACATTCGCCAAGGAATTCATGGCCAGGCACGGCATCCCCACCGCGCGGCATGCGGTGTTCCAGCATCTCGAACCGGCGCTGGCGCATGTGCGCGAGCACGGTGCCCCGGTCGTCATCAAGGCCGACGGCCTGGCCGCCGGCAAGGGCGTGGTCGTGGCCATGACCCTGGACGAGGCGGAGCGCGCATTGCATGACATGCTGGGCGCGCGTGCATTCGGCGACGCATCCGCGCGCGTCGTCATCGAGGAATTCCTGGATGGCGAGGAAGCCAGCTACATCGTCATGAGTGATGGCACCGTGGCGCTGCCCATGGCGTCAAGTCAGGACCACAAGCGTCGCGATGATGGCGACCGCGGCCCCAATACCGGCGGCATGGGCGCCTACTCCCCGGCGCCTGTCGTCAGCCCCGCCGTGGAGCAACGTGTCCTCGACGAAATCATCCGCCCGACCTTGCGTGGCATGGCTGCCGAGGGCATGCCGTTCATCGGGTTTCTCTACGCCGGACTCATGATCGACCGCCACGGCGCGCCCCGGGTAGTGGAGTTCAACGTGCGCTTCGGTGATCCGGAAGCGCAGCCGATCCTGCTGCGCCTGCAGTCTGACCTGGTGGACCTGCTCACCGCCGCGCTGGACGGCCGCCTCGGGCAAGCGCGGACCCGTTGGGACCCACGCGCGGCACTGGGCATCGTGCTGGCCTCGGGCGGTTATCCCGGCACCTATGCCAAAGGCTGCCCGATCCACGGGCTGGACGCCGTGGCGGCCCCCGGCGCCAAGGTATTCCATGCCGGCACGGCCGTGGACGCCAGCGGCCGCGTGGTCACCGCCGGCGGCCGCGTGGTGTGCGCCTGCGCGCTGGGCGACAATCTTGCCGGCGCCCGTGGTCGCGCCTACGAGGTCGCATCCGCCATCGGGTTTGAAGGCGCGTTTTACCGCCACGACATCGGGCATCGTGCCTTGTCTGCGTAGAATCGCGCCGGCGCCGTGATGTGGGCGGGGGCACGGCACGCCGTGCCCCTACAAATGATTCGGCACCAGGCGGGTAGACCCCATGGATTGCATCGCAATCCATGATGTCCGGGGGATTGCGGCAAAAT
>CAYOEF010000005.1:33820-35368 GCA_964402805.1 uncultured Rhodanobacteraceae bacterium | reverse complement strand
TCTCGATGTTCGCCGCGCCGCCGGACCAGTCGCTGGAATGGAGCGAGGCCGGCGTGGAGGGCATGTCGCGTTTCCTGCGCCGCTTCTGGCGTGCCGTGGCCACGCACGCGACCGGGGCGGTGCCGCGCGCTGCGAACCCGGCGACGCTCACCGAGCCGCAACGGACCTTGCGGCGGCAGATCCACGCGACCATCGCGAAGGTCAGCGACGACTACGGGCGCCGGCACAATTTCAACACCGCCATCGCCGCAATGATGGAACTGCTGAACGAGGTGTCGAAGTTCGACGACACGAGCGAGGCGGGGCGCGCCGTGCGCCACGAGGCCCTTGAAACGATGGTATTGATGCTCAATCCCGTGACGCCGCACATTTGCCACGCGCTGTGGCAGGCTCTGGGCCACGCCGAAACCCTGCTCGAGGACGTGCCCTGGCCGGCCGTGGACGAGAGCGCGCTGGCGCGTGACGTCGTCACCCTGGCGGTACAGGTCAACGGCAAGCTGCGCGGCACCATCGAGGTGCCGGCCGCGGCCGACCGCGCCGATGCCGAGCGCCTTGCCCGGGCGCTCCCGGCGGTGCAGCCGTTCGTCGACGGTCGTGACGTGCGCAAGGTGGTCGTCGTGCCCGGCAAGATAGTCAATATCGTGGTATGACGTGCTGATGCGAGTGATCCTGCGCCTGTTCGTCCTGGCCGCCGCGGTGTCCGCGCTCACGGCGTGCGGCTTCCATTTGCGTGGCAGCGCGAGCCTGCCGGCCGGCATGCAGAATGTCTACCTCAGCGTTTCCGGCAGCAGCGAGTTTCACCGCGAACTGGCCCGCACGCTGGCGGCGTCCGGGACCAACGTGGAGCCGCGGCCCGGCCCCGGCATCGCCGAATTGCGGGTCTCGCGCGCCAGTTTCTCCAGCAACGCGTTGACGATCACCGGGCAGGGCCGCATCAGTGAATACGCGGTCGGCTTCCACGTCGTATTCGACGTGGTCGATCACGACGACAAGGTCATCGTGCCGCCACAGCACATCGACATGAGCCGCGAATTCACGTACGACCCGAGCCAGGCCGTCGGCCGGGCGACACAAATCGAGGCGCTGCGCAAATCACTCGTGCGGGACATGGTGCAGGCGGTCATGTTCCGCCTGCAGGCGGCGGGGAAACATCCGGCGGCGCCCGCATCGACGGGGGGCTGAGCCCGATGCGCATCACATCGACCCAATGGTCGAAACACCTCGCCGGAGACGCGCTCGCACCGGTTTACCTGCTGGCCGGTGCCGAACTGCTGGTGCTCGAAGCGTCGGACGCGCTGCGCGCCAGGGCCAGGGAGCTTGGCTACGACGAACGCGAGGTCCTCGACGTGCAGCCGCGGTTCGACTGGGACCAGCTTGCACGGGCGGGAGCAGGCATGTCCTTGTTCGCCCGTCGCCGCGTCATCGACGTTCGCCTGCCCACGGGGCGCCCCGGGCGTGAGGGCAGTGCCGCGATCAGCGGATGGTGCAAGGATCCACCGCCCGACACCTTGCTGATGATCACTTGCAACGAATGGTCAAGGAAGCACG
>CAYOEF010000005.1:0-33810 GCA_964402805.1 uncultured Rhodanobacteraceae bacterium | reverse complement strand
GAAGGCGCCTGGTCGCGTGCCGTGGAGGATGTCGGCGCGATGGTGACCTTGCCGGCACCCACGTTGCGCGAGTGGCCGGCATGGCTTGCCGCCCGTCTCGCTTCACGGGGTGTCGATGCCACGCCGGAGGCCGTGGCGGTGCTGGCCGGGCGCGTCGAGGGCAACCTGCTGGCCGCGGCCCAGGAGATCGACAAGCTGGCCATCGTGCACAAGGGGGGCCGCCTTGACGCCGCCGACCTCAAGGCGCTGGTGGTGGACAGTTCGCGCTACGACGTATTCAAGCTGACCGATGCCGCCTTTGGCGCGGACGCAACGCGTGCCATCCACATCATGGAAGGACTGGAAGCCGAGGGCGACGATCTGCCGGCCCTGATGGGCTGGCTGGTCGCGCAACTGGAACTCGCGGCACGCCTGGCGTCGGCGCCCGATTTCGCGGCCCAGGCCCGCGCCGAACACCTGTGGCCGACGCGCCAACAGCTTTTCGCGAGCGCCCTGCGCCGGGCACCGACCCGCCATTGGCGCGAATGCCTGGTGCGGGCCGCCCGCATCGACCGCATGATCAAGGGACGCGAGGCCGGCAATCCGTGGCGTGAAGCGCAACGACTGGTCGTCGCCATGGCCCGTCCGCCACGCAGCCGGGCCGGCGCATGAAGCCGCTGGCGATCCTGGGCGGAACGTTCGACCCGGTGCATCTGGGTCATCTCAGCGTGGCCTGGGAGGCGTCCGAATTGCTCGATGCGGAAGTCCGCCTGGTGCCGGCGCGCGTTCCGCCGCACCGTTCGCCGCCCCATGCCAGCGCCGTCGAGCGCGTGGCGCTGCTGCAGGCGGCATTGGGCGGCCAGGATCGCCTGCGCCTGGACACGCGCGAACTGGAACGCGACGGCCCGTCGTACAGCGTGGACACCCTGGCGCAGTTGCGCGCCGAGGAACCGTTGCGGCCGCTGGTCATGCTGGCAGGCGCGGATGCCTTCCGGGAATTCGCGGGCTGGGAGCGCTGGCGGGACATCTTCCGGCTCGCGCATATCGCGATACTGTCGCGCCCGGGTTGCAGCCGTGTCCTGCCAGGCCAGCTCGAGCGCGAGGTCGCGCCACGCCGCGTGCAAGACGCCGGCGTATTGAAGCAGGAGCCGGCCGGACGCGTCATCGAGCTTGCCGTGACGCCATTGACCATATCCGCGAGTCACGTCCGCGAGCTGCTGGCCGCGGGGCGCGATCCGCATTACCTGCTTCCACCCGGGATCGGCGTGGATTCACACCTGCTCGATCCCTACCGCGGCCCATGAATGGCTGCCCGGCGTTGCGACGGCGTGCCGGTACGGGAGGTTATAATGGCCCCCGGCAACCTGATCAATCGCCGCGACCGATTATGCCCTACCCGGAGTATCCGTATTGACGACCATGAGCCGACCCGCCGCCCGTTCACGTCCCCTCGATGAACCCGAACTGCGCAGGCGCGTGCTCGATGCGCTGGATGACCTCAAGGCGCGGGACGTGTGCGAGATCGACGTGCGCGGCAAGACGACCATCGCCGATACCATCGTGATCGCATCCGGGACGTCCGCGCGCCACGTCAAGTCCATCGCCGAACAGGTCGTGCGTTTTGCCAAGCAGGCCGGCGTTGCGCCGCTGGGCGTGGAAGGCGAACGCGATGCCGAATGGGTGCTGGTCGATCTGGGTGACATCATCGTGCATGTCATGCTGCCCCGGACACGCGAGTTCTACGGACTCGAACGCCTGTGGAACGTGGCTGATGACGACGTGGCGCGAAGCGCCGAAAAGGCGTCAGGAGCCTGACCGGCACCCTGCATGCACGCGCGCATCGTCGCTGTCGGCGAACACATGCCGGCGTGGGTGGCCGGTGGTTTCGCCGAGTACCGCAAGCGCCTGTCCCACGTACTGCCGCTGGATCTCGTCGAGATACGCGCCGGCCTGCGCGGCAAGGGCCGCGACGCGCGACGGGCTGTCGACGACGAGGGCGCCGCGATCCTGGCCGCCATCGACAGCGGTATGCGCATCGTGGCGTTGGATGGCGGCGGCAAGCCCTGGCGCAGCGAAGAGCTTGCGGGGCAGCTGGCGGCCTGGCGCATGGATGGGCGTGACGTCGCGTTCGTGATCGGCGGACCTGATGGCCACGCCGGCGCGGTCCTGTCGCGGGCCGACCAACGCTGGTCGCTCGGGCCGCTCACGCTCCCGCACATGCTGGTGCGGCTGGTTGTCGCGGAGCAGTTGTATCGGGCGACGAGCATTCTTGCGGGGCATCCTTATCATCGCGGGTGAACGCACTGCTGTCCGGGACATCGTGACGTGCTGGCATACCGGTCCGCGGCGGAAGTTCCGCAGGATTTCGAGCGCGGATCGACCCGGGATTCCAAAAGGCATCACACGGCACCTCCGGGCGGAACACAACCTGGGGCACGGCACGCCGTGCCCCTACAGAATCCCGCTTTTATGCGACGTAGGGGCACGGCGTGCCGTGCCCTCGGGCGTGCCGTGCCCTCGTCACCTGCACGCACGGGACGCGGACTCGTTCCGGACAGCGGCAAGCCACGCCCGGGTCCGGGCCTCGGGTTCGTCGTGGCGGGTGATGTCGCTCACCATGGCCAACGCGTCGGCACCGGCTCCGAGGCACGCGTGCGCCCGCTCCAGGGTGATGCCGCCGATCGCCACCAGCGGCAGCATGCCGATGCGGCGTTTCCATTCGCGCACGCGGTCGAGTCCCTGTGGTGCCCAGGGCATCACCTTGAGCGTGGTGTGATAGACCGGTCCCAGCGCCACATAGTCCGGACGGGCCGCCAGCGCGCGTTCCAGTTCCGCGTGGTCGTGGGTACTGATACCCAGGCGCAGGCCGCCACGCCGGATCGCGTCGAGGTCGGCATGCGTAAGGTCATCCTGGCCCAGATGCACGAAATCGGCGCCGGTTTCCAGCGCCAGTTGCCAATAGTCGTTCACGATCAGCTGGGCGTGCGTCGTGCGGCAGGCCGCCAGTGCACGGCGGATGCCGGATCGGATGGCGTCCACCGGCTGGTCCTTGATGCGCAGCTGCACGCAGCGTGCTCCCCAGCACACCAGTCTTTCGACCCACGCCGCACTGTCGACGACCGGGTAGAAGGGATCAAGGAGTGTCACGGCAGCCACGCCTTGCCGATGACGGGCGTGGAGGGTGCGGCCATGTCGCGTGCGGGGACGGGGCCGGCACGAAATGCCTGGTGGCCGGCTTCGACCGCTCCGGCGAAGGCCGCGGCCATCAGCGCCGGATCCGCGGCCAGCGCCACGGCGGTGTTGAGAAGGACCGCGTCGTAGCCCATTTCGAACGCCTCGACCGCATGCGAGGGTCTGCCGATGCCGGCGTCGATGACCAGTGGCACGTCCGGGAAGTGGGCGCGCAGGGTGCGCAGGCCGCAGCGATTGTCGAGCCCGCGCCCGCTGCCGAGGGCGGCGCCAAGCGGCATGAGCACCCGGCAGCCGGCATCCAGCAGACGGGCCGCCACGCCGATGTCGGCGGTGGTGTAGGGAAACACGCAGAACCCTTCTTCGGCGAGAATGCCCGCGGCCTCGACCAGGGCGAACACGTCCGGGTGCAAGGTGTCGTCGTCGCCGATCACTTCCAGCTTGATCCACGACGTGGTGAACACTTCACGCGCCATGTGCGCCGTGGTCACGGCTTCCTTGACCGTGTGGCAGCCGGCGGTATTCGGCAACACGTGCACGCCGAGCTCCCGGATCAGCGCCCAGAAGTCCTGTCCCGAGCGATCCGTGCCGCTTTCCCGTCGCAGCGAGACCGTGACCATGTCCGTGCGGGCGGCGCGTACCGCATCGGCGAGGATCGATGGCGATGGATAGCGCGCGGTTCCCAGCCACAGCCGTGACGCCACGTCGGTATCGTAGACCTGCATCGCTCAACCTCCCTGCATGGGCGCGAGGATTTCCAGCCGGTCGCCTTCGTGCAACGCGTGGCCTTTACGCTCGCCGACCGGCACGAAGGTGCCGTTGACGGCCGTCGCGACATGGCGCCCGGCATGGCCGAGCTCTTGCAACGCGTCTTCCAGATAGCGCGCCTGGACGCGCGCGGGTTCATTATTGACGATCAGGTTCATGCGGATTGCCTTGCAAGGAGCGTGTCGACCGTTCGCCGCGCCATCGCGGGCGAGAGCAGGAAACCATGGCGGAAAAGCCCGTTCAGGTACCAGTGTCCGTGGCGCTGTACCAGGCATGGCAGATTGTCGGCAAAGGCGGGGCGGATACCCACCCCGAGTTCCAGGATACGTGCCTCGCCAAACGCCGGGTGCAGGGCATAGGCGCCGTTGAGCAGCTGCATCGCCGAGCGTGCGGTGACCGGCCCCGCATCCGCGCTTTCGATTACGCTGCCGCCGATCATGAAACGACCCTCTCCACGCGGAATGGCGTAGATGGCGCCACGCGGGTGCAGCAGGCGGACCGGGCGCGTGAAATGGACGTCATGGCATTCGAGTAGCAGCATTTCACCGCGTACGCCGCGCAGGTCGTCCAGTTCATCGCGCGCGGCGTAGCCGCGGCAATCGAGCAAAACGCGCGACGACGGGGTCATGACGCGGGCATCGACCCCGAAACGCACGCGCACACCGCGCCGTACGAGGGTATCGAGCAGCGACGGGAGGACCTGGCGGGGATCGACATGGGCTTCGTCGGGAAAGAACAGTCCGTGGCGAAAGCGCCCGGCGAGATCGGGCTCGAGCGAGGCGATGGCCTCGGCGTCCAGACGTTCGAATGCCTGCGTACGCGAGGCGAAGCGCGCCAACTCGGCGCCATCGCGCGGCAGCGCCACGACCAGGGACCCCGCACGCACGGTCCCGGGTACGTGGGCGGCCCACCATGCGGGCGCAGCACGCCCCAACTCGGCCACGTCCGGATCCGTATCGACACGCTCGCACCAGGGTGCCAGCATGCCGCCGGCAAACCAGCTGCAACCGGCACGCTCGATGGACGGCGCACGTTCGATCACCTCGACCTCGGCGCCGGTGCCGGACAGTTCGATCGCCGCGGTGAGGCCCGCCACACCGGCGCCGATGATGGTGATTGGGCCAACCATCACGGTAATGCCACGATATGCGTCGTGTACTCGCAGGCTTGGGGGAAGTCGTACGGGCATGCACGGCGCAAGGGGCATGCGCCGGCCACACTGGATTTCGTTCGAGGCATGACGATTCCTACGCAGGTATCAACCAGTTCAGGTTCGATGGGTATGATCTCAGCCCGTTCGCGCGGGCACCCCATGTCATGGCTCTGATTGTAGATCCAGGAACGGTTGCGCGCCAAGGAGCACGACCCGGTCGATACCTGCCCGCCGGCCTCGCATCGACTATGCTTGTTGCTTTGGAGTCACCGGTCGGGATGCTGTATCTCGCTTCAAGATCGCCGCGCCGAAGGCAACTGCTCGAGCAGTTGGGAGTGGGCTTTCGCGTCCTGGACGTGGATGTGCCGGAGTGCCCCGGCGTTGGCGAGTCGCCATGCGACTACGTCCACCGTGTCGCGCGTGAGAAGGCACGCGCGGGGCTCGCCAGCGTCGCCGATGCCGCCGATGCGGTGGTGCTGGCCGGCGACACCGAGGTGGTGCTCGACGACGTCATTTTCGGCAAGCCGGCCGATGCCGCCGCGGCCACGGCCATGTTGCGCCGGCTTTCCGGCCGCGTGCATGAGGTGGTGTCCGTCGTGTGCGTCCTCGCGCGGGATCACGAGGAATGCGCGCGCAGCGTGTCGAAGGTCACATTCGATACACTCGATACCGTAACCCTTGCCGCATTGCTCGATGCCGGCGAATATCTGGGCAAGGCCGGCGGCTACGCCATCCAGGGACGGGCTGCGGCCTGCGTGTCCCGTATCGAGGGCAGCTACTCCGGCGTCATGGGACTGCCGCTCCATGAAACGGCGCGCCTGTTGCGTGGCGTGGGCCTGTGGCCGGCGCGGCGCATCGACAAGCCGCACCGCTTGCCGTTATAACGTGGACGCGTATGGATCAGGGTCGACTTGGTCCCCGCAGGGAAGGGAGACACTGGTGAGCGAGGAAATCCTGGTCAATGTGGCGCCGCGCGAAACCCGCGTGGCGAAGATCGAAGGAGGCATGTTGCAGGAAGTGCACGTCGAGCGTGCACGCCGTCGTGGTTACGTCGGGGATGTCTACAAGGGACGGGTACGGCGCATCATGCCGGGCATGCAGGCCGCGTTCGTCGACATTGGCCTGTCAAGGGCCGCATTCCTGCATGCCTCCGACATCGTTCACCCGCATTCTCCGTCAGACGCCAACGTTGAAACGGGCTCCGACGCCACGGACGACAACGCACCAGCGGCGACACCCTCGATCACGGCGTTGGTCCACGAAGGGCAGGACGTCGTGGTGCAGGTCATCCGTGACCCGATCGGCGCCAAGGGCGCCCGCCTGTCCGCCTATCTTTCCATCCCCTCGCGCTATCTCGTGCTCATGCCCTACGCGCACAATCTGGGCGTGTCGGCGCGCATCGAGGACGAAGACGAACGTGCCCGCCTCAAGGAAACGTTGCAGAGCCTGCTCGGCGACGACGCACCGGGCTACATCGTGCGCACCAACGCCGAAGGCAAGTCACGCGACGCGCTGGCGTTCGACGTCGATTACCTGACCCGCGTGTGGCGCGTCGTGCAGGCCAACATCGCCACGGCCAACGTCGGCGATTGCGTGTACAAGGAATTGTCGCTGCCACTCCGCATGCTGCGCGACCAGCTTCACGAAGGCGTGGAAAAGGTGCGCGTGGATTCGCTGGAGACCTGCGAAGATGCGCGGCGCTTCGTGCACAAGTTCATGGCCGAGCTCGATGGACGCATCGAGCTGTATGACGACGAGTTGCCGATTTTCGAATTGTACGGCGTCGAGGATGAAATCAAACGCGCCCTCAACAAACAGGTCCCGTTGAAATCCGGCGGCTCGCTGGTCATCGACCAGACCGAGGCGATGACCACGATCGACGTCAACACCGGCGGTTATCTCGGCAGCCGCAACCTGGAAGAAACGGTTTACCGCACCAATCTGGAAGCGGCCCAGGCGGCCGCACGCCAGCTCCGGCTGCGCAACCTTGGCGGCATTATCATCATCGACTTCATCGACATGATGGATGCCGAGCACAAGCGCCAGGTATTGCGCATGCTGGAAAAGGGCCTGTCGCGCGATTTCGTGAAAACCACGGTTTATCCGATGTCGGCCCTGGGCCTGGTGGAAATGACGCGCAAGCGGACCAGCGAAAGCCTCGAGCGCCAGCTGTGCGAGCCTTGCCCGGCCTGTGGCGGCCGCGGTACGTTGAAAACCGCCGAGACGATCACGCACGAGATATTCCGCGAAATCACGCGTGCCGTGCGGCAGTTCGATGCGGAAAAATTGATGGTGATGGCAAGTCCGAAAGTGGTCGACTGGATCCTGGAAGAAGATTCGGTACTGCTGGCGGATCTCGAGGAACTCATTGGCAAGGACATCAGCCTGCATGCGCAAGAGCAATACACGCAGGAACAGTTTGATGTGGTGTTGTTGTAAACCGATCGTTGCACAGGCATCCGCGGTTGACGCCGCCTGGCCGGGGCGGCCTTGAGCGGCTCCCAGCGTCGTGCACGCAGGCGTCCGCGACACCTCGTCGCCGGCGCGCTGGCCACATTGATCATCGTGGTGGCCGCCTTGATGATCCTCGTGCAATTGCTGTTCCCGCTGCTGGCGCGCTATCCGCACGAAGTGGCCGCACTGGTCGGCCGAAGCCTCGACCAGCCGGTGGCCGTGAAATCGATCGATTCGCACTGGGAGCCATCGGGCCCGGTCTTGGTGTTGCATGGCGTAACGTTTGGTCGGCACGACGGGAAGCCGATCATGCGCGTGCCGCGGGTGCGTATCAAACTCGACCTCGGAGCCTGGGTGTCATCGGCAAGGCACTGGCTCGACGTGCGCGTCGAAGGTTTGCGGCTTGCGCTGATGCGCGACCGTGACGGCCGTTGGCGCGTGGCCGGCCTCGGCGCGGGGCAGGGAGGCGCGGTACGGCCAGGCCTGATGCTCCCGCCGGGCACGGTGTCGCTCGCCGATTCGCGCCTCACGGTGACCGATTCGCAAAGCGGGCATTCCTACGTATTGCACGTGGCCTCGATGGCGGTTCGCAGCGACGGCGCGTCCCTGCGCTTTCGCGGCACACTGCGCCGCGGCGACACGAACGAGCAGGTATCCGTGGCCGGCCACGTCACCGCGGATGGCAGCAGTGGCCGCCTGTGGCTGGACGCCCGACAGGCCCGTTGGGGCAGCATGCTCGCCGGAATCGACCTGCACGGGTACGCCATCGATTCCGGGCAGGGCGACGTCGCCATATGGGTGCGTTGGCAACGCGGCATTCTGGACAGGGTGACGGCGCGCCTGGCTCTGCAGAACATCGTGGTCGCCAACGCCGGTTCGCTGCATTACCTGCCGCGGCTGCAAGGGCTCGCGCAATTCCGGTCGACCGGTGGTGATACAGGCATCGTGCTTGCGTCCATCGACGGTGCCGCGCTGCGGGCGCAAATCACCGGGACCGGCAATGAGGCCAGCGCCCGCGCACGCCTGCATGCCGTTGATGTCGCGGCCTGGGTGCCGTTGGTCGGTCTGCTGCCGGGTCTTCCGGATTCACTGCAGCACTGGCTCGTGGCTGCCAAGCCGCACGGCACGATTGATCGGGCAAGCGCGCGCTGGTCCCGGAAGGGCGGACTGGAAGGCCTGCGCGCCCGCTTCACCGGGCTCGGGTTCGATGCCGTCGCCGGTGTACCGGGCATGAATCATCTGGATGGCAAACTGTTGGGTGATGCGACCGCAGTAACGCTGCAGATACCACAACAACCGTTGACCCTGGATTTTGGTGGCCTGTTCCGCCAGCCACTCGATTTCCTCGCCGCTTCAGGCAACGTGACCGCGTGGCATGGAGCGCGGGGATGGACGATCGGCAGCGCTGGCGTGCGGTTTGACGTGCCCGGAGCCGATGGGACGCTGCGTGGCCGCGTTCGGCTGCATGGCGCGTCCGGTCTGCCATTCGTTGCGCTGTATGTCGGGCTCGACCATGCGGACGTGGCGCAGGCGCACCGTTATTGGCCGGTTGGCGTGATGCCGCGACAGACCGTCGCATGGCTGGATCAGGCGCTGGTCGACGGTTCGATCGATTCGGGCAACGTCGTCCTGCGCGGGAACCTGGCCGACTGGCCATTCACCGGCCACCAGGGGCGTTTCGAGGCAAGGGCCGTGGCGAGCGGCGTCACCATGGATTACCAGGACGGATGGCCGGCGGCCACCGGGGTCCACGCCGTGGCGAGTTTCGTCGACAGCAGCATGCGCATCGTTGCCTCGCGCGGCCAGGTGCATGGCATTGCCGCCAAAAAGGCGGTCGCCAGCATTCCGGATCTTGCCAAGGCCACCCTGCACCTGTCCGTCCAGGGTAGCGGCAGCGGTTCCGATCTCTTGTATTTCGTTCGCCACAGCCCGATTGGACGACCCCACCTGGATGTCCTGAAAGGCCTGGCCCTAGGCGGGCAGGGCGATGTCGACTTCACGCTGAAAATTCCACTCCACCATGACGCGGGCGCCGCGCCTGTCCTGGACGGCAAGATACAGCTGCACGGCGCCAAAGTCGCCGACCCCGCGTGGACCCTGCAGTTGGGCGACGTATCGGGGCTGCTGCACTTCAACACAGGCGGCGTGTCCGCTTCCGGACTGCGCGGCACGTTCCATGGCCAGCCCGTGACCCTTGGCTTCCAGGTTGGCCAGGTCGCCGGACATCCCGGCTGGCCGGTCGAGGTGAGCATGCACGGGCGCCTCTCGGTGGCGCAGTTGCTCGCGGGATACAAATCGCTCGAGCCGCTGGCGACGATGGCACAAGGCGACGCCGAGTTTGACGTCGGCTTCCACATCGATCCGAAAGCAGCCAATGCCCTGCGGCGCAGCCAGGTGCTGAGCGTGCGCTCCAACCTCGTCGGCGTGGCGCTTGACCTGCCGGCGCCGCTCGACAAACCCGCAACCACGAGCCTGCCACTGGATGTCGAACTGGGGTTGCCATTCGATACCATGCTGGTGGACGTCAGCATGGGCACTCGGGCGCACGCACGTGCCCGCCTCGGCGCGGGTGGAACGCTTGCGGCCGCAGGCGTGGCACTGGGTCCCGATGCGTCGCCCATGCTGCCGGCGCGTGGCGTCCGCATCCGGGGGCAGGCCCAACGGGTCGACATATCTGGCTGGGTGCGTCGCCTGCTTCCGGTTGCCGGCGGCACCAGCGCAGCCGTCCCGGCACTGGACGTGGACCTGCTCACCAATCATGCGGAGATATTCGGCGCCGATTTCGGGAAGCTGGCGCTACGGGTACAGACGACAACCAGCGGGCTTGGCGTGGCAACCAAGGGTGCAAACCTCGAGATGACGGCCACGGTACCTTTGCAGTCCGCATCTGGCCGGGGCATCGTGGCCAACTTCGCCCGCCTGTACTGGCCTGCCGCAAGCAAAGAGGCGTCGTCGGCGCAGCCTTCCACAACAGAAACGCCTGCGCAGGCGGCGAATACAGGCATCACACCGGCCGCGCTGCCCGCCATCACCGCGCAGATCGCACACCTGCGTGTCGGCGACGCCCATCTGGGCGAGGTGCAGATCACGACGCAACCGACCGCACAGGGCCTGCGCATCGCCAAACTGGCCGTCAACTCCCCGGCGGCGACGATCAATGCCCATGGCCAGTGGGACGGCACGGCCACGCACAGCAGCACGCGCATGCAGGTCCAGTTCGACAGCGCGGATCTCGGCAAGGCGCTGGATGCCTTCGGCTTCAAGGGCGTGCTCACGGGCGGCAAGACGCATGCGAACCTGGATGCAACGTGGCCTGGTGCCCCGTTTTCCTTCGCGCTCGCCAACCTGGACGGCACGGTGAAAATGACCATGGGAGAAGGCCGCATCCCGGAGATCAGCCCGGGCATGGGGAGGTTGTTCGGCCTGCTGTCGGTCGCCGAGTTGCCACGTCGCCTCAGCCTCAATTTCGGTGACGTATTCGAAAAGGGCCTCAGCTTCGACTCCGTTGCCGGCAGCTTCACCATTCGCGATGGCAACGCGCGCACGCAGGACTTCGTCCTGAAGGGTCCGTCACTGGACATGCACATCAAGGGTCGCATCGGCCTGCGCAAGCAGGACTACGACCAGTATGTCGACGTGATACCGCACGTCGGCGGCAGCCTGCCGCTGGTCGGGGCAGTGGTCGGCGGACCGATCGGGGCGGCCGCCGGCCTGGCGATTCAGGGCCTCCTCGGCCACAGCCTCAACAAAACCGCCAGCGTGAGGTATCACGTGACCGGGCCCTGGGACAATCCACAAATCGAGAAAGTCGGGGCGAAACCCGCTGCAACGCAACCATCGGGAGCGGGCTCGACAAGTGCCTCGTCGAGCCCGGACACGGCGGTGCAAAAGCCGCGCCGGCCAACGCGCTGATCGCAGCGCCCGCGACGTTCCGCTGATTGAACGCCCCCGGGCAGGGGGTCTAAGATCACGGGAGGTTCCGGAAGCGATCGGGTTGATGCAATGATGGCGACAGTCAGGGATGCCGGGCCCGTGGCATCCGATGGAGAGCTTGCCGAAGCGGTACGCACGGCATGCCTGGAGGCGGCGCGCGAAGGGTACGAACTGGCCGCCATGAGTGGCCTGTGCCACGAAGGCGCGCTTGAGTGTTCACTGGACGCCATCCGGCGTCTCGACCTCGGCCCGGTGGTCGAGGCCGCCCTGCACGGCGCCGGGCAGGGCGGCTGATATTTTTCGACTGCCAACCGGTGCCGTGACGATGCGCGCGTGCCCATGGAGTGCTTGATGCGAATCCATGTGCTGTCGGACCTGCACCTGGGCGTTCGCGACATGGCCCGGCCCGCCGTGGATGCCGACGTCACGATTCTCGCCGGCGATATCGCCCGGCCCGCCGATGCGGCCATGCGGTGGGCAGCCGGCTTTGGCCGGCCCGTGTTGTACGTGCCGGGCAACCACGAGTTCTACGGTGGCTCGATACCCGGCGTGCGTCGCGCATTGGCCGACAGCGCCCATCGCCACGGCGTCCACATGCTGGATGAAGCATGCACCGTCATTGATGGCGTGCGTTTCGCCGGCACTACGTTGTGGACGGATTTCCAGCTCTTTGGTCCCCAACGCGCAGGAATTGCCATGGCCGACGCGCGCCGGTTCATGCGTGACTTCAGTGCCATCCGGAATGGCGACGGCAGTCCATTCACGCCGGCCGACGCCTGCACGCTGTTTGCCGGCCAGCATGCCTGGCTTGCATCCATCCTGGACGAACCCTTCGCCGGGCCGACGGTTGTCGTCACGCACCACGCGCCGTCGATACACAGCGTACCCGAGCGTTTTGCCGACTCCGCGCTCAGCGCGGCGTTCGCCTCGGACTGCACCGGCCTGATGGGGAAGGCCGTCCTATGGGTCCACGGCCATCTGCACGACAGCTTCGACTACTCGCTGCGCGGTACGCGCGTGGTGTGCAATCCACGTGGTTATGCCCCGAAGGGCGTCAATGAAAACGCGCAATTCGATCCCGCGTTCTGCATCGACCTGGCAACGGGTTGAGCCGGGGCGGGGCGCTGCCATCGGGAACGTTTGCGCACCGCGTGATCTACGCCGTGGCCATCCCGGCACGTGTGCAACGCCGTGCCGGACATGGCCACACGTCCCGTCATGGCATGGTGACCCGGTGTCGCCGCAGCCGTGTATGGGTACACTGCGGGCAGGCATGAACATGTGACGCGGTCGGCACACCGCGTCTTCGGGGGTTGTCCACGTGACCGACGGGTGGCTGCTCGTACTGCTGGCACTGTTGTATGTCGGGATACTGTTCGCGGTGGCCTATGCGGGCGACCGGCGCACCCTGTATCCCCGCAAGACGCGCCTGCGCCCGATCGTCTACAGCCTGGCGCTGGCAGTGTACTGCTCGTCGTGGACGTTCTACGGAGCGGTCGGTACGGCCGAGCGTGCCGGCATCGCCTACCTCCCGATCTACCTCGGACCGGCCCTGCTGTTCGTGTGCGGCTTCGGCCTGCTACGCCGACTGGTCCGTGTGGTGCGGCAGCGCAAGATCACCTCGATCGCCGATTTCATCGGGGCCCGTTTTGGCCAGTCGCATGGGCTGGCGGCGCTCGTCGCGATGGTTGCCGTCCTTGCCGTCGTCCCGTATGTCGCGCTGCAGCTCAAGGCCGTGTCGACGTCGTTCACCATCCTCGCCATCCCCGGTGCGTCATCGGGTGGAGAAACGGCGCTGTGGTGCGCAGTGCTGCTGGCCGCCTTCGCCATCCTGTTCAGCACGCGCAGCGTCCACGCGACTGAACACCATCACGGCATGGTCCTGGCGATCGCCCTGGAGTCGTTGATCAAGCTGCTGGTATTCATGGCATTGGCGGTTTACGCGTTGTGGCATGGCCCGGGCGTTGGCGCGACCCTGCGCCTGCCGGCCGCGCAGTGGGGCAATGGGCTTTCGGCGGATTTCGTGGCCAAGACGGTGCTTGCGTTCTGCGCCATGTTCTGCCTGCCGCGCCAGTTCTACATCGGCGTGGTGGAATCGGAAACGGTCAGCGACCTCAAATGGGCGCGCTGGTTGTTTCCGCTGTACATGGTGATCATCAGCGTGGCGGTGTTGCCGATCGTCGCCACCGGCTCGGCCGTGCCGCAGTTGCACCATGCCGCGGCCGATACCTGGGTGTTGACGCTGCCGTTGGCCCTGGGCAGCCAGGTGATGACCTTGCTGGCGTTCGTGGGCGGCTTCGCCGCCGCGACCGGCATGGTGATCGTCGCGTCGGTCGCGTTGTCCATCATGATCAGCAACGACCTGATCATGCCGGCCCTGCTGCGGGTCAAGCGCCTGCATCTTGCCGAGCGCGAGGACCTGTCGCGCTGGGTGCTGGGCACGCGCCGGCTGGGCATCGTGGGCGTCGTGCTGATGGCCTATGGCTATTACCACGTCGCGGCCGGCACCGAGAACCTGGCGGCGATGGGCCTGCTTGCGTTTGCGGCGGTCGTGCAGTTTGCGCCCGCGATCATCGCCGCGCTCTACTGGCGCGGGGCGAGCCGGCGGGGCGTGGTGATCGGGCTTGTCGGCGGCTTCATCATGTGGGCCTATACCCTGTTGCTGCCGACACTGGTGAGTTCGACGCAATGGCTGGACGTCGGCCCGTTCCATCTCGACTGGCTGCATCCGCAGGCGCTTTTGGGCCTGAACGGCTGGGATCCACTGATGCACGGCACGTTCTGGTCCCTGCTGGTGAACATCAGCTGCCTGGTGTTCTTCTCGCTCCGGTTCCGGCCCAGCCTGAAGGAACGCCTGTATGCCGACATGTTCGTGGACGTCAACCGCGGTGGGCCCGATGGCGTCGGTGATTGGCGCGGGCGCGTCCGCGTGGCCGACCTGCGCACGATCGCCGACCGTATCGTCGGCCGCTACAGCAGCGCCCAGGCATTCGACGAATACGCCCGTTACCGCGGCCATCTCCTGCCCGGCAGCGATGCGGCCGACCGCGGGCTGATCCAGTTTACCGAGCGGCTGCTTGCCTCGGCGGTCGGCGCGGCAAATGCGCGGCGCATCCTGATCGGCGCACTTTCCGGTACCGGGCTCGACGTCGCCGAGTCCATGGCCTTGCTGGATGAGGCCTCGCAGGAATTGCGCTTCAACCGCGAATTGTTGTCCACCACGCTCGAGAACGTCGCGCAGGGCATCAGTGTGGTCGATGCCAGGATGTGCCTGGTTGCCTGGAACCGCCGCTACCTGGAGCTGTTCGATTATCCCGCGGGCCTGGTGCGCATCGGCGTGCCCGTGGGTGAGTTGATTCGCTGGAATGCCGAGCACGGCGAATGCGGCCCCGGGGAAGTGGAGGAGCATGTGCGCAAGCGCATCGGCTTCATGCGCGCCGGCTCGCCGCACCTGTTCCAGCGGGTACGTCCCGACGGCACCGTGATCGAGATGCGTGGGCGACCCATCAGCGGGGGCGGCTACGTTACCACCTACAGCGACGTGACGACGTACAAGCGCGCCGAACGCGTGTTGATCGAGTCCAACGAGACGCTCGAACGTCGCGTTGCGCAGCGCACCGCCGAACTTTCCACCGCGCTTGCGGATGCCGCCCACGCCCGGCGTGCCGCCGAGGCCGCCAACATTTCCAAGACCCGCTTTTTTGCCGCCGCAAGCCACGACCTGCTGCAACCGTTGAATGCGGCGCGGCTGTTCACCTCCGCACTGCGGGCGCACCCCGATCTCGACAGCGAGGCAAGCCAACTCGCCGAACGTATCGAAGCGTCATTCCACGCGGCCGAAGGTCTCCTGGATACGTTGCTGGACGTGTCGCGGCTGGATGCGGGCAGCTATCGGCCGGAGGTCACGGGGTTTGCGCTTGCCGACATATTCGGCCCGCTGGAAGCCCAGTATGCCGTGGTTGCCGAACAGCGCGGCCTGCGCCTGCGTGTCGTGCCAACCACGCTGGGCGTGCGCAGCGACCCGCAGCTGTTGCTGCGCATCGTACAGAACCTCGTTTCCAATGCCCTGCGTTATACCAGCAAGGGGGGCGTGTTGCTGGGTGCGCGTCGTTGTGAAGGGCGGGTCCGCATCACGGTCTGGGATACCGGTCCCGGCATCCCGCAGGAGCAGCGTGCACGCATCTTCGAAGAATTCCAGCGCCTTGACCAGCCGTCGCCGTGGGGTGAAAAGGGCCTCGGCCTCGGCCTGTCCATCTGCGACCGGCTGGCCGGCATGCTGGGGCACAGCCTGGATTTGCAGTCCGTCGTCGGGCACGGGAGCTGTTTTGCGGTGTGCGTTCCACGCAGCGCGGTGGTGGCGGGCAAGGGTGGCGGCGTCGAACGCGTGGCGCCGGCGCGGGAACTGCCGTTGACCGTATTGTGCGTGGACAACGACGCGTCTACTCTCGATGGCATGCGCGCCCTCCTGGGGCATTGGGGCGTGACGTGTCGTGTCGCCATGAATGTCGAACAGGCGCGAGGCGAGTTGGCAGACCATGACATCCGCCTGATCCTGTGCGACTACCACCTGTCGGAAAGCCTCGACGGCGTCGAGGCAATACGGCGCCTGCGCTTACTGATGGACGATTTGCCCCCGGTGGTCATCATCACCGCCGACAGCAGTGCCGAGGTGAAGCTGCGTATACGCGAGTGCGGTTATCCGATGCTGCGCAAGCCCGTGCGGCCGGCCGCCTTGCGGGCCGTGCTGACGTCCGCACTGCGCCAGGCGGTGGTGTAGTCGCGGCACGGGCCGGGGCGCGAATCACCCGGCATCGTCGGGCAACTGTTCGGACAGGTATTCCTCGCTCACTTCCAGCGTGCTGGCCAGCAGGGCGACCTGGGTGCGATTGCCGACGCCGAGCTTGCGCATGATGGCCGTCATGTGGGCCTTTACGGTGGCTTCGGAAACACCGACTTCCCAGGCGATCTGCTTGTTGAGCTTGCCGTCGGCCACCATCGACATGACCCGGAATTGCTGCGGCGTGAGCGTGGCGATGCGGCTGGCGGCGTCCGCTTCGCCGGTATCGAGGACCACGTCGGGGGCGGGAAAGGTCCGTGGCAGCCAGATGTCGCCATCGAGAACGGCACGTATGGCTTCGCGGATGTCGGCCACCGAAGCCGACTTGGGGACGTACGCAGCGGCGCCGTGGGCCAGGGCGCGGCGCGCCACGCTGGCCTGCTCGTGCGCGGAAATGACGATGGTCGGCAGCGCCGGGTAATGCCGGCGAATGTGCACCAGCGCCGAAAAGCCGCGCGCCCCGGGAATGTGCAAATCGAGCAGCAATAACTCGGCATCGGTAGTCGCCTCGGCCAGCGCCAGCAACTCGTTCACGCTGGTCGCACCGTGTACGCGTGCGTGCGCGATTGAATCACGCACGGCGCGCGTGAGCGCGTCACGGAACAGCGGATGATCGTCGGCGATGAGGATGTCGGGCATGGGACGGGCGTCGTGCGGATGGCGCGTGGTGGCGTTGACGGATCCTTGGGACGGTTGCCGGGTGGTGCACCCGATTCTACACGGTGCCCCGTTGGTGCCTGCGCGACGTGGCGCAGACTGCCCGTCGAGCCGCCTATTCGACTTTTGTCTAATTTAGACCAAGCGCTAATGGCTACGTGCCCGCCGATGTGCTCAAACTGCAACGCAGTGCCTGCGCAATGCAGGGGCGACAACGTTGTGTAACACCATTCCACCATAGACGGGAGGCACTCTCATGGCTGAACAATCCACCCCCACGTTTGCCAACCCAGCCGGGCTCGGGCTGGTTTGTTTCGGATTGACCACGGTGATGTTGAGCCTCGTCAATGCCGGCCTGTTGCCGGCCGGCGGCGAGCAGGTCGTCATTCCACTGGCGCTGGTATTCGGCGGCGCCACGCAGATGCTGGCCGGGATCATGGAATTTCGTTGTGGCAATACCTTTGGACAGGTTGCGTTCCTGAGTTACGGGGCGTTCTGGATATGGTTCGCCGTTTTGTTGATACTGGGTGGCGAAGGCGTGCTGAACCTGTCCCATGCGGGCAGCACGATCGCGGTCACGCTGCTTGGCTGGGGCGTATTCACGCTGTACATGTGGGTGGCCACGTTCCGCCTGGCAAAGGCCATTTGGTGGATTTTTCTCACCTTGTGGATCACCTACTTCCTGCTTGGCTTTGGCGCGTTGTTCGGGTCGCACGGACTGTCGCTCGCCGGCGGTTGGGTTGGCCTGTTGTGCGGGTTGATTGCCATGTACACCAGCTTCGCGATTGTGACCAACTCGGTGTTTGGCGGTACAGTAATCCCTGAAGGAGCCCCGACCGCCAAGAGCTAGCCGGCCGGCCGGGCCAGGCGCAACCACCGCGCGGCAATAATCGCGGAGTCCGCCCTGCGATATGGTTTGGAAAGCCTGGGCGCGCACAGGCGCCCATGGCGTTGTATCACGTACCAGCTTAGGAGTCAGTGTCATGGCAAATGAAGACAGGACAAACGAAGCCACGGGTGCCAGTGAGGCCCAGATTGCGGTTCATTGGCGCGAGGAAGAGTATTTCCAGCCATCGCAGGCATTCATCGAACAGGCCAACGTAAAGGACGCCAGCATCCGCGAGCGCTTCAGCATCGAGAACTTCCCGGATTGCTTCAAGGAATACGCGGATCTCCTGACCTGGTCCGAGCCGTACAAGCAGGTGCTCGACACCAGCAATCCGCCGTTCTGGAAATGGTTCGTCGGTGGCAAGATCAACGCCTGTTACAACTGCGTGGATCGTCATCTGCCGAAGTACCGCAACAAGGCCGCCCTGATTTTCCAGAGCGAACCCGAGGAAGACGATCCGGTGGCCATCACGTACCAGGAGCTGTACGTGCGCGTCAACGAGATGGCGGCGCTGTTGCGTGATCATTGCGGACTCAAGGCCGGCGACCGGGTGACGCTGCATTTGCCGATGACGCCCGAATTGCCCATCACCATGCTTGCCTGCGCGCGCCTGGGCGTGATCCATTCGCAGGTCTTCGGGGGCTTTTCCGGGCAATCGTGCGGCCAGCGCATCCAGGATTCGGGCAGCCGCATCCTCATCACCCAGGATGCCTACTATCGCAGCGGCAAGCTGCTTGACCACAAGGCCAATGCCGACATCGCCGTGAAAACCGCCGAGGGCGCCGGGCAACACGTGGACAAGGTGCTGGTCTGGCAACGCTTCCCCGGCAAGTACAGCGCAGCAACACCGATGGTCGAGGGGCGCGACGAGTTCGTCAACGACATCCTCAAGAAATACAAGGGACGGATCGTCGAGCCGGTACCGATGGATTCCGAAGCCCCGCTGTTCCTGATGTATTCCAGCGGCACCACGGGCAAGCCGAAAGGGTGCCAGCACCGCACCGGTGGTTATCTCGCCTACGTCGCCGGTACCTCCAAGGTGTTCCAGGACATCCACCCGACCGACACCTACTGGTGCATGGCCGACATCGGCTGGATCACCGGCCATTCGTACATCGTCTACGGGCCGTTGGCCCTGGCTGCCACCAGCGTCATGTACGAAGGCACGCCGACCTATCCCGATGCCGGACGGCCATGGCGCATTGCCATTCGCCTGGGCGTGAACATCTTCCATACCTCGCCGACGGCGGTGCGCGCGTTGCGCAAGGCCGATCCGGAGGGCCCCAGCAAGTACGGGCACCATTTCAAGCACATGACCACTGTGGGCGAGCCCATCGAGCCGGAGGCCTGGCGCTGGTACTACCACCAGATCGGCAAGGACGAGGCGGTCATTGTCGACACGTGGTGGCAAACGGAAAATGGCGGATTCCTGTGCAGCACGCTGCCGGCGGTGGACAAGATGAAACCTGGCAGCGCCGGCCCTGGCGTACCCGGCATTTTCCCTGTCGTCTATGACGAGAATGGCGAAGAGCTGCCGGCTGGTTCGTCCGAAGCCGGCAACCTGTGCATCCGCAATCCGTGGCCCGGCATCATCCAGACCATCTGGGGCGATGACGACCGCTTCGTGAAAACCTATTACGGTCACTACTGCAAGAACCCGGACAGCAAGGACTGGCGCGACTGGCCCTACATGTCCGGCGATGGTGCCATGCTGGCCGCTGACGGCTACATCCGTGTGCTGGGCCGCATCGACGATGTGATCAACGTATCCGGGCATCGCCTTGGCACCAAGGAAATCGAGAGTGCTTGCCTGACCGTGCCGGAGGTGGCGGAAGCCGCCGTGGTGCCGGTGGCGGACGACGTCAAGGGACGCGTGCCCGAGGTTTACATTTCCCTCGGGGCCGGTGCGGGCAGTGCCGACCCGAAGGCGGTCGAACAGAGCGTCATGAAGGCGGTCGAGGACATAATCGGCAAGATCGCACGGCCGAGCGCCGTACATATCGTGCCGGACATGCCCAAGACGCGTTCGGGCAAAATCATGCGCCGCGTACTTGGCGCCATTTCCAATGGACGTGATGTCGGCGACGTCACGACCCTGGCCAATGCGGAAGTGGTCGAGCAGATTCGCATCCAGGTGCACGGCAAGTAGAAGGCGAAAATCGCAAAGGCCCCGATCGGCAGTGTCCCGTGGTTACCGGGGCATTGTCGGCGGGGCCATCGTGGGTGTGGACACCCGGATCGCCATTCGGGGTGGTAGTCCATGTGTTGGTGCACATGACGGCAGGGCGGGGTGCAGTTGCCGGTCAAGCGCGCCATGCGGTAGGGTTGCCGGACTGTGGCCGCCTTTGCGGTGGGGATGGGCGCTTGCGATCCAGCCTGCCGCGTGATATTCCAATACGGTCGCTTGAGTGGCGGCGGGCGCCGACTACCGCGTGAGCAAAAATCGCAAATCTGGGGAGTATTTCGTAATGAAAAGACTGGTAAAGAAAAAGCTTCTGCTGTGTGGCAGTGCTTTCGTGCTTACGGCGCTGGTGGCCGCCACCGCATCGGCCGCGGTGCTGAAACCGACACCCGTGCATTTCCCGAACACGTTCGGTTCCATGACGTTTCCCGCCACGTTTCCTGACGGAACCGCCATCACCATTACCCAGTGGAGCCACTTCGTTCCCAGTTACAACCCGTGGTTTGACAGCTTTGCCAAGGAATGGGGCAAGAAAAACAACGTCAAGGTGACGGTGAACCACATCAGCTACGCCGACCTCATCCCGACGCTTACCGCCTCCATGGCGGCCGGCTCCGGTCCGACCCTGCTGGAACTCATTTCGCCGCCCGCCGCGTTCGTGGAAGGCCTGCAGGACCTGACCGACGTCAACAAGGCCGCCGAGGCCGCATTCGGCAAGCAACTCGACGTATGCAAGAGCCAGACCTACCTGCCATCGAAGAACATGTATTACGGCTTCTGCCATGGATGGGCGCCGGACCCGGGTGATTACAGGATTTCCCTCTGGAAGGAAGCCGGTTATCCGGAAGGCCCCAAGACTTACGCCGACCTCCTGGAAGGTGGCACGAAGATCTTCAAGAAAACCGGCATCGAGGTCGGCGTCGGCATTTCGCCGGACATCGACTCCGAATTCTTCGACCGTTCGCTGATCTGGTCGTTCGGGGGCAAGGTGTTCGACAAGTGCGGCGACGTGGCGCTGGATTCACCGCAGGTGGTCGATGCGGTCAAATACCAGGTCAAGCTGTTCAAGAATGCGCAGACACCGGCGGTGTTGAGCTGGAACGCGGCATCGAACAACCAGGCGTTCGTTTCCGGCCAGGCTTCCTACATCCAGAATTCGATATCGTTCTTCCGCTCTGCGCAACACTCCAACCCGAAGGTCGCGAAGGATACCGGTTTCAGCCCGGGCCTCAAGGGACCGACCGGCCAGGTGCACCAGACCTCGCATCTGTACATCACCTACGTGCTTCCCAAGTACGTCAAGGATGCGCAAAAGGTTCTGGCGGCCAAGAAATTCCTGCTTGACTACACCGCCAATTACAGCTGGGTGACGGAAAAGAGCGGGCTGTACAACTTTCCGGCGTTTCCCAAGCTCGTGCCGCAACTGTGGGCCAAGGGCGGCTGGCTTGACTACGCACCGGACATGACCCCGCACACCAAGCTCCAGGTCCTGAAAGACGCCACCAAGTGGACGGCGTGGCCGGGCTATCCAGGTTTCAGCAATCCGGCGGTCAGCGAGGTGTTCAACACCCACCTCATCACCACCATGATGTCCGATGCCGTGCGTGGCACGAAAACGCCCGAACAGGCGGTCAAGGACACGGCGGCGCAGATCGCCAAGATCGTGCAGAAATGGAAGGACAAGGGCGACGTCGGCTGCCAGGCGACATCCGACTGAGTCCGCATGGAATGGCGCGATGCGATGTTTTGCACGATTGCGTGCGTCAACGTTATCGCTCGTGCCATTCCGTCAACCTCGACCACGAGGTCGTGTCGAGGTGTGCATCCGGCATGCATGTGACGGGAAACCCGTGGCGACAGTGTCGCGGGCAAAGGGGGCGTCCATGGTGCAGGCGGGACTTCGGAAGAACGTGAATTTCGGAATCCGCCATTTCACAGGAGGTCAGCCATGAAAAGCTCAGCCATGAAAAACTCGACACGCGGCAGATATCTGCTGCGCGGAAGTGTGTTTGCATGTGCGATGTTGTTGGCAGGCGGGGCGGCCGCGGCCGAGGTACAGCCGGCGCCGTTGCACTTCCCCGACAAGTTCGGCTCCATGACGTTCCCGGCGACGTTTCCCGCCGGCACGTCCATCAGCATTACCCAATGGAGCCACTTCGTTCCCAGTTACGATACGTGGTTCGACAAGTATGCGCAGACCTGGGGCAAGAAGAACAACGTCAAGGTCACAGTGCAGCACATCAGTCTGGCGGACCTTGTTCCGACGATGACCGCGGCCATTGCAGCCGGCAAGGGCGCCACGTTGTACGAAACCATTTCGACACCGGCATCGTTCGTGGAAGGCCTGCAAAACCTGGCCGACGTCAACAAGGCCGCGCAACAGGCATTCGGGAAACAGCTGGAAGTTTGCAAGAGCCAGAGCTACCTGCCCGTGAAGAATATCTGGTACGGCTTCTGTCACGGCTGGGTGCCGGATCCGGGTGATTATCGCGTGTCGCTGTGGAAGGACGCGGGTTATCCCACCGGCCCGCACACGTATGCCGATCTCTACGAGGGCGGCAAGAAGATCTTCAAGAAGACCGGCGTCCCGGTCGGCGTGGGCATGTCGCCGGAACTCGATTCCGGGTTTTATGCGCGCGCGTTGATCTGGTCATTCGGTGGCCGCGTATTCGACAAATGCGGCAACGTGACGCTGGATTCACCGCAGGTGGTCAAGGCGGTCAAATACCAGACCAAACTGTTCAAGGGTGCGGAAACCCCGGCCGTGTTCAGCTGGAATGCCGCTTCCAACAACCAGGCGTACATCGCCGGGCAGGCGTCGTACATCCAGAACTCCATCTCGTTCTATCGGTCCGCGCAAAAATCTAGTGCCAAGGTTGCCGATGACACCGGATTCACGCCGGGCCTGAAGGGACCGGGCGGGCAAGTCCACCAGACCGCGCACGTGTGGTTCATCTACTCGTTGCCGAAATACGTCACCGATCCGCAACAGGTTCTGGCGGCGAAGAAATTCCTGCTGGACCTCGTTGCCAACTACAGTTGGGTCACGCACGCAAGCCAGTTGTATGATTTCCCGGCTTTCCCCAAGACGGTTCCGCAGTTGTGGGAGAAGGGCGGCTGGCTGGATCACGACCCGTTTGGCTCCAAGCCGGCGAACAAGCTCAACGTATTGCGCAATGCGGCTGAATGGACGGCCTGGCCAGGTTATCCGGGCGTTGCGAATCCGGCGGTGAGCGAGGTGCAGCACACCCATCTGCTTTCGACGATGATGTCGCAGGCGGCGCGTGGCGTGAAGACACCCGAGCAGGCGGTAAAGGATACGGCGGCCCAGATCAAGGCCATCGTCGACAAGTGGAAGGCCAAAGGTTACGTGGGCTGCCAAGCGTCCACGGATTGAACTGACCAACAGGATACAGTTGCATGGCAACGTTAGAACTCAAGGGAATTTCGAAACATTACGGGGACATCCACGCGGTGGACGGCATCGACCTTGCCGTTGCCGATGGCGAGTTCCTTGCAATCCTCGGCCCGTCGGGCTGTGGGAAAAGCACCACGATGCGGATGATCGCGGGGTTGGAATTACCCACGTCGGGCGAGATCCTGATCGGTGGCAAACCGGTCACGCACCTGCCGCCGCGGGCGCGCAATGTTTCGATGGTCTTTCAGAGCTATGCGCTGTATCCAAGCATGTCGGTGGCCAAGAACATCGCCTTTCCACTCAAGTCGCGTGGCATTCCGCGCGACGAACGTGAAAGCAAGGTGAAATGGGCGGCGGCCACCATGGGTATCGAGTACCTGCTCAAACGCAAGCCGACGCGGCTTTCAGGTGGTGAAAAACAGAAAGTCGCGTTGGCTCGCGCGTTGGTGCGCGATCCGACCTTGTTCATTTTCGACGAACCACTGAGTTCGCTCGACGCGCAGGTGCGTACCATGGCACGCGGCGAGTTGCGAAGCCTGCATGATCGTACCGGCGTCAGTACCGTCTACGTTACGCACGATCAGATCGAAGCGCTCAGCATGGGTGATCGCATTGCCATCATGAAGCGCGGAAGAGTGCGACAGGTGGGCACGCCACTTGAACTTTACGAACACCCCGCCGACACGTTCGTGGCGGGGTTTCTCGGTGCGCCGCCGATGAACATGCTGCATCGAAACGGGCATATCGTCGGCTTTCGCGCCGAATACGTGGTTCCGGACAACACGCCCGGGGTGGCGGACGTTCCGGAAGCGAATCGTTTCGACCTCGACGTGAACATCAGCCGGCTCGAGTTCCTGGGCTCGGTGTGGATGGTGCACGGCATTGCCAATGGCGACAACGGCGAGGAAAACGTGCTCGCCAAGGTCTCGCCGGAAGTCGCCGCATCCTTGCGGGTCGGCGAGCAGCGCCGTTTCATGGTCGGCGCCAGGCAATTGCGCATGTTCAACGCGGAAACCGGCCTGAGGATCTCCGATGCGCGCAGCTGAATCCCCGATGCGCGCCGTCGGGACCGATCACATCCGCATCGGTGATCGCGACAAGATCCTCGGCTGGCTCATGCTGACTCCCTCGGTGGTCTACATCGTGGCGCTGGTCGGGCTGCCGTTCGTGCTGGCGATTGCGCTGAGCATGAGTTCGGCAACCGTCGGCAATCCCTCCATCCACGGATTCGTCGGATTTGCGAACTTCGCGTCGGTGATACACGGCTCGGCATTTCTGCTGGCGTTGCGCAACAGCATCATCGAAACGTTCGCGACACTTGCCATCCTGACCATTTTGGCGGTTGCTCAATCCGAACTGCTGGCACGCAGTTTCCGCGGCAAATGGCTGGTGGAAATCATTTTCATCCTGCCGTGGGCCATGCCGGTCTCGCTGGCCGCGATCGACTGGTTGTGGCTGCTGGATTCGCAGTTCAGCGCCGTCGACTGGCTGCTGCGGCAGGTTGGCCTGCTCGGCCCCGGTACTCCGTGGGGCCCGGCTAACCATTTGTTCTATTTCGGCAAGGAATGGCTGGGCATTGGCGTGACGGTCATGATCAATGTATGGCGGTTGCTGCCGATTTCGACCATCATCGTCCTTGCGGGGCGCACCTCGATTCCCGCAGACATCTTCGAGCAGGCGCAAGTCGACGGGGCCGGATTCTTCCGGGTCCTGTTCACCATCACGGTTCCGGCCATGTTGCCGATTCTTGTCGTGGCATTGATGTTTGCCGGCTTGCTGGTGTTCGGCGAGATGGCTGTCACCTCGATCACCACGCATGGCGGCCCGGGTTATTCGACGCAGATCCTTCCCTATTGGGCCTACCTCAAGGGAATTCGTGGCGGAGCACTCAGTCAGGGGGCCGCCGTGGCGCTGTTCATGTTCCCGGTTTTGCTGGTGGGGGCGATTCTTGCCTTGCGCATGGCTTACGGCCATGGCCGCGGGGAGGAGGCGCAATGATGGGACGTACGCTGCTGCGCCGCCTGGGTTTCTATCTGGGCCTGTTCCTTTTCGCGCTGTTTGCCGTGTTTCCGGTGCTTGTCGCCGGCATCACGTCGCTCAAGCACAGTTCCGATCTTTACAACATCCACAGCAACCCGTTCTGGTTTGGTGTGGCGCCGACGCTCAAGCACGTGACGTTCCTGTTCACGAACACCCACTATCCCTTGTTCCTGTGGAATTCGTTCATCATCGGGGTTCTGGTGGTCGTGATCACGCTGGTGTTGTCCGTGCCCGCGGCTTACAGCCTGGCGCGGTTGACGGGGCGCTGGGGCGAGCGTTCGGGCATGGCGATTTTCCTTGTCTACCTGATTCCGCCGACACTGCTTTTCATTCCCTTGTTCCAGATCATCACGACGCTGCACGTGTCCGACACGATCTGGGCGCTGGTACTGGTCTATCCCACGATCACCGTGCCATTTTGTACCTGGCTGCTGCTCGGTTTTTTCAAGTCGCTGCCACGCGAACTGGAAGAGGCTGCCATGATCGACGGGTGCAGCCGCTGGCAAGCCTTCGCGCGCGTATCGTTGCCGATGTCCCTGCCGGGTGTTGCCGCATGCATCGTGTTTGCATTTGCGCTGTCGCTGAGCGACTACATCTACGCAACCACCTTCATCAGCTCGGCATCCGCCCATACCGTGAGTGCCGGTGTTCCGACCGAGTTGATCCGCGGCGACATCTACTTCTGGCAATCGCTCATGGCGGCGGCGGTCATCGTCACCATTCCGCTGGCGGTGGCTTACGGATTGTTGTTCGAGCGTCTGGTGAAGGGTTTCCAGAGCGCGGCGACCTGAGCAGGTCGCCCGGTCGTCAGAACAGGAAGCGGCCGCACCCGGTCAGGGCGCGCGCGCCAATGACAAGCGTTACCGCGGCGCTTGCCTTGCCGGTGGCCATGCTGTCCTGGCACTGGCCCCGCTGGATGTCCATCTCGACGTCACCGCGGCCGGCGGCCTGTCCGCGGAAACGGATGGTGCCGGTTGTCTGGTCCGCGGACACCGTCATCGCCGGCACGGCGAACTGCTGCGCGCCATCATTGATGTTGACGAAAAGCGTCGGCGTGTGGCCCTTGCCGAGGTCGGCCTCCCATGCCGGGTCCGTGCCGACCGCGCGAAACACCATGCCGCGGGCGCGTGCCTGCTGCCAGGCGTTTGCGGTGGGTTGCGCGGACTGGCCCGGAGTGGGCGATTGCTCCGGGCGGGTCGTCCCGATACCGCTGCAGCCGGCCAGCAGCAATGTACTTGTGGCGACCAGGGCGATGGGCATGCGATACGTCATGGGCTCGGTCCTGCGGCGTGACATGCGCAAGGGTAGGTGATGCACCGCCACTGGCCACTGAACGACCCGGCCATCCGGTTGCGTGTCGACATGTCGGCCAGGATGAGGCAATGGCACGGCCGCCGAAAGTGGACCTTGCTTTGTTAAAGTGCCGCGACTGCCTTCGCGCCGGATTCGTGCATGCCCGTCACCTACCTGATCATCGGCGTCACCTGTGTGGTGTCGTTCATCGCCCTGAAGCACCGCTCGCTCTGGTACCGGCTGGTACTGTGGCCGCCGGGCGTCTCGGAGCGCCACGAGTACTGGCGCCTGGTGACCTCGGGGTTCGTGCATGCGGATCTCGGGCACCTGTTGTTCAACATGATCACGCTGTTCTTCTTCGGTTCCCTGATGGAGCGGTTTTTCGTGCCGCGCATCGGCGAGGCCGGGTACGTGCTGTTTTATCTGGGTGGCCTGGTCGTTTCGAGCCTGCCCAGTTGCCTGAAGCATTGGAATGACACGCAATACGCCAGCCTGGGCGCTTCGGGAGCGGTATCCTGTGTGCGGTTCGGATTCGTGATGTTGCAGCCGTGGGCCTTGATTTTCGTATTCTTTTTTCCGTTGCCAGCCATCGTGTACGCCATCATGTTCGTGGCTTACAGCGTGTACATGGAACACCGTGGCGGTGACCGGATCAATCACGGCGCGCACCTGTGGGGCGCGGCCTACGGCGTCGTGGTGACTGCCGTGGTGGACCCCCGCGTACTTCACTTTTTCCTGAACCAATTGCTGCATCCCGGATTCTGACACCCGGTTATGCGGTGAATTGTTCTTTGCCTGTATTGCGCACGCGTGTACAATAAGCGCCCTGTGTTTGCGTGGTCGACGTGCATCGTGGTTTGATGCTGCTGGTTCAGGGGTTGCCCCAAATCCGCTTCACACAACTATGCTTGTGACTTGCAATCCCAGTTCCGTCCGGCGTGGCGTCCCGCGTCGGTGTGTCTTTTCGTTTTGAGGATTTTTGAGATGTCGGATCGCCAAACCGGTACCGTCAAGTGGTTCAACGAAGCCAAGGGTTTTGGCTTCATCACCCAATCCAACGGGCCGGACCTGTTCGTTCACTTCCGTTCCATCGAGGGCACGGGGTTCCGCACTCTTGCCGAGGGTCAACAGGTCAGTTTCGTGGTGGTCGAAGGCCAAAAGGGCCTTCAGGCCGACCAGGTACGTCCTGTCTGACAATTGGCACCAAGTGATGCAAAAGGGCCGGGTGGTTTCCATCCGGCCCTTTTCTTCATGGTGATGCCGGCTGACCACCGTATCCGGCAAGCATGAGGGCAATGGCATCGAGGTCATGCTGGGGCGACGGGCCGACCCGCTGCCCGGTGTCCGATGTCGGACGGATGTAATTGTCCAGCATCAACGAAAAGACCAGGTGCGCGCCCGACGCTGCCGTGACGTACCCGGACAGTGTATAGCTGTGCTGAAGGGTGCCGGTCTTGGCGTGCACGTTGCCGGCCGCGTCCGTGTGGCGCATGCGGTGGCGCAGGGTGCCGTCCTCGCCTGCGACGGCAAGGTCGTGGTCGAACGCGGCATCGAAACGTCGCCGTGACAGCCATTCGAGCAGGCGCGTGATGGTGCGCGGCGTCACCAGGTCCTTGCGCGACAGGCCACTGCCTTCCTCGATCACGCCTTCATCGCGCGTGATGCCGATGCGTCGCAGCAGCTGTCGCATCGCGCAACGACTCCATCCGGCCGTGTAATGCGGGGCATGCATGCGGTCGGGACACACGCCGCCGGCTGCCTGCCGCACGCCCGATTGCAGCCACAGCAACTGGGCATACAGGTTGTCCGAGTGTTTCAGGGTGTGCTTGAGGATGTCGCGCAGTGGCGGCGAGGCGATCCGGTCCAGGCTGACGGTCCCGGGGGCGCCAACGGCGGCATCGTGGTCCGGCCAGGCGATGACCTGGACGCCGCCGTCGACGGTAACGCCGTGGCGCTCGAGCGCGTGGAGCAGGATGACCCCGGCCAGGCGTGCCGGGTCAGGCACCGACAGCACGAAGCGGCGGGTGGCGGCATGTGGCTGCATCACGCCGTAGGCATACAGCATGCTCGAACCGGGGGGGCGATAGATACCAAGGTCGCGGTGGCTCGCGGCGGGGTCGGTCTGGGTGAGGTTGACCACGTGCAGCCCCGGAACGTCCGGCGTGGTCTTGATCGTGCAGCACAGTCCATTTTCGGGGCCAATGTCGAGAACGAACATGTTGCCCTGTACCGTGAGCGCGGACGGCCGTGGCGCGAACCAGGTCTGCAGGTCGCGTGCCTCCCAGCCCGTGGGAATGTCCGGTCCGGTGAAGTAGGTGGCGTCCGCGATCAGCTTGCCGCTGACCCGGCGCACGCCACGGCGCGCCACGGCATTCGCAAGGCGATCGGCCCAGGCATCGGAGGCGAAGTGGTTGGCGTCGGTGCCGAGGGTCGGGTCACCGCGACCATAAAGGATGAGATCGCCGTGAAGGGTTCCGTTGCGCGGGCGGGCGGTAGCGTACAGGGAGGTGTATATCCGATAGCGCGGCCCCAGGGTGGACAGGGCGAGCGCGGCGGTAAACAGCTTGTCGTTGGACGCCGGGATGGCAAGCTTGTCGGCGCGATGGCTGTACAGCACCTGCCCGCTGTCGAGCGAGACGACGCTGATGCCCCAGGCAGCAGTGGCGAAGCGTGCCTGGGATATGAAGGCGTCGATGTCCGCCGCCAGCCGCTCCCGTGCGGAGCCGGGCACGGTCGGCGGTACCGGGACCGGCGCCGGCGCGTGTTCGACGGCGATGGCGGGAACGGGCTCAACGGATCCACCTGGCGTGGCCCTGGTGGCCGACGTGGCCGTGCTGCAGCCAGCCACGGCCAGGCATGCAACCACGATCGGAAACATGCACGGCGAACGACGCAATCCCCATTTGCTCATGGCGCTACCTTAGCAGTCATCGTACCCATGCGTGACGGCGACTCAGCACGTGCGTCACCGCCGCCATGATGGCCGTGCGCAGGGCCATGAAGCCGAGGAACGCCGCCCACAGTCCCTGGTTGCCGAATGCCGGTAGCAGCCACCACGCCAGCAGCGCGAAACCGGCCGCGGCGCCCAACATGGAGTCGCGCATTTCACGCCCGCGCGTGGCTCCGACAAACAGGCCGTCCAGGAAAAAACTCCAGACCGCGACCAGCGGCAGCACGGTCAGCCATGGCAGGCTGGCGTAGGCCACCTCGCGCACGTTCGCGATACTGGTCTGGATGTCCACGAACAGGGCCCCGCCCCAGTTGAAGAAGGCGGCAAACACGAGGCTCGCCAGTGCCGACCAGCCGCCACTGACCACCAGCACGCGGCGCAGCGCCGTGCCGTCGTGCGCGCCGATCGCGTGGCCGCTCATGGCTTCCACCGCGTTGGCGAGGCCATCGAGGGCGTACGAGACCACCATCAGCCCATTCATCAATACGGCGTTGGCCGCCACGACGTCGGTGCCCAGCCGCGTACCCAGCAATGTCACGGAAAAAAACACGCCTTGCAGCGCCAGGCTGCGCAGGAAAATGTCGCGATTGACGGCCAGCAACCTGCGCCAGCTTGCCCGATGTCGCAAGGCTTCCCAATCGGGAGCCCCGGGACGCAGGGCAAGCTCGCGGTGCACGCGTGCCAGGCCGTACAGCATGCCGGCCAGGGCGCCGCCGACCGAGGCGATCGCAATGCCGGGCACGCCCAGGTGGAAGACCGGCACCAGCAACAGGTTGAGGGCGATATTCACCACGTTGGTGACGACCAGCATGGTGAATGCCGCACGCGCGTTCTCGACACCGAGCAGCCAGCCCGTCACGGTGTAATTGACCAGGACCACGGGCAGGGCGACCAGGCGGATATGCAGGTAGGCAAACGCCAGCGTCCGCAGGTCCGCCGAAGCGTGCATGAACCCGAGTATCCACGGCAACAGGAGCCACGTCAGGACCAGTGCCGGCACGGCAAGCACGAGCGCCAATCCCACCGATTGCCAGAACACGTTGCGCAGGCCGGTGCCGTCAGCCCGCCCATTCGCCTGTGCGCTGAACCCGGTCGTGCCCATGCGCAGAAAGCCAAACACCCACGCCAGCATCGTGAACACCGCCCCGCCAACGGCCACGGCGGCCAGTTGCCGGGCATGCGGCAAGTGGCCGGCGACCGCGGTATCGACCATGGTCACCAGCGGGACCGTGACGTTGGAGGCGATCATCGGTGCCGCGAGGGCCCAGACCCGGCGATGGGTCGGCGCGTGTTTCCAGTCGCGAACGAGGCGAGGGAGCATGCAGGGCTTCCCGGGGCGGTCGCGTGATGGTAACCGCTTGCCGCCGGGATGGCCCGATTTGCGTCATGCGTCTTCCGGCTCTAGCCTTGACGTGTCATGCCGGCGCGAGCCGGACACTCACATCATCCGGAATTGCCCATGCAAATCGACAATCAACGCGTCGTTTCCTTCCACTACACCCTGCGCAACGCCGACGGGGAAATTCTCGACAGCTCGCGCGAAGGCGAGCCGCTTGCCTATCTCCATGGCGCCGGCAACGTCGTGCCGGGGCTGGAAAAGGCGATGGCGGGGCACTCGGTGGGCGACACCCTCGACGTCACCGTGGAGCCCGATGAAGGCTACGGAGCCCATCGGGACGAATTGCTGCAGACGGTATCCCGGGCCGCATTCCAGGGCGTGGCAGACATCTCGCCCGGCATGCAGTTCCAAAGCAGCGGCCCGCACGGCACGACCCTGGTCACGGTGGTGGCGGTGAACGATGACGAGGTCACGGTCGATGCCAACCACCCGCTGGCAGGGCAGACACTGCATTTCGATGTCGAGGTGACGGACGTGCGCGAGGCCACCGGGGAAGAGCGCGCCCACGGGCACGTCCACGCACCAGGTGCCCACCACCATTGACCTGCCCGCGGGAGATGATCGATGACACGGATTGAGGATTACGCGGTTGTCGGCAATTCGGGAACCATGGCGATGGTCTCGCGCCAGGCCTCGATCGACTGGCTGTGCCTGCCGCGGTTTGATTCCGATGCCTGCTTTGCCGCGCTGCTCGGCACGCGCGAGAACGGGTACTGGCAAATCGCACCACGGGATGCCGCCGTCCAGGGCGAGCGCCATTACCGCGCCGGTACCCTGGTCCTCGAGACGGCGTTCCATTGTGCCGAAGGCGCGGTCCGGATCGTGGACTGCATGTACCCGCAAGCCGACGATCGCGTGGAACTGCTGCGCCTGGTCGATGGCTTGGAGGGTACGGTACCGATGCGCATGCAGCTTTGCCTGCGCTTTGGCTATGGCAGCGTGGTGCCGTGGGTGATGCGGGCAGCCGATGGCCGCCTGCAGGCGTTCGCCGGCCCGGATCGCGTCGTCCTCGATACCCCGGTGACGCTGCGTGGCGAGGATTTCACCACGGTCGCCGACTTCGAAATCAGCGCGGGTCAGCGTATTCCGTTTGCACTGACCTGGGCGCCGTCGTGGCAGCCCCTGCCACCATCCCCGGATGTGGAGGACCTCATCGCACGCAGCGCCGAGGCTGCGCACGCCTGGTCCAATCGCTGTCGTCCGGCGGGACCCTGGACCGACGCGGTCCAGCGTTCGCTGCTGACCCTGAAGGCGCTGATCCACCACGACACCGGCGGCATCGTGGCCGCCGCCACCACATCGCTGCCCGAGCAGTTGGGTGGAGACCGCAACTGGGACTATCGCTACTGCTGGCTGCGCGACGCCACGCTGACCCTGTTCGCCCTCGCCGAAGCCGGTTACACCGACGAGGCCAACGCCTGGCGCGAGTGGCTGTTGCGCGCCGTGGCCGGCGACCCGTCGAAACTGCGCATCATGTATGGGCTGGCCGGCGAGCGTCGGCTGACCGAATACGAATTGCCATGGCTGGCCGGTTACGAAGCCAGTCGACCGGTGCGGGTCGGCAATGCCGCCAGCGAGCAGCTGCAACTGGACGTGTATGGCGAGGTCATCGACGCCCTGCATCACAGCCGCCGCCGCGGCCTGTGTGAGCTGGATGCCGGCTGGAGCCTGCAATGCCGGTTGCTCGAGCACCTGGAAACCATCTGGCGGCAACCGGATGAAGGCATCTGGGAGATCCGCGGCCCGCGCCGCCATTTCACCTATTCCAAACTGATGGTATGGGTGGCATTGGACCGTATGATCCGCAGCGCCGAGGATTTCCACCTGGATGGGCCGGTGGCGCATTGGCGCGACCTGCGCCAACAGGTTCATGACGACATCTGCCAGCATGCCTTCAACAAAAAACTGGGCAGTTTCGTCCAGTATTACGGTGCCGAAACGGAGCTGGACGCCAGCCTGCTGCACATCCCGCTGGTCGGCTTTCTGCCCGTTGGCGACGAGCGTGTGCGCGGCACCGTCGACGCCATCGAAAAGCGGCTCACCAAAGGGGGCTTCGTGCGCCGCTACGACACCGCCTCGTCCGTCGACGGGCTGAGCGGCGAGGAAGGCGTGTTCCTGGCGTGCAGTTTCTGGCTCGTCAGTTGCATGACCATGCAGGGCCGGCTGGAGGAGGCGCGTGACCTGTTCGAGCGCCTGCTGGCGCTGCGCAACGACGTCGGCCTGCTGTCGGAGGAGTACGACGTCACCGCGCAACGCCAGGTCGGGAATTTCCCGCAGGCATTCTCGCATATTTCACTGGTCAACGCCGCCTACGACCTGTGCGAAGCCTTGTGGCCGCAGACACACAAGCTGCGCGGCCACCACCGGCATCAATGACGGCCCACGCGAAACACACCGCTGCAGGGAGGGTGGCAAGCCTGTAAAATACGCCTTTACCTGTTCGGCATGGCTCATGACTCCCCTGATCTTTGTCACCGGCGGTGTGGTGTCCTCACTTGGCAAGGGCATCGCGGCGGCCTCCCTGGCCGCGCTCCTGGAATCGCGTGGCCTGGACGTCACGCTGATGAAGCTCGATCCGTACATCAACGTCGATCCGGGGACGATGAGCCCGGTCCAGCATGGCGAGGTCTACGTCACCGACGACGGCGCCGAGACCGACCTCGACCTGG
>CAYOEF010000004.1:11825-35953 GCA_964402805.1 uncultured Rhodanobacteraceae bacterium | reverse complement strand
AGGGCAAGGTGCGCGGCGCCAAGCTGTACTACCTGCGTGGCCTGGAAGGCAAGGCTGCCCGCATCAAGGAAGACGTCGTCGCCGCCGCCGAGGCAAAGGCCGCCAAGCAGGCTGCGCGCCATGTGGCTCCGGTGAAGGCCGAAGCCGTCCAAGCCGCCCCGGAAGCGGCTGCGGCGCCGGCTGCCGACGTCGCCGAGTAGGCGCCGGGTTTTCCCGCGCGTCACACACATGCGCACGGGCCCGTGCCCCGCGAATTACCGCGTTCACCATGCGACGTAGGGGCACGGCGTGCCGTGCCCTCAGGCGTGCCGTGTCCTCGTGGGGTGCGAAGCATCGTGTCATCCGTTCGCAAGCGCCGTGGCGATACGACCAAAACTGCCGCGAGAGACTCGCCTTGCACGGAGTTTCGAGTCGATTTCTTGCGCGCCAGATGGGAAACCCCGTCACGCGTGCGAACAGGCAAGTGGCCGATTGCCGGCCATGACGGCCGGTGGCCCGGTCAGTCGAAGACGTTGAACGGGTCGTACCCGCCAGGCACGCCCTTGCTGGCATAGGCCACGGCGTCGTGCGGATGCAGGCTTTCCTCGTGACGGACGCGCACGGCGAAGTCGGTGATGTTTTCATCGGCCAGCAACGCGCGCTGGATGCGGCGTGCGGCATCTTCGCAAAACAGCAGGTTGGAGCCATTGGCGAGGGCAAACGCCTGCTCGTCTTCCCGTTTGACGGCTGTTTGCACCGGCGTTCCCAACGCACGCTCCACGCGGTTGGCAAGGCCCATCGGGTCGAAATTGAACGAGGCTCCCACGCGCACGCGAAGGCTTGCGACACTGCGTTGCGCATGCGGTGTGGCCACCATGCCGCGTTCGGTGCCAAGCCATTTCATGACGGCTGCGCGGTCCAGCGTCGAACCCGGGGCGAAGTCGTCGCCGAACTGCTTCTGGATCAATTGCCGCGACAGTGCGGCCGAGGCGGGGCAGGTGGATGAATACACCACCTCGGTCGCCAGTTCGACGCGAAAGTCGGTATGGTCCATGTGGGCCGAAATGCAGATCGGATACGCGCGCCATCCGCTGTGCCCGCTCTTCAGCGCGTGGCGGCGCACCAGGCGTTCAAACCGGATCCGCACCCGCGCGCGCTGCGAGAGTCCTTCGTGCGAGGCCAGGAAACCGCGCAGCAGCGTGCGCAACAGGCAGGGCGTCAGGATGCCGCTTTCAAGCGTGTCTTCCAGCGCCAGGTACAGGCGCGACATGTGGATGCCGCGCATGTCGGGACGCCCCAGGTTGACGTGCGCGTCGACACGCGCACTGATGCGTTCGGGGGTTCCGTCACTGCCATTGACCAGGATCGGCATCTGGACGTTGTTCATGCCCACCCAATCCAGCATGCCGTCGAGGTATGGCTGCGCATCGTGGGCGACGTCGGGCAGGCTGGTGGCGGTGTTGTCTTCGATGGGCATGGGATTTCGCCGCGGGCAAGTCGAATCGATGTGGGGGCGCCAATGATACTAGTCAATGCGGGTTTGCATGTCGGCTGCGCGACTTGCGCGCGCGGATACCCATGCGCGATACAGCGTTCCGAAGCCGGTCTGGTGCATCTGGACGTGGCGCAGGCGCACAAGGGGATCCCTGGCAGCGAGTGCCCGGTTCAGCCAGTGCATGCCCATACGGTCATCGAGGCCACGGAACAGGCTCAACGGGCCCGTCAGCCGGCGCGCCTCGCGCCACGCATTGCGCAAGTCGTCCAGTTGTTCCCTGACGGCCCGGCGGCGCGTGTCGCTGGCTTCCGCCAGGCCCGCACGATCCAGCCCATGACGCGCCATGCGTGACATCGGCAGGGGCAGATTGCCGGAGCCGGCATGTTCCTTGAGACGTGCGAGGCGTTGCAGCAGGTGGTTCAGGCTGGCCGTGCGCGTGGCGCGGGTCGGGTCGGCGTCGGCACCAAACCACAGGCGCGTCTCCAGGGTGGCCAGCGGCGCGTGGAAGCGTTCGGCCGCTTCCAGTTGCGCGTGGAAATCGGCTGCCGTAACGGCATCCAGTTCGTTGAGCGCGGCCAGTGCGGGTGCCAGCCAGATGCTTGCATCGAGCTGGCGCGCATCGTCATTGCCGAACAGGACCTTCACCAGCGGGTGGCGTCCCCCACTGGTGATCGCCCCGGTCAATTCCTCGGCCCACCAGTTGAGTTTCGTGGCCGCGACGGCCGGCTCGCGGATGCCGAACGTTGCGCCCACCAGTTCCTGTTCCAGTGCCGCCCATGCAAGGCGCAGTTCGCGTTGCCGCGGCTCCAGGAACGGCAGGCTGAGCCGTTGCGCGGGATGCGCCTCGAGCCATTTGTCGATGTAGCTCTGGACGGCGGGGTCACTCATGCAGGTTCGCGCAGGCCCAGCAGGCGAATCAGCTGCCCCGGACTTGACAGCACCGTATCGGCTCCCCATGCGTGCGGGTTGCTTCCGTTGAGATAGCCCCATGCGGCGGCCACGGTGTGCATGCCGGCGTCGCGGCCAGCCTGGATGTCCCGCGGATCGTCGCCCACGAACACGCCGGTGGCGGGTATGATGCCGGCCTCGTTGCAGGCATGCAGCACGGGCGCCGGATCCGGCTTGCGCGTGGCGAGCGTGTCGCCGGCAACGACGCTGGCGGCGCGCGGCCACAGGCCAAGGTGCTGGAGCAGCGGTCGGGTCAGAAAGCCTGCCTTGTTGGTGACGATGCCCCATGGAATGGCCGCGGTTTCCAACGCGGCGAGGAGCGCGTCCACCCCGTCGAATGGCCTCGATGCATCGGTCATGGCGTTGGCATACAACGCCAGGTATCGTGGCATGTGCTCGCCGGCGATTTCCTCCGCGCTGGCGTCGGGCCACGTGGTTCGGAGGACGGCGGTCGCCCCGCGCGAGACGACTTCGCGCACGGTGGCATAAGGCGCTGCCGTGGCACCGGCTTCGCGCGCGTACGCCTGCAAGGCGGCATACAGGCCCGGTGCGCTGTCGAGCAGGGTGCCATCGAGGTCGAACAGGACGCCGGAAGGTGGCAACGGGAATGTCATGCCGGCTTGCGTGCGTGGAAGAGGTAGTTGACGGCCGTGTGGCGCACCACCCGTGCGCTCCGGGTGAGCGGGTTGTAGGCAATGCCGTCGATATCGCCAACCACCAGGCCCGCGTGGCGCGCCATGCGGGCCAGTTCGGACGGTTTGACGAACTGGCGGTAGTGGTGCGTGCCCCGCGGCAGCAGGTGGGTCAGGTATTCCGCGCCGACGATGGCCGCGGCGAATGACGCCGGCGTGCGGTTGAGCGTGGACATGAACAGGTGCCCGCCCGGTTTCAGCATGGCGGCGAGGTCGGCCACCAGCGCGGCCGGGTCGGGTACGTGCTCGACCAGCTCCATGCAGCACGCCGCGTCGAACGACGCCGGTTCCGCCTGGGCGAGATCGGCTGACGACTGCACGTGGTAGTCCACACTGAGTGACGACTCGTAAAGGTGCAGGCGTGCCACGTCGATCACCGCCTCGCCGAGGTCGATGCCGGTCACGATGGCGCCGGCGCGCGCCAATGCCTCGCTCAACAGACCGCCGCCGCAACCGACGTCGGCTACGCGGGCGCCCGCGAGTTCGACGTGCGATGCGATCCAGTCGGTACGCGTCGGGTTGAGGTCATGCAGCGGACGCGACTCGCCATCCGGGTCCCACCAGCGCGCGGCGAGTTCCTCGAAGCGGGCGATTTCGCGGTGGCTGACATTGGCGGTTGGCATGCGACGGATCCGGGTGGGGCATGACGCCATGATATCCGCAAGCCCACCGGCGCGGTTTGCGCGGTGTCAGCCGCGGCGGATGTCGGTCGCGGACGGAATGCGGATATGCACGGAGAGTTTTACTTGACGCGGCCCACGTATTCGCCGCTGCGGGTGTCGACCTTGATGATTTCGCCCTGCGCCACGAAAAGCGGAACGCGCACCACGGCGTCGGTTTCCAACTTGGCGGGTTTGCCGCCGCCACCGGAGGTATCGCCACGCACGCCCGGGTCGGTTTCCACGATGGCAAGTTCAACGAAATTGGGTGGCTGCACCGTAATGGGCACGCCATTCCACAGGGTGACCACGCACTCTTCCTCGCCCTTCAGCCATTGTGCGGCATCGCCCATGGCGTCCTTGCCGGCCTGATGTTGTTCGAACGTGTCCGGCTGCATGAAGTGCCAGAATTCACCGTCGGTATACAGGTACTGCATGTTGGTTTCGACGACGTCGGCACCCTCGAAGGATTCGCTGGATTTGAGCGTTTTCTCCGTCGTGCGGCCGTTCAGCAGGTTGCGAATGCGGATGCGGGTGAATGCCTGGCCCTTGCCCGGCTTGATGAAATCGGCGCTTACGATGAGGTGCGGGTCCCCGTCGACAAGGATCTTGATACCTGGCTTGACGTCATTCAGTCCGTAACTGGCCATGCAGATGCTCCGGGATGAAAGCCGCGCCATTGGCGGCTTTACAATTGCGTGGAATTCCAGCGGTTGCGCTGGATTGGAAACTGCTCATGATAACGGCATTCGAGGCTTCCGCGAATACCACGGACTGGCGCCGGCTGTGGCGTGATGCGATTACCGACGGGCGCGAATTGCTCGCCGCGCTCGGCCTTTCGCATCTGGCCGGCCACCTGCCGCCGGACGATGCGGGGTTTGCATTGCGCGTGCCGCGCGGATTCGTGTCGCGCATGCGCCCCGGTGATCCGAACGATCCCCTCCTGTTGCAGGTGTTGCCGCAACTGGCGGAAACCGACCGGGTGCCCGGTTTCAGCACGGATGCCGTGGGCGACATGGCGGCCCGCGGCGCGCATGGCGTATTGCACAAGTATCACGGCAGGGCCTTGCTCATCGCCAGTGGTGCGTGTGCGGTCAACTGCCGATACTGCTTCCGCCGGCACTTTCCCTACGGCAGCGAGATCGCGGCGGCGGCGCAGTGGCGCGAGGCCCTGGACTACCTGCGCGACCATGAAGATGTGACGGAGCTGATCCTTTCCGGCGGCGACCCGCTGTCCCTGGCCACGGCGAAACTGGAGGGGTTGTCCCGCGGCATGGCGACCATCGGCCACCTGCGCCGCCTGCGCATCCACTCCCGTATGCCGGTCGTGTTGCCTGAGCGCGTGGACCCGGCCCTGTGCGCGTGGCTCGCCTCGTTGCCGCAGCAAAAGGTGGTGGTGATCCACGCAAACCACGCCAACGAACTCGATGCCTCGGTGGCGGCCGCCTGTCACCGCCTGCGTGATGCCGGTGCCATGCTGTTCAACCAGTCGGTGCTGTTGCGTGGCGTTAACGACCATGCCGACGTACTGGTCGATTTGTCCGAACGCCTGTGCGCATGCAGTGTGGTGCCGTACTACCTGCACCAGCTCGATCGTGTCCAGGGCACGGCGCATTTCGAAGTGGATGACGCGACCGCGCGGGCGCTGATCGCCGAGGTGCGTGCGCGGCTGCCGGGCTATCTCGTGCCGCGCCTGGTACGTGAGGTCGCCGGCGAAGATGCCAAGCAGCCACTTTGAGCATGCCGCGCCGGCTTCGTGCCCGCATGTGCATGCACGTTACGAACGCGGGCAGGCGGGCCGTGGCGCACTGCGCAGGGGGGTTCCATGTACACTCTCGATGCATTACAAGAGGGGTTCAGTCACGGATGTATGCCTGCGTGGCGCAGGACACGTGACCGGAAAGTGTGCATGAAGCCAGACAACGCCATCAGGATTCTTCTCGTCGAAGACGCCCAGGGGCGCGCCGAGAAGACGATCAGCGTATTGCGCAACCATGGGATCCGTGTGCATCCCACGCGTGCCGCCAGCCGTCAGCAGTTGGCGCAGGAGTGCGGTGCGCATGCGTTCGACATCGCCCTGGTCAATCCGCACACCCACGGCGTGGGCGTGGCCGATGTCGTCGCCCACCAGCGTGCCGATGGTTTTGACTTTGCGGTGGTCGCGCTGCTCGACGAGGTCAGCGACCAGGTCATCGGCGAGCTCTTCCAGCAGGGCGTGCATGTCTTTGCCCTGCGCTCCAACCCGGAGCAGTTGGCCGAGGCCGTACGCAGCGCGTTCGATGTCCTGTCCACGCATCGCAGCGTGGAGGCGCTGACGACCGCGCTGCGCGACTCCGAGCGTCGTTGCGACGCCCTGCTGGCATCCTCGCGCGATCCGATCGCCTATGTACATGACGGTGTGTTCGTGCGCGCCAACCATGCCTACCTCGACGTATTCGGCTATGCCGGATTCGACGAGATCCAGGGGCTGACCCTGTTGGACATGGTGTCGGCCGACAATGCCGCGGAATTGAAGCGGGTCCTCAAGGGCCTGGCCAAGGGCGACCGGCCGGAATCCACGGTGGCCGTCACCGCGATGCGTCACGATGGCACGAGTTTTGCCGCGTCGGTCGAGTTTTCGCAGGCAAGGTTCGAAGGCGAGGCCTGCCTCCAGGTCGTATTCCGGCCGCGCCTGCCGGTTACCGGCGATGACGGCCCGCTGTTGCTCGATCCCGCTACCGGCCTGTTGCTGCGCGCGCGGATGCTGGAGCTGATCGCAGCCGCCGCCGAAGCCGCCGGGCAGGGCCAGCGTGCACAGGCCTTGCTGCTCATGCGGCCCGACCACTGGAAGTCCGTCGTCGGTGCAATCGGCCTGGTCAATACCGACAGCCTCATGGAAGCCATCGCGACACGCATCAACGGCTGCCTGGATGCGCGCGCCAGCGCCGGCCGCATGGACGATCGCACCGTGGTCATCCTGCTTCGCGATCATGACGACGATCAGGTGCGCGAATGCATCGATCGCCTGCTGACGGTGGCTTCAGAGGGTGTGTATGACATCGGCGCGTACTCGTTGACGCTGACGTTCGGCATCGGCGCCACGCTCCTGGGCGAGAGGAACGCCGACGCCGGCGTATTGCTGGAGCAGGCGGGTGCGGCGTTGCGGGAGGCACAGGACCGCGGTACCGGCACCAGCCGCGTGCATGATCCTGGCGCGGTCGACAAGGCGGCCGCCGACCGTGAGCGCGAATGCCTGGAACGGTTGCACGACGCACTGCGCCACGACCGCTTCACGCTGTATCGGCAGCAGATCATCAGCCTGAAGGGCGATGCCGGCGATTTCTTCGAAGTCCTGATGCACCTGGATGACGCGGACGGGGCGGGCAGTGCGACCGATTTCCTGGTGGTGGCCCGTGACAACGGCTTGATGCCGGCGCTCGACCGCTGGGCTCTCGACCACGCCGTCACCCTGCTTGCCAGCGCGGCGGAGGCGGGGCAGTCATTGCGGCTGTTCGCAAAGCTCGATGCCGAGTCCATGCTGGACCAGGAATTGGCCACGTGGCTGGTCGCCCGCTGCACGGCCGCGGGGATCGAGGCCGGATCACTGGTTCTGGAGATTCCCGAAAGGCACGTGTTGACGAGCCTCAAGCCTGTCCAGGGCCTGCTGCAGCAGTTGCGGCCGCTGGGACTGGACTTCGCGCTGGGGCAGTTTGCGGCGGAGAGCGCGTCGTTCCAACTGCTCAAGCATGTCGATGTCGACTACCTGAAACTTGACCGAAAATTGCTGCTCGGCCTTCCCGAACGCGATGACCGTCGTACCCTGATCACGGAAGCATGCCGCCAGGCCGCCGCGCTGGACAAGGCCGTCATGGTAGAGGGTGTGGAGGACGCCACCACCACGTCCATCCTGTTTGCTTGCGGCGTGGATTTCGTCCAGGGCGATTTCCTGCGCCGGGCGGAAAAGGCGCGGGTACCAAACCGCCACGCGAATTGAGAGAATGCGCGCTTGCGGCGCTGCGGTCCGCCCCGTGTTGCGCGGGCTTCCGGATCATCGGTGGCGCCGACGGGCCATCGTTGATGTTGCCGGGCACGCGGGTGCCCATGAGCCGTATGGGGATTGAACCGAATGGACATCCAGCCAGCCGATCGCAAGCCGGTGACGGTGCCCGGACTGTCGCAGATGAAGGCGCAGGGGCGGCGCATCGCCATGGTGACGGCGTATGACGCCAGCTTCGCGGCACAATTGGAGATGGCTGGCGTCGACGTCGCGCTGGTCGGCGACTCGCTTGGCATGGTGGTGCAGGGCCACGCCAGCACGCTGCCGGTCACGCTCGACGATGTCCTGTACCACTGCCGCGCCGTGGCGCGTGGACTCGTCACGACGCTCCTGCTGGCGGATCTTCCCTTCATGAGCGACCGCGACGTGCCGCATGCCCTGGAAGCCGGGGCGCGCCTGCTCGCCGAGGGTGGCGCGGCCATGGTCAAGGTGGAGGGCGCCGGCCCGGTATGCGACGTCATCGAGGCGCTGGCAGGCCACAACATTCCGGTATGTGCACACCTCGGGTTGACGCCACAGTCGGTACATCGCCTCGGCGGCTACCGCGTTCAGGCGCGTGACCGTGCAGACGCCGAGCGCCTGGAAGCCGATGCGCAGGCCGTCGCGAGTGCCGGCGCCGGCATGCTTGTGCTCGAATGCGTGCCGGCGTCGTTGGCCGCGCGCATCACTCACGCACTGCGAATCCCGGTGATCGGCATTGGCGCCGGACCCGAATGCGATGGACAGGTGCTGGTCGTGTACGACCTGCTTGGCATCACCCCTGGCAAACGCCCACGCTTCAGCAAGGACTTCCTGCGTGGACGTGGCTCGGTCGGCGATGCCTTGTCGGCTTATGTCGACGAGGTTCGCGCCGGGCGCTTTCCCGATCCCGAACACACACCACGGTAACCCATGCAATCACTCTCCGACGCAGGAAGCGTGCGTGCGCTCATTCGCAGCTGGCATGGTCAGGGCCTGTCGGTCGGGCTCGTGCCCACGATGGGCAACCTGCATGCCGGGCACCTGGCCCTGCTCAAGCTCGCGGCAAGCCGCTGTGACCGCGTGGTGGCGAGCGTTTTCGTCAACCCGCCCCAGTTTGCGCCGGACGATGATTACGAAGCCTATCCGCGCACCCTGGCGGAAGATCGCATATTGCTGGCCGAGCATGGCTGCGACCTGCTGTTCGCGCCGCCGGTGGAGGTCATGTATCCGTTCGGCGTGGTAACGGCGACGACCGTACACGTGCCCCTGCTGACCGAATCGCTCGAAGGTGCCGTCCGCCCCCAGCACTTCGATGGCGTATGCACGGTCGTGTCGCGTCTGTTCAACCTGGTGCAGCCGCAGGTCGCCGTGTTCGGCCAGAAGGACTACCAGCAATGGCGTGTCGTCGAGCGCATGGCGGCGGACCTGCTGCTGCCCGTCAAGGTGCTCTCGGCACCGGTGCAGCGTGACGTCGACGGCCTCGCACTGAGCTCGCGCAATCGTTACCTCTCGTCGGACGAACGCGCGTTGGCCCCGCAGCTTTACCAGACCCTGTGCCTGGTCCGGGAACTCCTGCACCAGGGCCACCCGCGCGCGGCGGTGGAGAAGGCCGCCGTGGCACGGCTTGAACGTGCGGGGTTTGCGCCCGACTACGCGGTCGTACGGCGTGGGAGGGATCTCGGCGAGCCCGGTCCCGACGAGGCCGGTGGCTTGGTGGCGCTTGTCGCCGCACGCCTCGGGAAAGTCCGGCTGATCGACTGCCTGCCCCTGGACTGATACCGCTGGCAGCACCGCCATCCGCCGCGATACCGGCATCGATCGACACTACGCTACCGGTTATTTCTGTTTAAGATTTATATGCAGAATACTGATTTTGATTGAGATGTATTTGCCGGAACATGGGTCAAATCAGCGATTCGCGTGCATGCAACCCCGGCCAGCGTGCTACTTCCAGGCCAGGTGCTGGAGCAACATCGTCATGTCGTCGCTGGCCTTCTGTTCCACCTTGACCGGAACGATGCCAAAACGGGCAGGGGCGTACCAGAGCGAGTAGCCCTTGTCGTCGTGCGTGCGGTCCACGCGGACGGCATCGAGTTCGCCGGCAGGGACCTTGGTCGTCTCGTGGCCATGTACCGCATAGCTTTGGGCCTCGACATGATCCTTGCCAGCCACCGGCAGGGTCATCTCCGTCCTGCCCGCGGCCACGGCCTGGCCCACGGCAAGCGCGAGCAGGTGCCGCTCGACCAGTCCGGGTTGGGTCTTGTAGTGGAAGTTGCCGTCATTGCTGGTGCTGACGACCACTTCGCCGGCCTTCCAGTCCACGCGGATGTCGCGCTGCTTGTGTTTGACGAGCGCGTCGAGGCGGTAGGTGTAGCGCAGCGCTTCGACGTGCCCGTCGACAAGGCGAAACGACGACGTCTCCGACACCTTCCCGCCAAGCATGGCGGCAATGCCCGATTCCGCCTTGAGCGAGGAACTGAACGTCCACACGCCGTCCTTGCCCTGACGCAGCGTGAGGGTGCTGGTCCCGAGGAACGATCCCTTGCGCATCACCTTGTACGTGGCGGTGAAGGGCTTGAACTGCGCCGTTGGCGTGGCGCGGGCGAATCCCGGCAGGATGACGAACATCAAGAGCGGTACAAGCAGGCGCGGGCATTTCATGGTTCCAGTATCCTGCACGCGGGCTGAATGCGCCTTCACCCGGCTTCGACCAGGCGGCCCTCGCGCAACTGCAGCGGTGCGGCGAGCGGGTCCCCGTCCAGGCACACGCGGTTGCCGCGCAGGACGATGCGGCCGCGCGCAAGCAGGTCGACGACGGCCGGCAGGAGCCGGTGCTCGAACGCGAGCAGCCGCGCCGCCAGCGAGACCTCGTCGTCGCCGGGCTGGACGTCGATGACGGCCTGTGCGATCACGGGCCCGCCGTCCAGTTCGGCGGTGACGAAATGCACGCTCGCACCGTGTTTCCTGTCGCCGGCCGCGAGAACCCGGCGGTGCGTGTGCAGCCCGGGGTATTTGGGCAGCAACGACGGGTGGATATTGATGATGCGGCCATGCCACGGTGCCAGGGCATCGGCGTGGAGTATGCGCATGAACCCGGCCAGGATGATCAAACCGGCACCGCTGGCCTCGATCCGCCGGAACAACGCCAGGTCGTACGCGCGCCGATCGGCATAGGCGCGAGCCTCCAGACCCAGAGTCGGAATGCCGTGTGCCTCGGCCTTGCGCAGCGCCGGGCAGGCGGCGTGGTCGCTCGCCACCAGGCTGAACGTGACAGGCAGGGCGCCGGAATCGCGCGCCGTGATGAGGGCCTCAAGATTGCTGCCGCGCCCGGAAACCACGACCGCGACGGGAAAGGTTGGCGTCATGCGTTCGTCCGGTCAATCGATGTGCACACGCGCATCGGTGCCCGCGGTGACGATCTCCCCGATGGGCCATGCATCGAGCCCGTGGCCTCCAAGCCGTTCAATGGTGGCGTCCACCCGGGGTGCGGGCACGATCACGGTGTAACCGATGCCGCAATTGAACGTGCGCCACATCTCCTCGCGCGCCACGTTGCCCGCGCGTTGCAACCACTGGAACACCGCCGGCATGCGCCAGCGGTTGCTGTCGATATGGACACCCAGGCCGGGCGGGACGACGCGGATGATGTTCTCGACGAGTCCGCCGCCGGTGATGTGGGCCATCCCGTGGATGCGCAGGCCGTTGCCGTCACCCAACAGGTCCAGTACCGGTTTGACGTAGATCGTGGTTGGCGCCAGCAGGGCGTCGGCCAGGCTCGTGCCGTCGATGTCGGTGTCGAGCGGGGCCCCGGAGCGCGCAAGGATGCGGCGCACGAGTGAAAACCCGTTGGAATGCGGGCCGCTCGAAGCCACGCCCACGATGGCGTCACCCGCACGGACCGCGCTGCCGTCGAGGAGGGTCGACTTTTCCACCGCACCCACCGCGAAACCGGCCAGGTCGTACTCGCCGGATGGATACATGTCCGGCATTTCCGCCGTCTCGCCGCCGACCAGCGCGCAACCAGCCAGTTGGCAGCCACGGGCGATGCCCTCGATGACGCGCGCCGCGGTATCCACCAGCAGCTTGCCCGTTGCGAAATAGTCCAGGAAAAACAGTGGCTCGGCACCCTGTACGAGAATATCGTTGACGCACATGCCCACCAGATCGATGCCGATGGTGTCGTGCCGGTCGAGCTGCTGGGCGAGTTTCAGCTTGGTGCCCACGCCGTCGGTGCCGGAGACGAGCACCGGTTCGCGGTACTTGCCGGACAGGTCGAACAACGACCCGAATCCGCCCAGCCCGCCCATCACCTCCGCGCGGAAGGTATGCTTGACGCTGGGCTTGATGCGTTCGACGAGTGCGTTGCCGGCGTCGATATCCACCCCCGCGTCGCGATAGGTGAGCGCTTTGTCGTCGGTGTTTGACATGTATCCATACAGTGTGCGGCGAGCCGCCCATGATAGACGTTTGCCTGAAGATTGGGCAGACTTTGCACTTGCGCGGCGGTCGATATGAAGCACGCTCGGCCCGCGGCGCACAGGATTTTGTGCAGGACATGCGGGCATTCATGATGACCAATGCGCCAAGTCGCGGATCAACGCTACGGTACGGCCGGTTGCTGGCGTTTCTCGCCATGGCCACGGTTCTCATGGTGGCCGCGCCGGCCACCTGGGCCGCAACGGCCCCCGCGGCCGTCCCCGGCGCTGGCGCTGGCGATCCGTACAACGCCGTCGTGCCTGTGCCCGACACCACGACCGCCGAGCGGGGCAAGGCATTCGCGCAAGCGCTGCAACAGGTGCTCACGCGTGTCGCCGGGCATGCATTGCCACAGACGCCGGACGCGGACCAGGCGGCCAGTTTCGTGGAACAGTACCGTTACCAGCAGGCTCCACCCGGGGCCGCACAACCGTATGAACTGGACGTGCATTTCGCCCCCGATTCGGTGCGTTATCTGCTGCGCAATCTGATGGCCGCTCCCGCATCGGCGCCGGCGGAGACATCGGGCGCCGGATCCGGCGCGCCGGCAACGGGCGCGGCGGGCATCGCCACCGGCCCGACATCCACGGGTATGACATCCCTGTGGATATCGGGCATCCGTTCCGGAACCGACTTCGCCGATGCGCTGCATGGCCTCACGTCCACCCTGGGTGTCCAGGACGTCGCCGTCAGCGCGGCCGACGGCGACGGCATGCTTGCACAGGTCGATTCGTCCCTCTCCACCGGGCAGCTGGTGGCGGCGCTGCAGGGCAGCGGCCATTTCACCGCGGCGGCACCCCATGCCGGCGCGACGGTGAGCCTTGCCTGGCAAGCCGTGACGCATCATGACGTCCCGCTTGCGCCGTAGCGCCCCATCCATGGTTCCGCCGTGCGGGCATTATTTCCGCGCCGGTGTGGCCGTGCCGGGTGCGGCAGGCGAGCGCGCCTGCGGACATCGCGACGTGCGGCAAAACGGGGGAAGCCGGCATGCGTCCTGAGATTTCGCGACGCTGGCAGTGGCTGGCCATCATTGTCGCCCTGGGTCTGCTGGTGTGGCTGTTGTCACCCGTCCTCATGCCGTTTGCCTTCGCCGGCATGCTGGCCTACCTTGCCGATCCGTTGGCCGATCGCCTGGAACGCTTCAGGCTCGGTCGGACGCTGGCGGTCAGCATCGTGTTCGTGTTCATGCTGCTGTTGCTCGCCGGCGCGCTGCTGGTGCTGGTGCCGCTGATCCAGCGGCAGGTCGTGAACCTCGTCCAGAGCCTTCCGCACTATGTGGCGTGGATCAAGCAGGTGGCGATCCCCTGGTTGCAGGTCAACCTGCACCTCAACCCGGGTACCTTCGATGCGAGCAGTGTCATCAGCGCGTTGCAGGCGCACATCGGTTCGGTCAGCGGCATCGTGGCGGCCACGCTGACCCGCATTTCCAAATCGGGTTTCGGCATCGTCCTGTGGCTCACCAACCTGGTGTTGATTCCCGTAGTGACCTTTTACCTGCTGCGCGACTGGGACGTGATGGTGGCGCGCATCGACCGCATGCTGCCGCGGCGCCAGCGCGCCACGATCGTGAAGCTGGTACGCGAGTCGGACCAGGTCCTGGGCGCATTTGCACGTGGCCAGTTGCTGGTGATGATCGCGCTGGGGGTCATCTATGGCGTTGGCCTCACCCTGATCGGCCTGTCCGTCGGCCCCTTGATCGGCATGGTCGCGGGCCTGCTCAGCTTCGTGCCCTACCTTGGCTTCATCGTGGGCCTTGCCGCCGCCATCATCGCCGTGCTGGTGCAGTTTGGCGACTGGCTGCACCTGATCTTGATGGCCGTCGTGTTCGCCATTGGCCAGATGATGGAAGGCTACGTCCTGGTCCCGCGCCTGGTGGGAGGCAAGATCGGCCTGCATCCGGTGGCGGTGATGTTCGCGGTACTGGCCGGCGGCTACCTGTTCGGATTCCTCGGCATCCTGCTTGCGCTGCCGGCGGCGGCCGTGATCATGGTGTTGTTGCGTTATGGCTACCTGCGCTATCGCAACAGCGACCTTTACTCCGAACGCGACGAACCGCCCGCTGACGATGGCGATGGAACGGGTGTCGTGGACGACGGCACCGGGGCCGTGGATTGATGTGACCAACCAGCTGCCGCTCGCGTTGCGCTGGCCGCGCCATCAGCGTTTCGACCAATTTGTCTGCGCGGACAATACCGTGGCCCTGGCCGGTGCGCGCCGTGCCGCGCGCGACCCGGATGCGCCGTGGATATTCCTGGCTGGCCCGCACGACAGCGGCAAGACGCATCTGCTGGTGGCGGCCTGCCATGCGGCTGCGGAGGCTGGGCGGCGCGCCCAGTACCTGCCTCTGGCCAGGCTCGGACGCCACGCGGCGCAGGCCATGCGCGCCAGCAGTGGCTGCCAGTTGGTGGTGCTCGATGACGTGCAGGCCATGGTCGGCGACGATGCGGCCGAGCACGCTTTTTTCGGGCTCTACAACCGTGCGCGGGCCGAAGGCAGCGCCATGTTGTTCGCCAGCCGGGAGACCCCGGCGCAATTGCAGATCAACCTTCCCGATCTGCGCTCGCGTTTGGCCGCCAGTACGCTGGCGCGCATGGCGCCGCTGGATGAGTCCGCGCGGCGCCAGGTGCTGCGCGCGCGCGCCGCCGCACGCGGAATCGAGCTTGACGACGGCGTGCTCGACTGGCTGTTCCGGCGCCATGCGCGCGATCTCGGCGCCTTGCAGGCGTTGCTTGAGGACATCGATTCGGCGTCGCTGGCCGCGCATCGCCGGGTCACCATCCCGTTCCTGCGTGAATTGTTGCGTGATGCGGGCGAGCGTTCCGTATCGGCGCCCTGAACGGTCCTGCCTACGCCTTCAGCAAGTCCGGAGGCAAGGTGGCCGCGGCTACCTCCGCGATCGCCGCGACAAGATGGTGGTTGCCGGCCAGGAGATTGCCGGAAGCGGGTAATCCGCCGCGCCCGGCAAGGTCGGTGAACGTGCCACCGGCTTCCCGCACCAGCAAGCAACCCGCGGCAATGTCCCAGGGCTTGAGGCCAAGCTGGAAGCAGGCGTCAAGACGGCCGGCCGCGGTATAGGCCAGGTCGAGCGCCGCCGACCCCGTGCGGCGCACGTCCTGGGCCCGTTCCAGCAGGTGGCCGATCGTGCCCAGGTGCGCCGAAAGATGGGTGCGTTGCGTATACGGGTAGCTGGTGGCCAGCAGGGCGCCGTCGATCGTCTCGCGCTTGCCCACGCGCAGGCGTCGGTCGTTGAGGTACGCGCCATCGCCCTTGCTGGCGATGAACAACTCGTCGCGCAACGGGTCGTAGACCACGCCGTAAATGGGTTCCTGGCGCTCGACCAGGGCAATCGAGACACAAAAATGCGGAATGCCGCGCAGGTAATTGTGGGTGCCATCCAGCGGATCGACGATCCACGTGAGCGGGCCATCGCCGCTGGCGCCCGACTCCTCGGCCAGGATGGCATGGCGCGGGTAGGCGCGCCTGAGCTCATGGACGATGGTTTCCTCGGCCAGGCGATCCACTTCCGAGGCAAAGTCGAGATGGTGCTTCTCCACCACCTGGATATTGTCCAGGCGATTCATGTAGCGCAGGATGATTTTGCCTGCGGCACGTGCGGCATTTACCGCAACGTTGACGGCGGGTCGGGGCATGGCGGGGATTTTGGCAAGGAACGGGCGCGTTCGGCGCCGGCGATTGTAGCAAACCCGCGGTCTCCACCGGCACCGGCACCCGCGGGCATGGGGTTGGTGCATGGCCTGCGTGTACCATGCACAGGTGTCCTCCACGTGGATCTCCCGCTTGCCAACGCTCAATTCGCGGCTGCGCTTCGTGCTCGCGCGCACCTCCCATCCCGGCAACATCGGCAGTGCCGCACGCGCCATCCGCACGATGGGGTTCGACCGCCTGGAACTGGTCACGCCGGAACATTTCCCCGACCCGCAGGCGACGGCGCTCGCCGCCGGGGCGCCCGGAGTACTGGAGGATGCACGCGTGCATTCGCATCTGGGCACGGCACTGGAAGGCTGCCACCTGGTCATGGGCCTGTCCGCGCGGCACCGCGGCATCAGCATCCCGGAAATGGCGCCCCACGAGGCCGCAGCGCATGCGTGCGAGGCGCTGGCACGGGGTGAATGCGTCGCAATGCTGTTCGGCAACGAAGCCAGTGGCCTGGACAACGCGGAGCTGGCGCATTGCCACGTCATGGTGCGCATTCCCAGCGTGGACGACTTCAGCTCGCTGAACCTGGCCCAGGCGGTGCAGGTGATGGCCTACGAACTGCGCATGGCGGAACTGGGCGGCGTGGCGCCGCGTCGGGGCTCCTCACGCGTTGACACGCCGGCCGATGCGGCGCAGATGGAGCAGTTTTTCCGGCACATGGCACGCCTGCTCGACGTGATCGACTTTCACAAGGGGCGCTCGCCGCGTACGATCATGTTGCGCCTGCGCCGGCTGTTCCTGCGCGCGCGGCCGGATGAACGGGAATTGCGCATCCTCCATGGCATCTGCGCCGACGTGGAGCGCTCGGCGCGTCACATGAAGTGATGGACGACCTGCTGCATCGTGTCCACCAGCACGTTGCTGAAGGCTATCGAGATCGCCAGCAGGACGGCCGACACCACCCACAAGGCCACGAGCGTGGCGCCGTCGCGTTCGATCAGGGCGAAGGCGAACGTCAGCAGGACGACGCCGAACAGGTAATTCGTGAACGGGATCGGGAGGGCCAGGAGCGTGCCCAGGGTCATCAGGGCAAGTCCCGATACGAGCGACCACGGGCGCCCGCTGATGGCGGCAAGACGCGGTTTGCACCAGCGTTCGAGCCAACGGGTGAGCGGCTCGCTGCGTGTCAGGAATTGTTGCACGCGCCGTCGCGGCAGCATCTTGTGGCGCCAGCGCACGGGTATGAACGGGCGCTCCATGCCGCACAGCATCTGCAGTCCGAGCAGCGCCACCAGCACGCCCATGATGGCGCCGATGCCGATGGGTATCGGGATGAAATTGGGGATCGCCAGTATCAGCAGCAGTACACCGAACGCGCGCGCGCGCAACGGGGTCAGCAGCGCCTCCAGCGGGATCGATTCCTCGGGGTGCGCATCGAGGACATCGTGCAGCAGCGCCGTAGTCGTGTGTCGCTGGCTTGTCGGGTTGGGCACGAGCATCAGCCGCCGTCGCCGTCGGTGTCGGTTGCCAGCGGCGTGACGCGGACCTTGCCGATGCGTGCTCCGTCCCGCTCCCGCACCTGGAAACGAAATCCACGCCATGCGAAGGATTCGCCGATCTCCGGGATGTGGCCGAAGCTGGTTATCACCATGCCGGCCAGGGTGTGGTATTCGTGCTCGTCCTGGTGCGGCAACTGGCCCAGGTGCAGCAGTTCGCGCAGGTCGTCGACCGGCAGCGATCCATCCATGTCCCAGCTGCCGTCGCTCGCCTGCCGCCACAGGGCATCGGGCGCGGCCTGGTCGCCCGATGCCTGGCCGATCACGCTTTCAAGCAGGTCATTGCGTGTGACCAGGCCGTCGATGGCACCGTATTCGTCGACGACCAGGGCCATGCGTGCCCCCGCATCCCCAAACGCGCCAAGCAGGTCGAGCGCACGGACGGTGGCCGGTACGTACAGTGGCTTGACCAGATTCGCGAACAGGTCGCCCTCGCCATTCAGGACATGATCGAGCACCCGCTTGATCTCCAGGACGCCCAGCACGTCGCTTTCATCGCCTTTGTACACCGGATAGCGTGAATAGTGGGTACTGCGCACGATAGCGAGGTTGTCCCCGCGGCTCGCGGTCACGTCCAGCCATGCGATCTGCTTGCGCGGCGTCATGATGCTGCCGACGTTGCGGTCGCCAAGGTGCAGCACGCGGTTGACCATCCGGCGCTCGTCGGCATCGAGCACGCCTTGCTCGGCGCTTTCGGCCACCAGCATGCGGATCTCCTCCTCGCTGACCAGCGTCTGGTGCACCGGCGTGATCCGCAGCAGCCGCAAGACGGCGGTGCTGGACACGTTCAACAGCCAGATGAAGGGCTTGCACAGGCGCGCGAACGCAAGCATGGGCACGGCGATCAGCGCGGCCAGTTTTTCCGGCGCGCCCAGGGCCATGCGCTTGGGCACCAGTTCGCCGATCACGATCTGGATGAACGTGGCGAGCACGAAGCCGATCACGGCCGCCACGCTGGCGGCGTGCCCGGCAAGCCAGGGCAGCCCGATGGTGTCCAGCAGTGCGGAAATGCTGTCCCGGAAGGCAACCCCGGTCACGGCGCCGGTGAGCAGCACGGTGAGCGTGATGCCGACCTGTACCGACGACAGGAAGCGGTCCGGGTGCTGGACCAGTTGCAAGGCGATGCGCGCACGGCGGCTGGTGTGGGCGCGTTGCTTCAGCCGGCTTTTGCGGGAAGCCACGACGGCCATTTCCGACAGGGCGAAAAAGCCGTTGAGAAGCGACAGCAGGACAATGATGCCCAGTTGGGTCAGCATCGATGGATATCGTGGTTGTCGTGGGGACAGTGTAACCGGGCAGATGCGGCGACAGGTCGGACCTGCCGCTTGTGTAACATTATCGCAACATTCGGCTGGCACCATGCATGCCGATGACCCATGAACCTGCGGGGGTATTCGGCCGTGTTCTCATTGCAAGCCATGTTTGGTGGCAAGGACAAGATCCTCAATCTTCTCCAGGCCAGCGCGGAAACGGCGCTCGAGGCGGCCACGGCCGTCAACGAGCTTACCCATGGTGGCGACATTGCCACCCTCAAGGCGGCATTCATTGCCGCGCGCCATCGCGAGAAGGAACTGTCCACGGAAATCAGCGAGGAACTGGTCAACACCTTCGTGACGGTGCTCGAGCGCGAAGACGTCGATGCAATGAACTCGATGCTCTACAAGATCCCCAAGCGCGTGGAAAAGTTCGCCGAACGCTACGTGCTCGTCGCCGAACGCCTCGAGGGCGTCGATTTCAGGGATCGCACGGAGCTGCTGCTCGGCTGCACCCGCATCCTGGTCGACATGGTCAAGGAGTTGCGCAATGGCCTGCGCCTGGCGCCCATGCGCGACCTGCAACGGCGCCTGCAGGCGCTCGAATCGGAGGCCGATGACCTGCTCCTGGAACCCTATCGCGACCTCTATCTCAACTCCACCGATCCCATGCGGGTCATGCTGGCCAAGGATCTTTACGAATTGCTGGAAAAAACCATCGACAAGTGTCGCGACGTCGGCAACGTCATCTACTCGATCGTGCTCAAGAACTCCTGAGGAGCGAATGTGAGCGTCGGACTACTGATTGCGGTGATCGTCGTTGCCCTGGCCTTCACCTACATCAACGGGTTCCACGATACAGCCAATTCCATCGCCACCGTCGTCGCCACCAAGGTGCTGACGCCGGGCCAGGCCGTCATCATGGCGGCCATCACCAACCTCGTAGGCGCGCTGCTCGGCACGGCGGTGGCGCAGACCATCGCCGAAGGCCTCATCAACACGGGCATGGTCCACGAGGGCGCGTTCTTTCTGTTCAGCGCCCTGCTGGGCGCCTGCCTGTGGAACCTTGCCACGTGGTGGTGGGGCCTGCCATCAAGTTCCAGTCATGCGCTGGTCGGCGGCATGGTGGGCGCGGCGCTGGCGGCCAGCCACAACAATCTCGATTCGGTCATCTGGTGGACCTCCCATGGCGCCCGGCACTGGTGGCTCGCCAAGGGCGTGATCCCCAAGGTCGTGCTGCCGATGATCCTTTCGCCGATCCTCGGTTTCGTCATCTGCCTGGTGCTGATGACGCTCCTGTATCTGCTGCTGGTGTGGTTTTCCCGGCGCCGGAATTTTCTCAATCGCCTCGGACGCACACCGTTCGTCAATGCCTTGTTCGGCAAGGTGCAGATCCTGTCTGCAGCCGGCATGGGACTGTCCCACGGCATGAACGACGCCCAGAAGACCATGGGCATCGTGGCGCTGGCGCTGGTCACCGCGACTACCGCCGGCACGTTCTCGGGTCTGCCCGACTGGCTCGGGTTCCTGCGCGTCACGGCGTCGCCGAGCGGAGACCTCGTCATTCCCATCTGGGTGGTGGTCGTGTGCGCGTTGACCATGGCCGCCGGCACCGCCGGTGGCGGCTGGCGCATCATCCGGACCCTGGGCCACAAGATGGTGCGCCTGCATCCCATCAACGGCTTCGTGGCCGAGACCGGCGCCGCGCTCGTCATCATGGTCGCCTCGACCGTGGGCGTTCCCGTGTCCACCACGCATTGCGTGTCCTCGGCCATCATGGGTGTTGGTGCGGCCAAGCGCTTCAGCGCCATCCGCTGGACGGTGGTGGAACGCATGATCTGGGCATGGGTGATGACCATGCCCGTTACCGCACTGTTGTCCTGGCTTGTCGCGATGGGCCTGCGCGGCGTCATGTAACCGCGGCGCCAGGCCGTCGGGGCCGGCGCGGTGGCGGGTAGATGTGCACCTCGCGAATCTGGCCGCGGCTTCCCCGCATGGCCAGGTGCAGCATGGTCGCGGCCAGTTCTGCCGGATCGATCCACGTGGACGGGTCGACCTCCGGCATGGCCTTGCGATTGCCAGCCGTATCCACCGCGCCCATCGCATAGACGATGGCCATGGCGATGCCACGCGGCGCAAGCTCGGCATGCATGGATTTCATCCAGGCGATCATGGCCGCCTTGGCGGCGGCGTAGGCGCCGCACGAAGCCCCGCCGTTGATCGCCTGCGCGGCCCCGACGCCGAGGATGAATCCATGGCCGATGTGCAGCATGTGCGGCAGGATGGCGCGGGTGGCGTTGAAGGCCGTGCGCAGGTTGATGTCCAGTTGCGCATCCAGTTGGGCGGGTGTGGTCTCGGTGGCGGGACTCATGGCGAATCCGCCGGCAATGTTGAGCAGTGCATCAATCTCGCCGCAGGCATCGATGGCCGCATTCGCCACGCGGCGGGCGTCTTCATCGTGGTCGAGGTCGGCGACCAGCGTGCACGCGTCGGGATATTGCTGGGCCAGGCGCGCACGCCCCGCCTTGTTGCCGGCGACCAACGCCAGCGACCAGCCGGCTTGTGCGAATGCCTCGGTGACGTGGCTGGCGATGGCGCCATCGGCGCCGGTGATGAGGGCGGTTCGTGATGACATGATCTGTCCAGGGCGGGGGAAACCGTGCCATTATCGTAGCGTGTCCCTCGGGGCATGCGTTCCGGACTTCCAACCGTGGCTGGCGGGTGTCCGCCGGTTTTGCCGTATCTCCTGCATTGTGAACGAGCGCTACCAACGCATCTATGCGGCAATTGCCGCCATCCCGCGTGGGCGCGTGGCCAGTTATGGCGCGATCGCCCGGCGTGCCGGCCTGCCGCGCCGCGCGCGCATGGTGGGACAGGCGTTGCACGCGACGCCGGATGGCCTGGAACTTCCCTGGCACCGCGTGCTGCGTGCCGACGGGCACATCGCTCTGCCGCCCGGCAGCGCGGCTTTCAAGGAGCAATGTCGTCGCCTGCGCGCGGAGGGTGTCGCGGTCCACAAGGGACGGGTGCCCATGAGTGCCTTCGGCCTCGAACCTGACCTCGACCGCGCCATCTGGGGCATTCCCGAGTCGTCGGGGTATTGATCCGGGTAGGGAAGTGGCCAACGTTTGGTAGCATGGCGCGCATGCCTGCGGCCCTCGAAATCCTTCAGCACACCTTCGGTTATTCCAGCTTTCGCGGCCAGCAGGCGACCATCATCGAGCATGTCGCCGCGGGCGGCGACGCGCTGGTCCTGATGCCGACCGGCGGCGGCAAGTCGCTGTGCTACCAGATTCCGGCCCTGATGCGCCGTGGCACGGCCGTCGTGGTGTCACCGCTGATCGCGCTGATGCACGACCAGGTGGAGGCCTTGCACCAGCTTGGCGTGCGCGCGGCATTCCTCAACTCCTCGCAGGACGCCAATACCCGCGCCGACGTGGAGCGGCGTTTCGTGCACGGCGAACTGGATCTGCTCTACGTGGCGCCCGAACGGCTTCTTGGTGGCCAATGCATGGCCCTGCTCGAACGCGTGGACCTGGCACTGTTTGCCATCGACGAAGCGCATTGCGTGTCGCAGTGGGGGCATGATTTCCGCCCCGAATACCGGCAACTGGTCGTGCTTGGCCAGCGCTTTCCCGACGTGCCGCGGATCGCCTTGACGGCCACCGCGGATGCCTCCACGCGGGCGGAAATCGTCGAACGCCTGGCGCTGGGGCGTGCGCGGCAGTTCGTGGCCAGTTTCGACCGGCCCAACATCCGCTACCACGTGGTCCTCAAGGAGAACCCCAAACAGCAGCTGTGGCGTTTTCTTGCCGGGCATGCCGGCGAGTCCGGCATCGTCTATTGCCTGTCACGCAAGAAGGTGGAGGCGATTGCCGCGTGGCTGCGCGCGCAGGGCCTGAATGCATTGCCTTACCACGCCGGCATGGATCCGGCCGGGCGCACCGCCAACCAGCGCCGGTTCCTGCATGAAGACGCGGTGGTCATGTGCGCCACCATCGCCTTCGGCATGGGCATAGACAAGCCCGACGTGCGTTTCGTGGCACACCTGGACCTGCCCAAGAGCCTGGAAGGCTATTACCAGGAAACCGGCCGGGCCGGGCGCGACGGACTGCCCGCCGACGCATGGATGGCCTATGGCCTTGGTGACTTGATGGCGCAGAAACAGTTCATCCACGCCTCGCCGTCGGACGATGCGCGCAAGCGGGTCGACCACGCGCGGCTGGATGCGCTGCTGGCCTATGCCGAAACCACCGGGTGCCGACGCCAGTTGCTGCTCGCCTACTTCGGCGAGGCCGCCGAACCGTGTGGCAACTGCGACAACTGCCTGTCCCCGCCGGCGACGTGGGATGCCACGCAGGCCGCGCAAAAGGCCTTGTCGTGCGTCTACCGCACCGGGCAGCGCTACGGGGTGACGTATCTTTTGCAGGTCTTGCTGGGCAAGCGCGATGCCCGCGTCAGCGCGCGTGGACACGACAGGCTCGGGGTGTTCGGCATCGGCACGGACCTGGATGCCCGGCAATGGCGTGGCGTGTTCCGCCAGCTGGTCGCACGAGACCTGCTCGAACCCGACGCCGACGGCTACGGCACCCTGCACCTGACCGCGGCGGCGCGCCCGGTCCTGCGCGGCAACGAGCAGGTATTCATGCGTCGTGCCGCTGATCGCACGGCGCGACACGCTGCGCGCGGCCCGCGACGTACCGACACCTCTCGCCCGGGTCTGGAAATCCCCGCACGCGAGCAGGCCCTGTGGGACGCCCTGCGCGACACGCGCGCACGCCTTGCACGCGAACAAGGCGTACCGGCATACATCATCTTCCACGATGCAACGCTGCTGTCGATGCTGCGTGAACACCCCTCCACGCTTGCCGGCCTGGCCACCATCAGCGGCGTCGGCGAGCGCAAGCTGGCGCGTTACGGCGAGGCGTTTCTGGCGGTATTGACGGCACGGTGAGCTTGCCGTCGAATCACCCCTCAACCGCTTCGAAGCGGTTTGCCTTGCGGTTCTTGCGTACGTGCGCGGGGTCCCAGATGCGACCGTTCATGGTGATCCACACGCCTTCGGGCATGGCCTGAACCGCGGCCACGGCGCAGCCGATGTTGAATACCGCATCCGAGCCCTCGAAGCGCGCCGGGTTGAGGGCGCCGGTCATGACGATTACCTTGCCGGGAATATCCTTGAGCATGCGCGCGGTGTCGACCATCGAGTCGGTGCCGTGGGTCACCAGTACGTGGCGGTGCGGCTGGGCTTCGATGGAGCTTCGGATCAGCTGGCGATCGGCGTCGGCCAGTTCCAGGCTGTCCTTGCGCATGATCGAAGTCACCTCGAATTCGAACGCCACGCCAAGCTGGGACAGGATGGTTCCGATCTGCGGCGCCCCGATCTTGTAGTCGGATTTGGCGTCGAAGTAGATCT
>CAYOEF010000004.1:0-11815 GCA_964402805.1 uncultured Rhodanobacteraceae bacterium | reverse complement strand
GCCGCCGGTGGTGACGATGCTCAAGTTGTGCATGTAAGGATTACCCCTGGAGTCTGGAGGGCGCAATTATGCGTGAAATACCGGTACGGGCGCGAGCAGGGCAGTCAGGTCCGGTTCGCTTGCGGGCGGGCTTAGCCGGTTCAGGCCGTGCGCAAGGAACAGATCGCGCGCAGCGACAAGGAAGCCGTTGCCGGCATCGCGGGTGGCGCCGCGTACCAGCAGTGCGCCGGCACAGGCACGCGCCAGGGTGATGGCGATGCCGCGCGCCGCTTGCTGTCGTTCACCGTCCGTATGGCAGGCGTCGAGGCGTGCGTGTACGGCATCGAGCGCCTGCATGATCGTAACAGCATGCCCGGAGTCGGCCGGCTGCCCGGCCAGCCATGCCTCGATGCCGGTGCGGGTGGGGTCCAGCCCGTGTTTGCCGAGAACGTGCATTGCATCCAGCGACAACACGTTGGTGGTGCCTTCCCATATGGAATAGACCTGCGCGTCACGCAGCAATTGCGGCAGGCCCGTATCCTCGATGTAGCCGTTGCCACCGAAGCACTCCAGCGTTTCGCTGGCGATGCGCACGGCGAGCTTACCGGTCCAGAGCTTGGCCAGCGGCGTCAGAAGGCGCAGCAACGCCCGTTCGTATTCCTTGGCGTGGCCGCTTTCCACACGTCCCAGCAACTCGCCCACCTCGAACGCAAGCATGAAGCCGGCGGCATGCTCGGCCTGCAGGTTGGCCAGCGTGCGTTGGTGCAGCGGCTGCTCCACCAGTGGCCTGCCGAACACCTTGCGGCGCCTGGCGTAGTCGCAGGCCAGGGCCAGGCAGCGCGCGCTGGAAGCCACGGCGCAGACGGCATTCCACGTGCGCGTGACATTGAGTACCGGGGCGATCTGGCGCACGCCATGGGCGAGGCCCCCCACCGGCCACGCCGGCACGCCGTGGAGATGGATTTCCGCGGTGGGCAACTCGCGCGTACCAAGCTTGTCCTTGATACGATCGATGATGAGGCCGTTCCATGCGCCACGGGCGTCGCGCGTTTCCACGTAGAACAGCGCCAGGTCGCCGCCTTCGTCTTCGGGCTTGGCCAGCGCCAGCGCCGCCTCGCCGACGATGGCCGAGGTGAACCACTTGCGGCCGTACAGGCGCCACTGTCCATCGGCATCTTGCCGCGCGACCGTTTCGGTGTTGCCGACGTCGGAACCGCCGATGGTTTCGGTCATCCATTGGCCGGAAAGCCACAGGGTATCGGCGTCGCGACTGAGGAAACGCGGCAGGGCGCGGTCCATCAGCTCGCGGTTGCCGCTTGCCTTGAGGACGGTCGCGGCGCCGTCCGTCATGGCCAGCGGGCAGGTATAGAAGGCACTCGCCATGTGGTAGACGTAAATGCGCAGGAACTGTTCGAGGCGGGCGCTCGCGCCGGCACAGGTATCGTGGCCGCTGGCGATCAGGCCATGGCGTGTCGCGATGGCGGCGCCCTCGCGCCAGGTCGTGGTCAGGCTGACCCGGTCCACACGTTCGCCCCAGGCGCCCCACGGCGTATGCACCGGTTGCTCCTCGGGATGCGCGCGAGCGCGTTGCCACGCCATCACGCTATAGTCTGCCAGCGCCTGGAGATCCGGCATGGTCGCAGTGCGGCGCGCCGCAGGAAGGACATGCGCGAGCAGGTGTTGCAGCAGGCGGTCGCCATGCAGCGGATGCGGCAATTGGGGTGCGGCTTGCAGGAAGCTCATGATGGCCTCCGGTGGTGCGGGCGTGTTTTGATTATAGGGACGTGCCGTGTGCCACGATCACACCCGTGCCGGATTGATCGCCGGGACCGGCACACCCGATTGACGAGCCATTGCCGGAGTGTGGAGATGATGCGGACCGCCGCGTTTGTGACCTTGTTTCTTCTTGCCGCGACCGCGCAGGCGGCCGACTTGCCGCACGGTGATGCGGTACCCGGCGGCATTGCGCTGGTGGCGTTGCCCGCGGGGGTGGTGCGGGCGAGTTACGCCGGCCACCGGGTCATGATCCTGCCGCACGACGGTCGCCGCTATGCGGTCGTCGGCGTGCCACTGGATACCCGGCCCGGTACCCAGGAGCTTGCCGTGGTCGCGTCCGGCGGTACGCGCAATGTTGCGTTCGACGTCAAGGACAAGGCCTACGCGGTGCAACGCCTGACCATCAAGAACAAGGCCATGGTGACGCTCTCGCCCGCGGATCTCGCACGGGTACACAGGGAGAGCAAGGAGATCGACGCGGTGTACGACACCTGGACGCCGAAGCTCCATGCGCAGTTGCCGTTCGCGCTGCCGGTGAAAGGCGTGGAGACCAGCCCGTTTGGCGTGCGGCGCGTCCTCAACGGCAAGCCGCGCTCACCGCATTCGGGAATCGACATCGCCGCGCGCGCAGGCACGCCGGTACGTGCACCGGCAGATGGAATCGTTGCCAAGGTGGGCGATTTCTTCTTCAACGGCAATACGGTCATGATCGACCACGGGCAGGGCCTCGTAAGCGTGTACGTGCATCTGAGCCGGATCAAGGTGCACGAAGGCGAGCCGGTCAGGCGCGGCCAGGTAATTGCGCTGGTTGGCTCCACGGGCCGAACCACGGGGGCGGACCTTCACTGGACGGTAGCCTTGAATGGCTGTTACATCAATCCGGAACTGGTGCTTTCCGATGCCGCGGTTGCGTCGCTGCACCGGTGAACGCAAGCTGGGCGTCGCACTGCCTGCCCCGAAAGAAACGGCCCTGCATGGTTGCAGGGCCGTATCCGTTGCCAGGAAACTTTGGGCCGCTCACTCGGCGCTGGGGTGATAGCGCTTTACGCGGTGCAGCGTGTTCTGGTCGGTGTGGTGCATTTCCTGGCCACCTTGCGCCGCAAGCTTCAGGACGATGTCGGACGTGTGCGTGAAAGTCCCGTCGTCGTTGAACGTGAAGATGTGTTCGTAGCTTTTCAGCTCGGCACGTTGCAGCAGGTATTTGTTCTGCAGGATGCCGTAGGCCGGATCGCCCGGTGTTGCCTTGAAATGCAATTCCCTGTCGCGTGGGTTGGCGTCACTGCCGGCTAGGATGGCGATGCCGCGTCCGAACACCACGCACTGCATGATCTGGCCGTTGACCTTGTCCCACAGCAGATAGCCGGACTCGTCATGGAACGGGTCCATGGCTTCCTCGCCATGGCGCCAGTTGGTCATCTTGTAGGCCAGGCCCTCCAGCTGCTGTTGGCCGTTTTCCTGGATGGGAATAGGTTTGAACCAGGCCTTTTCGAAGCTGGAAGTCTGTGACGTCTCGTCATCCTTGTTGTGGTAGGACAGGTCGATACCGACGTCCCCTTCCCATTCGCCGACGAGCGGGGTCAATGGCCCTAGTTTCTGGGGACCATGAATCTCTGCCATGGTTGCACCTCCTCACAATACATGTTGGAATTTTGACCGTACTCGTTTTACCGATCGTTGGCCAATTGATTTGCTGCATGGAGTCGATGGCCGTCGCTTACCGCCCGGGCTCCGACGGGATGCCCGGTGATCAGATCCCGGTCATGCCCAGGATGCTGTAGCCGGCATCCACGTGCGTGACCTCGCCGGTGATGCCCGACGCCAGGTCCGAACACAGGAACGCGCCGACGTTGCCGACCTCGTCGGCGGAAATGCTGCGCCGCAAGGGGGCGTTTTCCTCGACGTGTTCCATCATCTTGCGGAAGTTGGCGACGCCGGCGGCGGCCAGGGTCTTGATGGGACCGGCCGAGATGGCGTTGACGCGCGTGCCTTCCGGGCCCAGGTTGAAAGCGAGGTAACGCACGTTCGCCTCGAGGCTGGCCTTGGCCACGCCCATGACGTTGTAGTTGTTGAGTGCACGTTCCGCGCCCAGGTACGTCAGGGTGAGGATGGCGCCGTGACGCCCCAGCATCAGCGGGCGCATCGCCTTGGCCAGCGCGGCCAGGCTGTAGCTGGAAATGTCGTGGGCAATGGCGAAGCTCTCGCGGCTCAGGCCGTCCAGGTACTGCCCCTGGATGGCCTCGCGCGGCGCGAAGCCGACTGAATGCACGAGGATGTCCAGGCCATCCCAACGCTTGCCCAGTGTCGTGGCCAGGGCGTCGATCTGGGCGTCCTCGGCGACGTCGCAAGGCAGCACGATGTCCGAGCCGAAGGCGTCGGCGGCTTCCTCGACACGGCCCTTGAGGCGGTCGTTCTGGTAGGTGAACGCGAGTTGCGTGCCCTCGCGATGCATGGCCTTGGCAATGCCCCACGCGATGGAACGCTTGCTTGCGATACCCACGACCAGGGCGCGTTTTCCGTCCAGAAATCCCATGCATCCTCCAGTAGCTGACAGGGAGCTGTAGCGTGTGCCGATGAAGGATGAGAGTTTACTCGACTGCCTGCACCGGCGCACCGGGCCGTGGGCTGGCCGTCGGTGATGCCGTGGCTACTGCGCAGCCACGGGATCGATGAGTGTGAGAACCTGGCCGGGATGAAGGACCTGGCTGCTGAGCTGGTTCAACTCGCGCAACCGGCTGATGCTCAGCCCGAAGCGATGCGCGATGCTCCACAGCGAGTCGCCCGCGACGACCGTGTAGCGGCTTCCGCCCGACGTCGCATGTTCCGCAACGTTCCCGGCGTGTTCCGACTGGTTGCCGGCCATGGCCAGCTGGAGGCGCTTGGCGGCCGGCGCAGGCAACAGGACGTGCATGGGCATCCCCGGTCCGCCGATGGTGCCGCCGCGATAACCCGGGTTCAACCAGCGAAACGTGCGCGTGGACAGCCCGCTCAGCCGCGCGGCGTGCGCGACGCGCACCGTGTTCGCCAGGGTCACGACCTCGAGTTGCCGTCGTGGTTGGGGCAACGGCAAGGTGACGTGGAAACGTGCCGGGTCGCGGATGATGCAGGCAATCGCCAGCAGGCGCTCGAGGTGTCCGCGGGTGACACGGCCTACCGGCAATTCCGGTATCACGGGTGTCGGCGGTGGCATGCCGTGCGCCTTGATCAGGTCGATCATGCGGTATTCGCCGGTGTTGTAGGCCATGTCGGCGATGCGCCAGTCCTTCCATTTCGCGTAGTAGCGCGCGACCAGCCCCAGGGCCGCGTGCGTGGACGCGATGCGATCCAGGCGGCCGTCGTAATGGCGGCTCACCGGCAAATCGAGGCTTTGCGCCGTTACGGCCATGATCTGCCACATGCCGGCCGCATGTCCCCTGCGCGGCGGGATGTTGCGGAAGTGGCTCTCGACCCAGGGCAGCATCACGAACTCGCCGGCCACGTGCATCGAGGCGGCGACGTGCTGGATGTACACGATGATCGGCAACAGCCTGCGGATGTGCGCCTCGAAGGCCTGCGGATGGCGCGTGTCGTAGCGTGCGCGACGTACGGCCGGCGCCGGGCAGTCGGACATGGCGAACTGCCCGCGCAGGCGCGTCCAGAACGTCGGCGCGGGTGCAGGCGCGTGCGCGGAAGCGCGTGCGGAAACAAGCACCGGCCGCGCGCGGCTGGCAAGCGACGTGGATGGTGGCGTAGAGGCCGGCGCAGGCGCAGGGGACCGGCGCACCGGGTTGCCCGGCTTGGACATGACGGGGGCGCAGGCTGCCAGGAGCAGCGCGATGCCCATACTGCCCCACCGGCCCGGCCTCACGCGCGGAATCCGTCTTTGGCTGCGCGCAGTGCCGCGAAACGTTCGACCCGGTGTTTCCAGCCGGTTTGCTGATTTCCCGCCCAGTGCATGACAGCCGGCGCGTCCACGCGCAGGAAAGGGTTGGTGGCGCGTTCGGCATCCATGCGCGAGGGGAGGGTCGGCCTGCCATCGGCACGGTCCGCGTGTGCCGCTTGCATGCGTTGGGCGAGGTCCGCGTTGGCTGGTTCCACCGTACGCGCGAAGGCGCCATTGGCGAGGGTGTATTCGTGGGCGCAGCATACGCGCGTGGCGTCCGGCAGGGATGCCAGGCGGTCCAATGATGTCAGCATCTGCTCCGGCGAGCCCTCGAACAGGCGCCCGCAGCCAAGGCTGAACAGCGTGTCGCCGCAGAACACCAGGTCATCGCCCACGAAGGCGATGTGGCTGCGCGTGTGGCCCGGCACCTCCCACACCCGGAAACGTGTCGCCGGGGCGGCCGGCGCCACGATGTCGCCATCGCCGACACGCCGGTCGACGTTGTCGATACGCGTGTCATGAGGGGCATACACGACGCATGCATGATGCTTGCACAGGCTGGCAACGCCGCCCGTGTGGTCGGCGTGGTGGTGTGTCAGAAGGATCGTCGTCAGGCGCAGTTTGCGCGTCGCCAGTGCTTCCTCGACCACGTCGGCTGCGCCCGGATCGACCACCAGCGCGTTGCCGTCGGTATCGGCCAGCAGCCAGATGTAATTGTCGTTGAGGGCAGGCAGGGGATCGAGGCGCAAAACAGGCTCTCCGCATGGGGCGCACCGGCTGCCCGGGCAGGCGCCCTGGCGGGTGATTGGTGCGACGGGCCTTGGAATATAGCAAAACCGGTACCGGGTTTGCCTCCCCATGGGGTCATGCCTGCGCTAATCTAGTCGTTTGATGGTGTGAAAATTGCCGACTTCCGAATGCACGCGCACACGAATCCGCTGATGTCCCGGCCTGCCGTAGGCGAGCTGCGCCGCGCGCAGGCCCGCCTGATCGCGAGCGCCCTGTTGGGGCGGCCGGGCGTGCGCGGCCTGCACTTGCGTGGGGGCCGCGTCGACAGTGCGATCAACTTGGCCATGCCGTTGCAGACACGCCTGTATTTCGATGGGGATGACCCTGATGGCGAGCGTTGGCGTGGTGACATACATGCACGCGCATCCGAACCGTTGCCGTTCGTCGACGATGCGTTCGACGTGCTCGTGCTGGATGATGTGCTGGAGTGGGTACCCTGGGCCGCCGCCCTGTTGGGCGAGGCGGCGCGGGTACTGTCGCCCCACGGGTGCCTGCTGGTCGCAGGCTTCCATCCATTCAGCCTGTGGGCGCCGTGGTTGCTGTGCCGCCGCCGACCGCGTCCCATGCTGACGGCGCCGGGCTGGATCCGCCAGGAACTGGCCCGGCACGACGTCGATACCGTGCGTGTCGTGCGTTGCGGCCATGCCTGGCCTGTTGCAGGCACGCAGGCCGGGCCGGGGCACTGGGGCGGCGGGTTCGTGCTGACCGGACGCAAGCGCCGCGCCACGATCGTGCCGTGGAAGGTGCCGCGCCCACAACGCGCGAACGCGCGCAAGAAGCATGCATGGGTGCCCGGAACACAGCGGGAGTGCGCATGAGGAAGGCCGCGGGCAGGGCCAGTGCGGCCGACGTGGAAATCTTCACCGACGGCGCCTGTCTCGGCAATCCCGGCGCCGGTGGCTGGGCCGCGCTGCTGCGCAGCCGCGGCAAGGAAAAACTGCTGACCGGCGGGGAAGCCCACACCACCAACAATCGCATGGAACTGACGGCCGCCATCATGGCCCTGGAGGCGTTGAAGCGCGGCTGCCGCGTCGCCCTGACGACCGACTCGCGCTACGTCATGCAGGGCATCGAACAGTGGTTGCCGCGGTGGCAGGCACGTGGCTGGCGCACCGCAGCGGGTCAGCCGGTCAAGAATCAGGACCTGTGGGAACGGCTGGCCCGCGCGAACGCGACCCACGCGGTGGACTGGCATTGGGTAAAGGGCCACGCCGGGCATGCCGACAACGAGCGCGTGGACCATGCCGCCCGGGCCGCGGCGGAGGATCGCAAACAGCCTGCAGAAAACCACAAGGGAGGTCGGCGCTGATGCGTCAGGTGGTACTGGACACGGAAACCACGGGCCTCGAGGTCGGCGACGGTCATCGCGTGGTCGAGATCGGCGCCGTCGAACTCATCGACCGGCGCCCCAGCGGCCGCACCTACCACACCTACCTCAACCCTGATCGCGCCATCGACGCCGGTGCGCGCAAGGTCACCGGCATCAGCGACCAGTTCCTTCTCGACCAGCCGCACTTTGCCGACATCGTGGAGGACTTCCTGCAGTTCATCGAGGGTAGCGAGCTGATCATCCACAACGCACCGTTCGACGTCGGCTTCGTCGATGCCGAACTGGCGCGCGCCGGCGCAAACTTCGGGCGGATACACGACCACGCGAGCGTGCTCGATACCCTGGTCATGGCCCGCGACCGCTATCCCGGCCAGCGCAACAGCCTGGATGCGTTGTGCAAGCGTCTGGGTGTGGACAATACCCGTCGCGACCTGCACGGCGGCCTGCTGGATGCGCAGTTGCTGGCCGAGGTCTACCTCGCCATGACCTCGGGACAGTCGGACCTGGACCTGTCTTTCGCAGGGCACGACGGCAACGCGGCATCGGCTCCGGGCGCCTATGCCGCCACCCTGACCGAGCGTCCTCTCGTGCTGCGTGCGACAGCGGACGAGCTTGCCGCGCATGCGGCGCGGCTGGATGCCCTGGACACGGCCGCCGGTGGCGAGAGCCTCTGGCGGCGCCTGCAGGGAGACGCCGACGGCGATCAGCGATCCTGAGTCGCGTGGCAGCGCAGTACCATGGCGGTCATGTTGCCGTCGTGTCCGGCGTCCAGGGCCGCAAGCAGGAGTGTGTCGACGATTTCCTGGGCGGCAAGGTCGTCACGCGCCAGCCACTGCCCAAGCACGTCGTCGCCAACGTGTTCGGTCAACCCGTCGCTGCACAACAGCACGCGCATGCCGGGCGCGAGGCGGCCGGCAACGTGTTCGATGCGCAGGTCATCGGACGGTGTGACCCCCAGTGCCTGGGTGAGCCCATTGCGGCGCGGATTGCCGCGGGCCTCGCGCACTTCGACGATGCCCTCGTCCAGCAGCCTCCCCACGCTGGCCGCATCGCGCGACAGGGAATGCAGCGCCTCGCAGTACAGGTAGAGCCGGCTGTCTCCTACCCACACGGCCTCGAAGTCCTCCCCACGGATCCGCAGCGCAACCATGCTGGCCCCGACCGGCGAGTGGATTCCGGTGGACGCGTCCGTGTGCGCGGTGATGGCATCGCTGGCGTCCCGGACCGCCGACTCCAGCGTTCCCCCTTCGCGCAGTCGTGCGCACGTGACATCACGCGCCAACCCTGCCGCGCGCGCACCCGCGACAGGATCGCCCATCCCGTCGGCGATCAGGTACAACCCCGAGCCGGGGTCAGCACAGTACGTGTCCTGGTTTTGACGACGCCGCAGACCAGGGTGTGTGGCATGTCCGAATTCAATCATGGCGCACGAGGGGCGAGGGGGACGGCAAGCATGCCGCAGCCCCGCAAGCTTGTCACGTCCACCGGCGGGCCGTATCATGGCCAGCCTTTATCGTGGCTCGGATCGTGCCCGAAGCGAAGCGGAGGGGAGAGGCCCAGGAAGGGCCGAACACAATTTTGTCGGGAACAAAATTGGACCGCGGCGAGGCGGGCCCCGAAGCGAAGCGGAGGGGAGAGGCCCAGGAAGGGCCGAACAATGCGCCGGACAGGCCTGCCAATGTCCTCGGCGCAGGTAGATGTGGAGAGGTGGCAGAGTGGTCGAATGCGCCGGACTCGAAATCCGGTTTACGGTTCGCCGTAACGGGGGTTCGAATCCCCCCCTCTCCGCCATACGCCTGATGTGCCGGGACAGGTCGCACCAGTCCTGCCACCACTGATGACCGGTATTCGGTCCGCGCATCTTTCCAGGAGTCCCACCGCATGAACCAGATCACCGCTCCCATTTCCTTCGGGGAACTGATCGACAAGATCACCATCCTCGAAATCAAGTCCGAGCGGATTGGCGATGCCGCCAAGCTGGCCAATGTCCGCCACGAGCTGGCGGTGTTGGAGGCGACGTGGAACGGGCACGAGGCGTCGGCGGTGGATATCGCGGCGGAGCGGGCGCAGCTCAAGGACGTGAATGCCGCCCTGTGGGACATCGAGGATGCGATTCGGCGCCAGGAAAAGGCCAAGGCGTTCGATGCGGCGTTCATCGCGTTGGCGCGCTCCGTCTACGTGCGCAATGACGAGCGGGCCGCGATCAAGAAGGCCATCAACCTCAAGCTCGGCTCGGACCTGGTGGAGGAAAAGTCCTACCAGGACTACAGTGACTGACGCGTCGCCGGGAGATCAATCGTCCCAGGCGCCGGTTTGCAGGGCGCGTTCCAGACGTGCCCTGTGCATGCCCGTATCCAGGTCGTTTCGCGCTACCCACTCGTCGCTGTAATAGGTGTCGGCGTAGCGGTCGCCGCGGTCGCAGACCAGGGTGACGACGGGGCCGCTTTCACCGTGCTCGCGCATTTCGCACATGACGCGCAGGACGCCGACGAAGTTGGTGCCGGTCGAACCGCCGCAGCGCCACCCGAGCAGGGATTCGAGCACGCGCAGCGCGGCGATGCTGGCGGCGTCGGGCACCTGCTCCATGCGGTCGATGACGCTGGGAATGAATGACGGTTCGACGCGCGGGCGCCCGATGCCTTCGATGCGCGATCCGGCGGGCGAGGTGAGCGTCTTGTCGCCGGTGTGGTAGTAGTCGTAGAAGACCGAGTTCTCCGGGTCCACGACGCACAGGCGCGTGTCGACGCTGCGTCCGGCCGCATAGCGGATGTAGCGGCCGAGTGTCGCCGAGGTGCCGCCGGTGCCGGCGGAGGCGACGATCCAGCGCGGCATGGGATCGGGTTCGCGCGACATCTGCCGGAAGATGGACTCGGCGATATTGTTGTTGCCGCGCCAGTCGGTCGCGCGTTCGGCATGGGTGAACTGGTCCATGTAATGCCCGTTGCACTCGCTGGCCAGGCGTTCGGCTTCGCCGTAGATGTCGGTGCCGTCGACGGGATGGATGCGCCCGCCGTGGCGCTCGATGAGGGCGAGCTTGTCGCGTGACGTGCGGCGCGGCACCACGGCGGTGAAGGGCAGGCCCAGCAGTCGCGCGAAATAGGCTTCGGAGATGGCAGTGCTGCCGCTGGATGCCTCGACCACGGTCTGGCCTTCGCTCAGCCAGCCGTTGCAGATGGCGTACAGGAACAGCGACCTGGCAAGCCGGTGCTTGAGGCTGCCGGTGGGATGGGCCGATTCGTCCTTGAAATAGAGCGGAATCCCGGGAAACGCCGGCAGGTCGACGCGGATGAGGTGTGTGTCCGCCGAACGGCCGTTTTCCGCGGCGAGGATGTCCAGGCAATGGCGGGTCCAGGTGTGCATTGGTGCTGCCCCCAGGTGTTGCGGCAGCCCCAGTGTACGCCGCCCGCGGCCGCGGGTTGCCTGCGGGCGACGGGTCACACCTGCAGCGTCGCCAGGTCGCCTTTTTCTTCCAGCCAGGCCTTGCGGTCGGGTGAGCGCTTCTTGCTGAGCAGCATGTCCATAAGCTTGATGGTGCCGTCACCGTCGTTTGCGGTCAGCTGGACCAGGCGGCGGGTGTCGGGGTGGATCGTCGATTCGCGCAGCTGGGACGGGTTCATCTCGCCCAGGCCCTTGAAGCGGGTGGTGTGCACCGCCCCCTTGATCTTTTCGCGTTCCACGCGTTCCAGGAGGATGCGCTTTTCCTCCTCGTCGAGGCAGTAGAACACCTGTTTGCCGATGTCCACGCGAAACAGCGGCGGCATGGCGACGAAGACGTGGCCCTCGCGCACCAGGGCGGGAAAGTGGCGCAGGAACAGCGCGCTCAGGAGCGTGGCAATGTGCAGGCCGTCGGAATCGGCGTCGGCCAGGATGATGACCTTGTCGTAGCGCAAGCCGCTGATGTCGTCGTGGCCGGGATCGCAGCCGATGGCGACGGCAAGGTTGTGGACTTCTTCAGATGCCAGCACCGAACCGGATTCGACCTCCCAGGTGTTGAGGATCTTGCCGCGCAGCGGCAGGATGGCCTGGAAGTCCTTGTCGCGCGCCTGCTTGGCGCTGCCGCCGGCCGAATCGCCCTCGACCAG
>CAYOEF010000003.1:14521-37825 GCA_964402805.1 uncultured Rhodanobacteraceae bacterium | reverse complement strand
CCGTCGCCGGCAAAATCGGCCACATGGGCACGGTCTTCGAGATAGTCGCCGATATTGGTGGCCAGGTCGTTGTTGTCTTCGATCACCAGTACGTGCATGGGCGTTCCTGTGTCCGAGCCCCGAAGTCACATAACAGCTTAGCCCGTATTGGCGGTGCAGGCGATTGGTATTCCCCGTCGCGGGCGCGACTTCCGAGTCCGCGTTCAGTGCCCGACGCGATCGTGATCCGGTACCGCACCGGCCAGCCGGGCGATGCGCTCGTTCACGAAATACTGGGCCCGGCCTTCCTCGATTGCCTTCACGATCAGCCTGGCGACGATTTCTGGCGGGGTGCCGGCGGCATAGTCGGACGGCGGTCCACCGCCTTCCGGCCCCGCCATGCGGTTCTTGCCGAAGTTGGTCGCCGTGACGTCGGGATAGACCTCGCTGACGGCGATGTGGTCGCGTTCGAGTTCGGCGCGCGCGGCCAGGGTGAATCCGAGCAGGGCGCGCTTCGACGATGAATACACGCTGTAGCCTGGAATCGTCATGAACGCCGTACCTGAATTGACGTTGACGACGCTGCCGCCACCTTGCGACCGCATCAGCGGGATCACGGCCTGCATGGCGACAATCGGCCCAAGCACGTTGAGGTGGAATATCTCGTCGAACAGCCGCGGATCGATCTGTTCCACGCGGGTTGCATAGCTGCGTCCGGCATTGTTCACCAGCCCGTCGATGCGGCCGTATTGACGATGGATGCGCGCGACCGCCGCACGTACGTCGTCGAACCGTGTCATGTCGGCCGTGACCGGCAGGCTGCCGGGGAGCTCGGCCGCGAGTGCTTGCAATGCCGCGGTACTGCGTGCCAGCAAGGCGACCTTGCCGCCGCGTCCGGACAGGACCCGGGCCGTCGCCAGCCCGATGCCCGAGGACGCGCCGGTCACGATGAATACGTGGTTTTCGATTTCCATTGCGGGACCTCCGAATCAGGCATGCAGTTTTGCACGGCGGCGCCGGACATGCCCATCGGCCGGCGTATCGGGGAGGCCACGGCAACGTAGACCAGGTCCCTGAAGGAACCCGGTCTGACGCGGTTCTGCTTCCGGAGGGGTTGCGACAGGCTGGAAAGTGGAGCGGGCGAAGGGAATCGAACCCTCGTCAGTAGCTTGGGAAGCTACAGCTCTACCATTGAGCTACGCCCGCGCGCCGGGCTATGGTAACTGCGCGGGTCCCGGTTGGGAATACGCGGGCTGCAACGGGGTCAGCTATTACAATGCATGCGAGGGGACCGCGCGGGCCGGACGGTTCGTTCATACACTGGCGACGTGGCGCCGGCGCGGATGACGTATCTTAACGAGCTACACGGGACCGACCGCATACCGATGGCTATCAAACCTGTGCCCCCCGTACCCGGTGCAAGCGACCGCCAGGTCGCTCCGCGCACCGTGCGCAGTTACGTGTTGCGGGAAGGCCGCATCACACCGGCGCAACGGCGCGCGTTTGCGACGCATTGGGAGCGCTTCGGCCTGGATTTCGTGGGCCGGCCGCGCGACCTGGACAAGGTGTTCGGCCGCAGCGCGCCGCACGTAATGGAAATCGGCTTCGGCAACGGCGATGCACTTGCCTGGGCCAGCGCGCACGATCCCGATCGCGACTATCTTGGCGTGGAGGTGCATCGCCCGGGCGTTGGGCGCTTGATGAACACGTTGGCCGCCGCCGGGACCAGCAACGTGCGCATCTATTGCCATGACGCGGTGGAAGTGCTGCGTGAGGAAATCATGCCCGAGTCATTGCATGAGGTGCGCATCTGGTTCCCGGATCCCTGGCCCAAGAAGCGCCACCACAAGCGGCGCCTGGTGCAACTGCCCTTTGTCGAACTGCTGGCATCGCGCATGGTGCCGGGTGGCGTCGTGCATCTGGCGACCGACTGGATGGAATACGCCGAACACATGCATCTCGTGATGGCACAATGTCAACGCTGGCGCAATTGTTCGGCCACGGGTGATTTCGTCCCGCGTCCGCCGTGGCGGATCCAGACCCGTTTCGAGAAGCGCGGACGCACGTTGGGGCATGGGGTTCGGGACATGTTGTACACGCGTATTTGACTCTCGTTGCGCGACCGGCAAGGATGTGCCGCGTCGCTGGCTGGTTAAGGTTATCGAGGAAGCGATCCCAGAATGGACAATGCCGCCGCGTTGACCTTGACCCCGAACATGATGCTGGTACTCGGCCTGGTCGGCTTCACCATGCTCATGCTGGTGCTCGAATGGATCCGGGCCGACATGGTGGCGCTGCTGGTGGTGGTGGTCATCGGCCTCACCGGCCTGCTCCCGCCCGAACGCGTGTTCGAGGGCTTTGCCGGCAACGCGGTGATTTCCATCATCGCCATCATGATCATGGGCGAGGGGCTCGATCGTGCGGGAGTGCTCATCGTCACGGCCCGCTTCGTGATGCACATGGCACGCGGAGTCGAGTCGCGCCTGGGCCTGATCATCAACTCGGTGGCCAGCGTGTTCAGCGCCGTGATTCCCAGCCAGGCACTGGCGGCATTGATGATTCCGGTATCCAGCCGCCTGTCGACGCGTACCGGCGTGCCGTTGTCGCGCCTGTTGCTGCCAATGGCGTTCTGCATCCTGACCGGCACCAACACGACCCTGATCGCCAATTCGCCGCTGATCATGCTCAACGACCTGGTGGCCAGCGCCAACCGGCACCTGCCCGCCGGCGTGCATGCCATTCCCAAGTTCGGCCTGTTCAGCGTGACCCCGGTCGGTATTGCCCTGGCACTGCTGGGCGTGGGGTATTTCTTTTTCTTCTCGCGCCGGCTGCTGCCGGTGCGGGGCGAGGAACAACGCAGCGTTTCGCCAAGGCGTACCGAGCATTACTTCGCCGACACCTACGGCATCACCGGCGACGTGTTCGAACTCACCGTGACGACCGAAAGCCCGCTGGTGGGCATGCGCGTGATCGAGGCCGAGCGGCTGCACAATGCGCCGCTGATCCTGGCGGTCAGGAGTGGCGACGAATCGCGCATGGCGCCCCCGTCGGACCAGATGATATGGGTGGGCAGCATTCTCGGCGTGCTGGGTACGCGCGAGCAGGTCAACGAGTTTGCCAACAACCAGTTGTGCCGGGTGATGCCGCGCGTGCGCCAGTTGGCCGACCTGTTCAACCCCATGCGCGCCGGCATTTCCGAGGTGGTGATCCCGCCGGGATCGCGCTTCATCAAGCAGACCGTGGACGAACTGCACCTGCGCAAGCGTTATCGTATTTCGCCCCTGGCGCTGATCCATGGCGAAAAGGTCGTCCTGCTGCACGACGGCCTGCGCGACGTGACCGTCAACGCCGGCGACACCCTGGTGCTGCACGGCCGCTGGCGTGACCTGGCCCTGGCCAGCGAAGACCGCGACATGGTGGTGGTCACCGACCTGCCCAAGCATGAACAGCGGCCGGACAAGCTGTGGACCGCCGTCGGCATTTTCCTGGGCGCGATGGCGCTGTCGCTGTTTACCAAGCTCGACCTGTCCGTGGCCATGATGGCTGGCGCCATCGCCATGCTCCTGAGTGGCGTGCTCAACATGGACGAGGCCTATCGCGGGGTCAACTGGAAAACCGTTTTCGTCACCGCCTGCCTGTTGCCGCTGGGCTGGGCGATGAATGCGACCGGCTGCGCGGCCTGGTTGGCGCAGGAACTGCTGGTGTTTTCGCACGGATCGCCGCAATGGCTGCTGCAACTGGTGCTGGCGGTATTGACGATGCTGTCGTCGCAGGTCATGTCCAACGTGGGGGCCACCGTGATGATGGTGCCCATCGCCATTTCGGTCGCCGTGGCCACGGGCGCCAACCCGTCGGCGTATGCGCTGATGGTGGCCGTGTCCTCCTCGACCGGGTTCCTGCTCAGTTCCGGCCACCCGGCCCTGTTGATGGTGGCCGGTCCTGGCGGGTACCGCAGCAACGACTACCTGCGTGCCGGCCTGCCGCTGACCATCCTCGCGCTCGCCGTGACGCTGCTCACCGTCAATGCCATGTACGCCTGGTGACGCATGGAATTCGATCTCATCGACATGATCCGTGATGCCGTCGGTACGCCGCGCGAGGACGTGGTGTGCGGCATCGGTGACGACGGCGCGTTGCTGCGGGTCCCTGACGGGTGCGAACTGGTTGCGGCCATCGACACCCTGGTCTGCGGCGTGCATTTCCCGGTCGCGACGGCGCCCGCCGACATCGGCTGGAAAGCATTGGCCGTGAACGTGTCCGACCTTGCAGCCATGGGCGCGGCGCCGGCATGGGCGCTGGTCGCGCTGACCATGCCGCAGGCCGATGCCGGTTTTGCGCGTGAGTTGACGGCGGGCCTGTTGCAACTGGCCCGCCAGCACAATGTTGCATTGGTAGGGGGGGACACCACGCAGGGACCGCTCAGCATCACGGTGGCGATTCATGGTTTCGTGCCGGCGGGGCAGGGCCTGCTGCGCAGTGCCGCCAAGGCGGGCGATGCGGTGTTCGTGACCGGCTTCCTGGGTGATGCGGCGGGCGGGCTGCGTTGCCTGGAGCGTGATGATGACGGGGCGGACGCAGTGGCCCTGCGCGCGCGCCTGGACCGGCCGCAACCGCGGGTGCACGCCGGCCTGGCCTTGCGCGGGCTGGCGCATGCGGCGATCGACGTGTCCGACGGGCTGGTCGCGGATCTCGGGCACATCTGCCGGGCCAGCGGGCTTGGCGCCGAGGTCGACGTGGATGCGTTGCCCCTGTCCGCGCCGTTGCGGTCGCGGTTCGACCTTGATGCCGCGCGGCAGCTGGCACTCACCGGTGGCGACGACTATGAGCTGTGTTTCAGCGCTCCGGCGGAACGTTCCGGCGAGGTCATGGCCGCCATGGCGGGCGCCGGGTGCATGAACGCGGCCTGCATCGGACGCATGGTCGAGGGCGGCGGGGTGCACGTCCTGGACGCACAGGGACGCGATTTGCCGCTGCCACACCGCGGCTGGGAGCACTTTGCCCCGTGAATGACAAGACGCGTCTTACGCCCGTGCAACGACGCGCCCTGTTGACCCATCCTGCCGGCTGGATCGCCACCGGCGTCGGTGCGGGCCTGGCGCCACGCATGCAGGGCACGGTCGGCTCGGCCGTGGCGCTGCTGCCGTGGTGGTTCGCGTGGCGCGACTTGCCGGTGGCGCCGTATGCACTGATGCTCCTGGTCACCTTCGGCGTTGGCGTTTGGGCCTGCGCGGCAAGCAGCCGGTTGATCCGCTTTCCCGACCACCGCGCGCTGGTATGGGACGAGTTCGTCGGGCAATGGCTGGCGTTGTTTCCCGTGCTGCTCGCGCCGTGGTGGTGGACGCTGGCCGGGTTCGCCCTGTTCCGGCTTTTCGACGTGGCCAAACCGTGGCCGATAAGCTGGCTGGACCGGCGCGTCAAGGGTGGCCTCGGGGTCATGCTGGACGATGTCGTGGCGGGAATCTTTGCGGCCATCGTGCTGGCGATCGGTCGCCACGTCTGGACCTGAACGCCCGGCACGCGCGCGGGCGCGGAGCGATCAAGCGGCAGGCGGCAGCGCCGTGTCGCCGTGGATGCAGTGCCCGAACCAGGCCAGTTGTTTCGCCAGCGCGGCCACTTCGCCGATGATCAGCAGTGCCGGCGCATGGATCTGGTGCTGGCGGGCCAGGCGCGCCAGCTGGTCCAGGCGGCCGGTGACCACGCGCTGGTCCGCACGGCTGCCGTTTTCCACCAGCGCGAAGGGCGTATCGGGAGCACGGCCGTGCGCGATCAGCCGGCGTGGCAGCGTGTCCAGTTGGGACGCGGCCATGTAGATGGCGAGCGTCTGCTGTTCGCGCGCCAGTTCACGCCAGTCGCGTGACGAGAGCTCGTGCGCACGATGCGTGGTGGTGATGTGCAGTGACGAGGCGTAACCACGATGGGTGAGCGGCACACCCGCATGGGCGGCGCATGCGATGGCGGCGGTGATGCCGGGTATGACTTCGTAGCTGATGCCGTGGGCGCGCAGGAATTCCAGTTCCTCGCCGCCGCGCCCGAAGACCAGCGGGTCGCCGCCCTTGAGCCGCACGACGTGGCGGCCGGCCTGGGCATGTTCCCGCAGCAGGCGATGGATGCGCTGCTGGGTTGCCTCATGGTCCCCGCCGCGGTGCTTGCCGACATCCACCCGCAGCGCATCGCGCCGGGCGAGGTCCAGGATCCCGGCGCCGACCAGGCGATCGTGCACGATGACGTCGGCGCGCTGCAGGGCGCGCAATGCCTTGATGGTCAACAGGTCCGGGTCGCCCGGGCCGGCGCCGACCAGCGCAACGCTGCCGGCAGCGGGCGTCGCCGGCGTGACGAGTTGGCGCAGCAGGACCTGCTCGGCGGCCTCGGGCCGGGCCTGGCGGAGCAGGACGGCGACCGGCCCGTCGACAAGGTCGTCATAGAAGCGGTGGCGGGAAGCGACGTCGGGAAACGCCCAGTGGATGCGCGCGCGATGGCGGGCGGCGAGCTCGGCCAGATAACCGAGCGAGCTGTCCAGCACGGTTTCCAGATGCGCGCGCAAGCGCCGGGCGAGGGCCGGTGCCGCACCGCCGGACGAGATGGCCAGGGTCAGGGGGCCGCGTCTGAGGCGTGCCGGTGCATGGAAGCGCGAGAGTTCGGCGTCGTCCACGACGTTGACGAAAATCCGGCGCGCCTCGGCATGGCAGGCCACGCGCGCATTCGTCGCATGGTCGCTGGTGGCCGCGATGACCAGCCATGCGCCGTCGAGCCAGTCCGGCCGGAATGATTCGGACAAGTGTTGGATGTGGCCGGTGCGCGCCAGCCGGGCCAACGATGCCGTGAGACGCGGCGCGCCCACGCGCACCATGGCGCCGGCCTCCAGCAGCGCATCGACCTTGCGTGCAGCCACCGCGCCACCGCCGATCACCAGGACGGTGCAACCGGTGAGATTGGCAAACAGGGGATACATCATGGTTGTGGTGAACCGGAGCAGGCCATGTCTACACCTCCAGGTGCAGGCCGCACTCGCGCTTGACGCCGAAAAAGCGCGTGTCTTCCTCGCGCATGCCCGGATGCCAGGGCCGAGTGGTGTGTGTGTCGCCGATGGACACGTAGCCGCGCTCCCACAGCGGGTGCCACGGCAGATCGTATTGCTTGAGATAGCGCCGATGTCGCGATCCGACCAGTCGGCAATCGGGTGCACCTTCCAGCGCCCGTGGCGTTGTTCGGCAAAAGGCGTCTGCGCGCGGCTGTGCGACTGGCTGCGACGCAGCCCGGCGAACCACGTCGCGGCACCGAGCTCGGCGAGTTCGCGCTGCATGGGCTCCACCTTCACCAGCCGGTTGTAGCGCGCCAGGCCGTCGGCGCCCTGTTCCCACAGCTTGCCGTGCAACGCCTCCAGTCGCGCGGGGCTGAGTGCCGGGTGCGCCACGTGCAAATTGAGGTCGAGGCGTTCGCGCAGTTGCTCGATGAAACGGTAGGTTTCGGCGAAGAGGTACCCGGTATCGATGACAACGACCGGAATGTCGGGTTTCTCCCGCGTGAGCAGGTGCAGCATCACCGCGGCCTGCGCGCCAAAGCTGGACGACAGGACATGGGGCGCCGGCAGGTTGTCGAGGGCCCAGCGCACGCGCTCGCTCGCTGTCATCGAAAACAGCGTCGCATTGATGTCGGGGGTACGAAGGGACGCTGTGTCGTTCATGCCGGGTACTCCAGTGCCGGTCGACGCGATGGTGGCTCGACCACGCCCGCACGCACCACGAAATCACCGAAACGCTCGCCGGCCTCGCGTTCATCGGCGAAGCGTGCAAACAGGGCGTCGAGAGCTTCCAGGATGGCCGCCTCGTCGATGTTCTCGCGATACATGCCGTTGAGCCGCTCGCCGCGATGGTCGGCGCCCAGGCGCAGGTCGTAGCGGCCGACGGCGCGGCCGACGAGGGCGATTTCACCGATGTACGGTCGCGAGCAGCCGTTGGGGCAACCGGACATGCGAAAGTGGATCGGCTCGTCGCGCAGGCCATGCCGGTCGAGCAGGTCTTCCATCCTGCCCAGGATGGTTGGCAGGTAGCGTTCGCTCTCGGCCATGGCCAGGCCGCAGGTGGGCAGGGCCACGCAGGCGATGGCGTGCTGGCGGATGCCGCTGGCGGTCGTGTAGTCGTCCAGGCCGTGCTTTTCGACCAGATCGTCGATGCGCGCGCGGTCCGCATCGTCCACACCGGCGATGATCACGTTCTGGTTGCAGGTCATGCGGATGTCGCCATCGTGCACGCGCGCAATCTCGCGCATGCCGGTCTGGCGTGGGTGATTCGTGACGTCCAGGAGGCGCCCGGAAGGTATCTGCAGGGTCAGGTGCCAGCGACCGTCCTCGCCGGCGATCCATCCGTAGCGGTCGCCGTTGTGTTCGAAGCGGTAGTCGCGTGGCGGTTCGATGGCGAAGTCCAGGCGCGATTGCAGTTCGTCGCGGAACCAGGCCAGGCCGCGATCGTCGATGGTGTACTTGAGACGCGCGTGCAGGCGGTCGCTGCGGTCGCCGAAATCACGTTGCACGGCGACGGCATGCCAGCAAACGTCGAGTATGTGCTCTTTCGGCACGTAACCGATCAGGTCGCCCAGTTTCGGATACGTGGCCGGATTCCCGGCGGTGGCGCCCATGCTGCCACCCGGCGCGAGGTTGAAGCCGGCAAGCTGGTGCCCCGCGTCGAAGATGGCGATCAGGCCGAAATCCTGCGCGAACACGTCGATGTCGTTGTAGGGCGGAATGGCGATGCCGAATTTGAACTTGCGCGGCAGGTAGGCTTTGCCCAGCAGGGGTTCGTCATCGTGCCCGCCGTCGCTGGCGCGCTCGCGCTTGTCGATCCACAATTCCCTGTAGGCCGTCGTATGCGGCTTGACGTGTTGCATGATCTTGAGCGCCCACGCGTGGACTTCCGCATGCGCGGACGACAGCGCGGGGTTCACGGAGCAGATCACGTTGCGCACGTCATCGCCACAGGCCGCCAGCGTCGACAGGCCGGCCGCGTTGATGCCGCCGATCATGTCGCGCAGGTGCTCCTTGCGCACGCCGTGGAACTGGAAGGTCTGGCGCGTGGTGATGCGCAGGCCGTTGTCGGCATACGTCGCGGCCAGGGCGTCGAGATCCAGCCATTGCCGGGACGTCAGCACGCCGCCGGGCAGGCGCACGCGCACCATGAAACGGTAGTCGGGCTCCAGTTTCTGACGGCGCCGTTCGTCGCGGATGTCGCGATTGTCCTGCTGGTAGCTGCCGTGGAATTTCAGCAGTTTCGTATCGGCGTCGCTGATGGCGCCGGTCGTGGCGTCGGCCAGTCCCTGGTCGATGGTGCCGCGCAGGAAGCGGCTGTCGGCCTTGATGTGCTCCAACTCGGAAAGGGGTTTGTCGGGCATGGCTGGCATCTTGTCGGGTGGATTGGGGCGTGCGCGTGGGTGCGGCGGCGATCAGTAAACGTCGCGCGCGTAGCGGCCTTCGCTCATCAGGTTTTCGAGCCAGGCGCCAGCGTCACCCGGGGACTTGCCCCCATGCTCGGTGGCGACGTCGATCAGTGCGGCATGGACGTCCGGCGCCATGTGGCCGGCGTCGCCACAAACGTAGAGGTGGGCGCCGCCGTCGAGCCATGTCCACAACGCGCGCCCGCGCTCGCGAATGCGCTGCTGGACGTAGACCTTATGCGCCTGGTCGCGGGAAAAGGCCACGTCCAGCCGGTGCAGTTGGCCGCGCTTGACGGCCTGCTGCCACTCCAGCTGGTACAGGAAGTCGGTGCGCCGGTGCGGGTTGCCGAAGAACAGCCAGTTGCGGCCGCTTGCGCCGCTGGCGGCGCGTTCCTGAATGAAGGCGCGGAACGGCGCGACGCCGGTACCGGGACCGATCATGATGACGTCGCGTGCAGGATCGGGCGGCAGGCGAAAACGGTCGTTGGCATCAACGAACACCGGGACGGTGTCGCCTTCGGCGAGCGCGCACAGGTGACGTGATGCCACGCCCCAGCGCTCCTCGTCGCCGCTGGTGTAGTGCAGGCGGTCGATGGTCAGATGGACTTCGTCGCCGACCTGCCGCTGGCTGGACGCGATCGAATACATGCGCGGCGCGAGGGGGCGCAGCGCCGCGACCAGGGCGTCGGCATCCCAATCGGCCGGGTATTCGCGCAGCAGGTCCAGCAGCTGTACGCGGCCCAGCAGATGCGACAGTTTTTCGCGTGCGTCGGGCACGAGCAGGTCCTGGAGTCCGGCATGCCCACCGCGTTCGGCGTGGGCTTGTATGAAGGGCCGCGTGAGTACGGTCAGTTCGCGGCGCTGGCCAAGCCACTGCGACAACGGCAGGGTTTCCCCCTTGAGCGTGACCAGGGAATCCGCGGACAGGCCCAGCGTATCCACCACCGCGTCCACCAGCGTGGGAGCCTGGACGGGCCATACGCCCAATGCATCGCCAGGCTGGTAGGTGATGCCGCTGCCCTCCAGCAGCAATTCGACATGGCGTACGTCCTTGCCGCTGTCGTTGGCGACGATGCGCTGGTTGACCAGCACCTCGGCGGCAAACGGGTGCTGGCGGTTCCATGCCGTGTGCGCCGGATGGAGCGGCGTGACGACGGCGTTCACGGCTGGCTGGCGTGAACCGTCGCGACCCTCGCCCAGGAACGAGCGGGCTTCCTGCAATGCCGTCGTGGACCACGGATCGGCCACGGTATCAAGGTCCACGTCGGCCTCGCCACGTGCGAAAAGGCGCGTGGCGCCAAGGGCGGCCAGGCGCTCGTCGACCACGCGGCCGATGCCACAGAAGTCGGGATAGCTGGTGTCACCCAGCGCCAGCACGGCGTAGGACATTCCCGGCAACTGCGGTGCACGACGCCCCGCCAGGTGCTCCACGAAGGCCCGCGAGTCGTCCGGCGGTTCGATTTCATCGCCCGTGCTGTGCGTGCTTATGACCACGTACAGAAGGCGCTCGGCCTTGAGTTCGTGCAGTGGATAGGCGTCGGCGCGTATCAGGCGCGCGTTCAACCCCGCGGCCGTCGCGCTTTCGGCCAGCCGTTCGGCAACGCGCCGGGCATTGCCGGACTGGCTTCCGTACAGCACGGTAAGGCGCGGTGCCTCCGCGGCATCGGCCGGTTGCGGCAGTTGCCGTACGGCCATGCCGTTCGTACCGGCGGCCGCGCCTGCCATGTAACCCGACAACCAGATGAGTGCGTTCGCATCCAGTCCCTGGATGAGCTGCGCGGCAAGCGCGGTCTTCTCCATCGACAGCGGAGGGGCGGGCAGTGCGGATGCTGGAGTCATGCCAAAGCCGTCTGGACGTCCAAATGACGTGCAGATGGTAGTGGCGCTTTCCGCTTGCTGTGAAAGGACAAGGCCGCATGCGCATATAACCGGTATGCGCAGGGCATGGCATCCAGCCGCTCCGCCGTCCGGACTGTCATGCCACTCGTTGCACAGCCTTGACGGCGCGGATGGCAGCTACAGCGACAGCCAGAGCCTCATGACGGCCGTAAACGCCTGCGGTTGTTCAAGCGGCGTGACGTGTCCCGATTGTTCGATCAAGGCCAGTTTGGCGTTGGTGATGTGATCGGCCAGGAAGCGGCACTCTTCCTCGGCAATCACCCGATCCTGTCGGCCATGAATCACCAAAGTATCGACCTTGATCCGAGGCAGCAGGGAAAGCGTCTGGTAATCCCGGGCCAGGGCCTGGAGCTGCCGGATGTAGCTCTCGGCGGGCATCTCACGCTGCCATTGTTTCAGCCGCGCACAGAAAGCGGCATCCTGGTAACGGTCTTCGTGGAGAAACTCGTGGAAATGGCCGGCCAGGGCGTTTTCGTAGTCTTCGGCCAAGTGCGTGCAGTATTCCTCGATGTAAGCCATCGCAACGGGGTTGGGACGTGCCCAGGTATCACAGAGGAACAACTTCGATATCCGCCCGGGGGCGCGGGCGGCGACTTCCTGGGCGACCCATCCGCCCAACGAGTGGCCGGCCAGGACGAACTTGTCAGGGGCGTGGGCGAGGACATGGTCCGCCATCTCGGCCCGTGTCGCCTGGGCATCGAGAACCATTACTTCGCTCGTGGCAATGTCTTTCAGGTGCTCGACCTGATGCTGCCACAACCAGGCCCCGCCACCCACCCCGGGGATGAGAACCACATGCTCGTTCATGGAGATGGCGTCTCCTCGGTAATCCATGCTTCGAGTGCGCTGTAGAACTCCTCCGGGCAGTCAACCATCGGCCAATGGCCCGCCGCCTGGAAAGCGCGGTTCTGCAAGCCAGCATGGCTCAAGAACCTTTGCGAAGTCTCCGAGAGGTGCTTGCCTCCCCAACAATAGAGCTTGGGAAGCGGCAGGGAAGCGTACGTTTCGCCGTTCGCGCAAGCCGGCGTGCCCGCAACCGGCTGGCTCTGCTCCTGAATCTCTCGCGCGTTGGCGTAGAAGGCTTCCGGACGGCAAAACCAGAGGGACGCGTAATATCGCCGGCATGACTCCCAGGTTGGCCCGTACTGACCGAGGATGTGCCTTTCCATGAAATCATTCCGGAACCATTGGCACCACTGGTCGAAATCTCCACCGGTGGCCTGATATGCCTCGAGGGCCATTATCGAGTACGACGCGTCCGCGGGCGTCAAGTTCCCCTCGATATTCACCAACCGTTCCACGACACCCGACCTGTCCAACTTCGACCAGTCAGTCGCCAGCATGCCGCCGAGCGAGTGGCCGACAAGCGTCAGCCGCTGAAGCCCCAATTGGGAAGCGAGATTCGCCAGCCGTGCAATCTGCGCGCGGAAGGAGTAATCGCCGTCGCGGGCAACGGAGCTTCGACCGTACCCCACGTTGTCGGGAGCCACGAGATTGCAGTCCAGCCCGTGGAGCAGATCAAACGCTTCCCGGAAACAAAGGCTCGACTCTCCCAACCCATGCACGAACAGAATCGTTCGTCGACCGGGGCGGATTTCCGAATGCCGGAGAAAGAGCCATTCACCATCGAGGTGCATGTAGCGTTCTTGCATCGTGCCCTCCTCGGCCAAACGCCGTAATTGAGTAGCCGGCGGCCTGAGTACCGATTGGCGGTCGGCTACAGCGAATTGTTGGCGGACGCAGATAAACAAAATTAAGTGCAATACCTGCGGCACCCACGAAGCAGTCGGTGAGCCGAGAGACTGGCAGGAATCACTCCGGCAAGAGACGATTCCCCATGTACCACGCGCTCACCCAAGAAGAACGATACACCGTGGGCCTGTTCAAGCGACAGCGGCAGTCATGCGCTTGATCGCTTGCTACCGTGGGGGCTGGAGGGTCCGGGCGCCACTGGCCGCGGGAATCATCGCGTCCGGTTGGACAAATAGTTGGGCACTACCGCCGCCAGAACATGAGAGCGGACAGCGCGGACCGGTGCCAGACAAAAAGCCGATCAAGCATGCGTGCGGGCAGGAAGACGAAGCAGAGGCCGGCAACCAGGAACGCGCCCGCAAACAATGTCGCAGAAAGCTTGGGTCCGAACGCGGTCGTGGGTGTGCCGTTGAAGACAATGGATGCGCCGGGATCCAGCACGAGCGGGATGAAAGAAGCCAGCAACATCCCGCCAACGAGCGCCCACATAACGCCCATGAATCGGAAGAGGCGACGATACCTGCGCATCTTTTTGAGTTGACGACTATCCATTTGGCCAACGCTTGGGCTCAGCGGGTCGAAACCGCGTAGCGATTTTGGGTCGACTGCAGCGAACTGTCATGCCACATCGACGGCACGAGAAATGTAGGTGCCGATAATTTCGCCACTGACTGGCTTCTGTTGGCCACTGGCGAGAAATTTGTCGCGAGTCTCGCCGTCTGTCCATCGGAACACGTAGCCAACATCTTCAAGATGCCACCCTTCTTGCTCGATTGATTGCCATGATCGCCATCAGCCCCCTCATTGCTGCATCACCTAACGCCAAGTGGGCCCCAAAATGCCGCATAACTTTGTGACCTGATTTCCGATTTCCCACAGCCATTGGGGGGAAAACTTTAAGAATCAGTTGGGCGCACTATGGGCGCGGCGTAATTTTGTGGTCTGATTTTGCAGTGTTTGTGATCACGCAGGAAACCCCTCATGGCATCGTCTCACCACCTCGTAAGTGGTGCAAGGCTGATAGTTCTGCCAAACGTATCCACGATCCAACCGCGACTGCCTGACAAGCTTCGTGCGTACAGTCGGCGATGCGCGTTGTTGGTTCGCATCTTGGAGGGGCAGTACGGCTTTGGGTTAATGGGGCAGCGCCAACTTGTTGGTCGCCACAGCCTCGGGTATCCTTGCCGCTCTCCAACGGGGAGTAGCCATCCGCGCGCCGCGTGGATCGTGTGTCAACACGCTTGGCCGATGGCCATGGCACGCGAAGCGACCGGACAAGTTCCGGCGTCCGGCAAGACCGCTGGTTCGTGACCGCCTTTCGGGCTGGAAGGTCGTCACGGACTTGCGTTCGCTTCCGGCCCGGGGATTGGCATGCAGAGCTTCCTTATCGCCGCCGGTGTGGTGGCCCTGGCCGAAGTCGGTGACAAGACGCAGTTGTTGTCGCTTGTCCTGGCGACGCGCTTTCGCAGGCCGTGGCCGATTTGCCTTGGCATCTTCCTGGCCACCCTGGTCAACCATGCGCTGGCCGGGTTCGTCGGCGAGCTGGTGGCCGGTTGGCTCACGCCGACGGTGGTGCGCTGGGTGGTGGTCGCTTCCCTTGGCGCCATGGCGTTGTGGACGCTGGTTCCCGACAGGGTGGATGACGGGGAGATCGGCGACCGGAGCCACCACGGTGTGATCGTGGCGACCATGATCGCCTTTTTCCTGGCCGAGATGGGCGACAAGACGCAGGTCGCCACCATGGTGTTGGCAGCGCAGTATCACCCGCTGTGGCAGGTCGTCGCCGGCACGACGACGGGCATGCTGATCGCCAACGTGCCGGTCGTGTGGCTGGGTGCCCGCTTTGCGCACAGGCTGCCGCTCAAGGCCACGCGCATCGGGGCTGCGTTGTTGTTTGCCGCGTTGGCGGTCTGGACCGCGCTGGGCGGCGCAACGATCTGAAGGAAATCCGTGGCCGGGCCCGCGCGCGACGCTGGAACGCCGTCAGTACAGCATGCGCGTGCGTATCGTGCCGGGCACCTCGTCCAGTTGCTGTTTCAACCGCAACACCAGTTCATCGGAGGTCGACACGTCGATGACGACGTACCCGAGGTGTGCGGTAGTGCGCAGGTACTGGCCATCGATGTTGACGTCTTCGCGCGAAAACAGTTCGTTGATGTGCGACATCACGCCCGGTTCATTACGGTGGATGTGCAGGAGCCGCCGGCTGTTGGGATAGTCGGGCGGCGCGATTTCCGGGAAGTTCACGGCCGAGAGGGTCGCTCCGTTGTCACTGTAGCGGATGAGCTTGGCAGCAACTTCGAGCCCGATGTTCGATTGCGCCTCCTGCGTGCTGCCACCCACGTGCGGGGTGAGGATCACGTTGTCCAGGCCGATGAGCGGTGATTCGAAGGGATCGGCATTGCTCTTGGGTTCTGTCGGGTACACGTCGATGGCCGCCCCGCCGATATGGCCTTCGGACAGGGCATCGGCCAACGCCTGGATGTCCACGACGCTGCCACGGGAGGCGTTGATGAGTATCGCTCCCTGGTGCATCCGGGCCAGTTCTTCGGTGCCGATCATGTCGGCAGTCGCCAGCGTTTCCGGTACATGCAGCGTGACGATGTCCGATTGCGCCAGCAACTGGTCCAGGCTGGCGGCGGGCCGCGCGTTGCCAAGCGCGAGTTTGGCTTCGATGTCGTGGTAGATCACGTGCATGCCGAGGCCTTCGGCGAGCACGCCGACCTGGGTGCCGATGTGGCCGTAGCCGACGATGCCGAGCGTCTTGCCGCGTACTTCGTAGCTGCCGATGGCGGACTTGGTCCATTGGCCGCGGTGGCATGCCTGGCTGCGTGCGGGCACGCGGCGCATCAGCATCACCGCCTCCGCGGTGACCAGTTCGGCGACGCTGCGGGTGTTGGAGTAGGGCGCGTTGAAGACCGGCACGCCGGCGTCGCGCGCAACCGCCAGGTCAACCTGGTTGGTGCCGATGCAAAAACAGCCTACGGCCATCAGGCGGTGCGCCACGGCCAGGGCCTCGGCATCGAGCTGCGTGCGCGAACGCAAACCGACGATATGCGCCTCGGCGAGATGCTGCATGAGCTCGTCATGCGGCAGCGCCTTCTTGTGGTAGTCCACGTTGGTATAGCCGGCCGCCTGGAATTGTTCGACCGCGGTTTGGCTTATGCCTTCCAGAAGGAGCACGCGAATGTCGGATTTCGGGAATGAAGTTTGCATGTTTGCCTGAAAAGGGATGCCGGGATGCGAAAAAACGGACGCAACTATGCCAGAGTCCCCGGTGCTTGGGAAATTCAGATGCCGTATTGCGGGAATGGGTCCGCGCACGACCGGTCCCTTTGTGCGAAGGTATCCACTCCCGCGTCCGCAACCCGTGTCCCGCAGGTGCCGAATTCGATGTCCAGCCAGCATGTCCGAGAACTGACCGACCTGTTGTCGCCCGAACGCGTGCTTGTCGACGCCGGCGACCTGGCGCATTACGGCCAGGACTGGACGCGCTGGTGGCGTCCCGCGCCGCTCGCGATCGTCTTGCCTGAAAGCATCGCCGAAGTGCAGGCGCTGGTGCGCTGGGCCGTGGAGCGCCGGGTCGCGATCGTGCCCTCGGGCGGCCGCACGGGACTCTCCGGCGGCGCGGTGGCCGCGCATGGCGAACTGGTCGTGTCGCTTGAGCGCATGCACCATCTCGGCGAGTTCAACCCGCTCGACCGCACGCTCACCGTGGAAGCGGGCGTGATCACCGGCAACCTGCAGCGCGCGGCGCGTGAGCACGGCCTGTTCTATCCGGTCGATTTCGGCAGCCGTGATTCCAGCCAGATCGGCGGCAACATCGCCACCAACGCCGGTGGCATCAAGGTCATCCGCTATGGGATGACCCGCGAGTGGGTCGCTGGCCTCAAGGTCGTCGATGGCCGTGGCGAGCTGCATGATTTCAATCGCGGCCTGGTCAAGAACGCCACGGGATACGACTTCAGGCATCTTCTGATCGGTTCCGAAGGCACGCTGGGGCTGGTGGTGGAGGCCACGTTGCGCCTGACCGATCCACCACGTGATCCGCAGGTCATGCTGCTGGCGGCGCCGGGGCTGGAGCCGGTGGTGAACCTGCTGGAACTGATGCGTGGACGCCTCCACCTGACCGCCTTCGAATTCTTCACGCACAAGGCGATGCGACACGTCCTGGCAGCCGGCGCGCAGCGCCCCTTCGATACCGATGCGGCGTGTTACGTGTTGGTCGAATTCGAAGCCGGCGACGACGGCGAGGCCGCCATGGCGGCGTTTTCGCAGGCGATGGACAAGGGTTGGATCAGTGACGGCGTAATGGCGCAGAGCGAAACCCAGGCGCGCGAGCTGTGGCGCCTGCGCGAAGGCATCACCGAATCCATCGCGCGCCATCTGCCTTACAAGAACGACGTGTCGGTGAAAGTCTCCAGCCTGCCGGCGTTCCTTGCGGACGCCGATGCATTGTTCGCCCGGGAATATCCGGATGTGGAAGTCGTGTGGTTTGGCCACGTCGGTGATGGCAACCTGCACATCAGCGTGCTCAAGCCCGAATCCATGGACAAGGCCCGCTTCGAGCACATTTGCGGGCATGTGACCGAACTCCTGTGCGGCGTGCTGGAACACCATGGCGGTAGCATTTCGGCCGAGCATGGCGTCGGACTGCTGAAGAAGCCGTACCTGTCCCACGTGCGCCCGCGCGCGGAGATCGACCTCATGCGGCAGGTCAAGCGGGTGTTCGACCCGCATGGCATTCTCAATCCGGGCAAGTTGTTCGATCCCTGATAGATCGGGGCTTGCTCGACGCGACTCCGGGTTGTTTTCAGAGATCGCCGTGGCTGGCCAGCAGCGCGGCGATTGCGGCGAGGCCCGCCGTCTCGGTGCGCAGGATGCGCGGACCCAGCGCCATGCCGCTGAATCCCGCGGCCGCAAGCAGGCGGCGATCGTTCTCTCCCAGGCCGCCTTCGGGTCCGACGACCATGATGGTGCCGGCGCGCCCGATGGCGACATCACGCGCGCGCAACTCACCGCCCGGTACCAGCGCCAGGCGCAACTCGGGACCGTCGGGCGCCAGCCGTTCAAGCCATGCAGGCAAGGGCTGCGGGAGAGCGACGTCCGGAATGCGTGCCCGGCCGCACTGTTCGCAGGCGGAAACCGCAATCGCGCGCCAGTGTTGTACGCGTTTTGCCGCACGCGTGGCGTCCAGGCGCACCTCGCTGTACTCGCTCAGCAGCGGCACGATGGCTGTCGCGCCAAGCTCGGTTGCCTTCTGCACCACCAGGTCCATCTTGTCGCCCTTGGCCAGGCATTGTGCAAGCACGACCGGAAACGGCGGCTCGTTGTCGACCGCCACACGATGTCCGGTATGCACGATGGCCGCGTGGTTTTCCACCCAGGCGAGATAGCCGGGGTAGTCGTAGCCATCCCCGTTGAAGACGGCGAGACGGTCGCCAGTCCGGAGGCGCAGGACGCGCACCGCGTGACGGGCGGCGGCCTCCGGCAGCGTGATGTCGCTCGATTCGGCCAGCGGCAGGTCGACATGAAGGCGGAGGTTGCGCATGGGACGGCGGAGTTGCGTCAGTCGGAAGGTGGCGGGTCGGTGTCATCGGGCGGCTGGTGCAGGTGGCCGAACAGCAGCGGCAGCAGTGCGAGCAGCGCCAGGGCCACGAGCGACATGACGATGTAGGGGTCGAACAGCATGGCCTTCAGGTGGAAGTGCTGCTGGCCGCGCGACAGCCCTTCACGAATGCCGGCGCCGATGCTCGACTCGATGACGCACATGACCACGGCGCCGATGGTGGTCGTTCCCATGAACAAGCCCAGCGGACAGCGCAGCCACGCCAGCGCCACCGTGACACCGCCCCAGGGCAGCCCCGGCGCGAGGCGCAGGAACAGGTTGTAGTTGAGCGGATGGTGGGCATAGCCGTGGCGAAGCCGTTCCACCAGCGGCGGCGCCTCGCGACGTTCATCGCCCAGCGCCAGCCGCGTGGCCGCAAACAACAGCAGCGAGCCCAGCACCACGCCCACGGTCGACAGCGCGGTGGCCTGCATGATGCCGAACAGCAACCCGGCCGAGACGGTCACGACCACGGTGACCGGCATGCCGGTGGCCACCACGATCGCGAGCAGCCCGACATAGCCCACGCGTGAAATCCACGGATAGTGGGCGATGGTCAGTTGCAGCGGGCTGTGCTGGTTGGCCAGTTCCGCAGGACTGAAGTTGTCGAGTGCACCGGATGCGAACAGCGCAATACCCAGCGCCACCAGGGCGAAGAAGGGCAGCGCGGCGCGCAGGCGCTTCATGAGCCCGTGGACTTGGCTGCCCAGGTGTCGCGCAAGGTCACGATGCGGTTGAAAACAGGCTGTTCGGGCGTGTGGTCGATCTGGTCGGCGGCGAAATAGCCCAGGCGTTCGAATTGGAAGCGGGTCTCCGGCGCCACGCCGGCCACGGCAGCGGGTTCGAGCCAGGCGCGAATCACCCGGCACGACGCCGGGTTGATGTGGTCGCGGTAATTGCCATCACCCGCATCGGGGTCGGGCACGTCGAAGAGCCGGTCGTACAGCCGCACCCGCGCCGCGACGGCATGGCGGGCACTGACCCAGTGGATGGTGCCCTTGACCTTGCGTCCGGCGTCGGGAAGGCCGGGACGCGTCGCCGGGTCCAGGGTGACGTGAACGGCGGTGACCATGCCGTCCGCGCCGGTGTCCACCGCCACGCACTTGACGATGCCCACGCCGCGCAGGCGCACTTCGCCATCCGGGCGCAGGCGATGGAAGCCCTTGGGCGGCTCCACGGCGAAATCCCCGTGCTCGATCCACAGTTCGCGTGACAAGGGGATGTCGCGTTCGCCGAAGCTGTCGTCCTTGGGATGATTGGGAAAGCGGACTTGTTCCTGATGGTCTTCGGGCAGGTTGTCGATGACGAGCTTCAGCGGGTGCAGCACCGCCATGCGACGGGGCGCGCTGGCGTCCAGGACCTCGCGCACGCAGCCTTCCAGTACGCCCATCCCGATGATGCTGTTCTGCTTGGACACGCCCGCGCGCTGCCAGAAATGGCGGATCGCCTCGGCCGGGAATCCGCGTCGGCGCACACCGGCCAGGGTCGGCATGCGCGGGTCGTCCCAGCCTTCGACCAGGCCCTCGTCGACCAGTTGCGCCAGCTTGCGCTTGCTCATCACGGTGAAGTCGAGGTTGCCGCGCGAAAATTCGATCTGGCGCGGCTTGCCAGGCTTGACGGACAACCCGGCCCCGACCAGGTCGCGCCACAGGTCCGGATGGTTCGGCAGGTCCACGGCATCGACGAACCAGTCGTACAGCGGGCGGTGATCCTCGAACTCCAGCGTGCAGAACGAGTGCGTCACGCCTTCCAGTGCATCGGACAGGCAGTGCGCATAGTCGTACATGGGGTAGATCGGCCAGGCGTCCCCGGTACGCGGGTGGGTCGACTTCCGGATACGGTAGATGGCCGGGTCGCGCAGGTTGATGTTGCCGGCGGCCATGTCGATTTTCGCGCGCAGGGTCTTGTCGCCATTGGCAAACTCGCCAGCGCGCATGCGCTTGAACAGGTCCGTGTTTTCCGCCACGGAGCGGTCGCGGAACGGCGAGTTGCGACCCGGTTCGGTGAGCGTGCCGCGGTAATCGCGCATCTGGTCGGCGTCGAGGTCGTCGACGTAGGCCTTGCCGTCGGCGATCAGTTTGAGCGCCGCGCGGTAAAACACGTCGAAATAGTCCGACGCATGGCATTCGGCGCTCCACCCGAAGCCAAGCCACGCCACCTCGTCCCTGATGGCGGCGGCGAACGCCGGGTTCTCGCGTCCCGGGTTGGTGTCGTCCATGCGCAGGTTGCAGCGGCCCCCGAACTCCGCCGCGATGCCGAAGTTGAGGCAGATCGCCTTGGCGTGGCCCAGATGCAGGTGGCCGTTCGGTTCGGGCGGAAACCGGGTCTGGATGGCGGTGTGCCTGCCCGTGGCCAGGTCGTCCATGACGATCTGGCGGATGAAATTGTGCACGGGGTGGGTATCGTTCGCCATCGCAGGTTTGCAACCGTCACGTCAAAGGCGCAAAGTCTAACGCAAGGGCGTGTCCGGGGCGCTTGGGCGCCACGGCCGCGATGCAGGAGTTTGGCATGCGTACGGTCTACCACGCGGAAAGCATTGTCGATGCGCACCTGGTCAAGGATTACCTCGAACAGGCCAACATTCCGGCCTTCATCGCCGGCGAATACCTGACCGGCGGCGTGGGCCAGTTGCCGGCACGCGATTTCCTTGCGGTGCGCGTGCCCGACAGTTGCGTCGAGGCGGCCGTGCCGCTGGTCAAGGAAGTAGAGGCCATGCTGGTGCAGGCACGCGACGCGGGCGAAAATCGGGGATTCGACGATACGGGCATGGCGCCATCCATGGCATGATGACGCGCCTTCGTCACCGCAGGGACATCACCATGCCCGAGTGGGCTTCGTTGATCCGCGACATCCCCGACTTCCCCCACCCGGGCGTGCAGTTCAAGGACATCACGCCATTGCTCGCCAGCCCCGATGGTTTTGCGGCATGCCTGCGTGACATGGCGGCGCCGTGGCGCCACAGCCGGATTGATGCGGTGTGCGGCAGCGAGTCGCGCGGGTTCATCTTTGGCGCCGCCCTGGCGGCGATGCTGGGTACCGGGTTCGTGCCGCTGCGCAAGGCCGGCAAGTTGCCGGATGCCACGGTGGGCGTGGATTACACCCTGGAATACGGACGCCAGCGCCTGGAGGTGCACCGCGATGCCTTGGGCCCGGGCCAGCGTGCGTTGATCGTCGACGACGTACTGGCCACGGGCGGCACGCTGGTGGCGTCGCGCCGTTTGGTCGAGCAGCTTGGGGCAACCGTGGTCGGTGCCGGTGTGGTGTTGGAGTTGTCATTCCTGGGCGGCCGCAAACGCTGGGGTGGCGACCCGCCCCTGGATGCCCTCTTGCAGTGCTGAGCGGCTCGCCTACGCGCGCATCTTGCGCCGCCTGGTGGCCACCGCGTGTGCATCCAGAAGGGCGTGTGGCAGTGCCTTGATGACGTCGGCAACCTGGCGGAGAAACCCGTCCATGGCCGAGCTCGTACGCCACAGCATCGCAATGCGCCGACGCGGCGCGGGGTTCCGGAATTCCACCAGGCACACGTTGGGCGTCGGAGAAACCGGAGGCATCACCGCGAGTGTTGGCAGCAACGTGATCCCGGCCTCGGCGGCCACCATGTGACGCAGCGTTTCCAGGCTGGTCGCACGGAAGCCGTCCGCTTCGCGGGCGCCGGCCATGTGGCAAACTTCCAGCGCCTGGTCGCGCAGGCAGTGTCCATCCTCCAGCAGCAGCAGGTTCTGGCCTTCAAGTTCGGCCAGGCCGAGGGGTTCACGGTTTGCCAGCGGGTGGCTTTGCGGAACCGCGAGCACGAACGGTTCTTCGAACAGGAATTCCGCGTGCACGTGCTCATCGTGGACCGGCAGTGCAACCAGGCATGCGTCCAGCGTACCTTCGCGCAACCGGGCCAGCACCTGTTCTGTTTTCTCCTCCACCAGCAGCAATCCCAGATGCGGGAAGCGTTGATGCAGGGTGGGCACCACATGGGGCAGCAGATAGGGCGCCAGGGTCGGGAAAATGCCAAGGCGCAGCGTACCCGTGCCGGGGTCGTTGTGGTTGCGCGCGGTAGTGCGGATCTGGTCGACTTCGTTGAGGATGTTGCGTGCGCGGCGGGTAATGTTTTGACCGACTTCGGTCAGCAGGGCCTGGCGGGTGGTGCGCTCGATGAGGGTAACGCCGAGTTCGTCCTCGAGCTTGCGCAACTGGGTGGAAAGCGTCGGCTGGCTGACATAGCACGCCGCGGCCGCGTGACCGAAATGACGATGGTCGGCAAGCGCAACCAGATATTGGAGTTCACGCAGGTTCATGACACGGTGTCGATTGATAGATTGTCACTATCCAAGTAACCATTTCAATCATGGTTCTGGATGGCCGGAATTGCAAGTCCGACTGCGCCTGGCAATTCCCGCTGCTGTCCGGTAAACCTTTATGGACGATCATGGCGGTACATGGAGTCGCGCGGCCCGTGGCGGTTGTTTGCGTGGCGAGGCAAGGTGTCCACATCCACCGGGCACGGCACGCCGTGCCCCTACACCACGGGGCGACATGCCACCACTCTCGTACGCGCACGGCGCGCCATGCCCCAGCACCCCTCGGCGCCACGCCATTGCTTTCGTACGGGCACGGCGTGCCGTGCCCACCCGCCGCACGTCAACGATGCGATC
>CAYOEF010000003.1:0-14421 GCA_964402805.1 uncultured Rhodanobacteraceae bacterium | reverse complement strand
CTTTCGTACGGGCACGGCGTGCCGTGCCCACCCGCCGCACGTCAACGATGCGATCCGTTGTTGCCGCTAAACTTCGCACATGCCAGACCTTCGCACGCTCCTTGTTGCCGCCGGCCGTACGTTGGACAACCGGATCGAGGCCGAGTTGCTGATGGCGCACGTACTCCAACGCGATCGCGCCTGGCTGTACGCACATGCCGATGAGGTTCCCGATACCGCATCCGTGCAGGACTTTCAGGCCTTGGTGGCGCGTCGTGCCGCCGGTGAGCCGATCGCCTACCTGACCGGGCACCGGGGATTCTGGACGCTGGATCTCATGGTGAGTCACGCCACCCTGGTTCCACGTCCGGAAACGGAACTGCTGGTGGAGCAGACGCTGGCACGCGTGCCGCGCGAACAGGCGTGCGCGGTGGCGGATCTCGGCACGGGCAGCGGCGCCATTGCCCTGGCGATTGCCAGCGAACGTCCGCGGGCGCGGGTGCTCGCCACGGACGACAGCGAAGCCGCCCTGGAAGTCGCGCGCGAAAATGCCGATGCGCTGGGCATCACCAACGTGGATTTCGCGCGTGGTGACTGGCTGGCGCCACTTGCCGGCCGGCGGTTCGACGCCATCGTATCGAATCCGCCCTATGTCGTCGCCGGCGACGCGCATCTCCGCCAGGGCGATTTGCGGTTCGAGCCGTTGCGGGCCCTCGTCTCCGGCGTGGATGGACTCGACGCCATCCGCGGCATCGTGCGCGGTGCCGGCGCACACCTCGTGCCGGGCGGATGGTTGCTGTTCGAGCACGGCTGGAACCAGGGCGAAGCCGCGCGTGATTTACTGCAGGAGACCGGTTACCGGCACGTTGCAACGATCCGCGACCTGGAATCGCGCGACCGCGTGACGCTGGGCAAAGCATGACCCGTGCCGGCCGCGGCCGGTCTCGTGCATGCGCTCATGTTCACGCCGCCGTGTCGTGGGCCAGCCGCTGCCGGGCCATGTCCTGCAAACGGTATTTGCGGATCTTGCCGGAGCCGGTCATGGGCCACGCATCGGCGGTCACGAACCAGATGTGGCGCGGAACCTTGAAGCGTGCCAGCCGCGTCGTGCACCAGGCGACAATGTCGCGCCGCGTGCAGGTGACGCCGGCCTTGAGTTCGATGAATGCCGCGCCGGCTTCGCCGGTCAACGCGCTGGGCACGCCGACGACCTGCACCTCGTTGACGGCCGGATGTGCGGAAATGGCGATCTCGATTTCGCGTGGCGCCACCAGTTCGCCGGATACCTTGTACATGCCGCGGCGCCGCCCGATGACCTCGAGGTAGCCGTCCGCGTCGATGCGGCCGACGTCGCCGGTGCGCAGCCAGCCGTCCTTGTCGATGGCTTGCGCCGTCTCGTCGGGCTTGCGGTAGTACCCGCGGGTCACCGTTGCGCCGCGCACAGCAAGCTCACCCACGGCACCGGGCGCGAGGTTTGCGCCGGTGTCGATATCCACAGTCTTGTATTGGACAGCACTGCCGCCGAATTCCGGCAATCCGCTGACGCCACCGGGTTTGGGACGGCCCACCCGCGATGCGATGCGTTCGAGCGGGTCGCCGACTTCGGTGGTGACGCCGGAAGAACTCACCTCGGTCTGGCCGTAGCCGGTGATGATTTCGGTCACGCCGAGGACGCGGCACGCTCTTTCCCAGACCTGGACGGGTGCGGACGTGGCGCCGCACCACAAGGCGAACAGGGACGACAGGTCGAACTGTGCGACACGCGGGTGGTTGAGCAGGGCAACCAGTGTGGACGGGACGCACAGGTAGTCATTGGCCTTGTGGCGTTCCATCAGTTGCAGGGACTTGAGCGGCGAGGCGCCGGGTGCGGAAATGAACGAACCCCCGACGAACGACATTGCCAGGATCGATTCGACGAGGGCAAAACAGTGATAAAAGGGGAGGGGCGCGAAAGTCACCCGGCCGTCCTCGATGGCCCGACTGAGACACGTCCCGTAGGCACAGCGCAGGAGCATGTCGTCGCTCAGCATCACCCCCTTGGGGTGGCCGGTCGACCCCGAGGTGTAGAGGATGATCGCCACTTCATCCGGGTAGATGGACAGGGCCCAGCGCGCGTGCAGTTCTGCGTCGCTGATGCCGGTTGCGTGATCGAGAAAGCCGGTCCACGGCAGGATCGGCGCCGGGCAGTCGTCGTCCAGCGAGATGATCCGCCGGAGTTCCGGAAGTTCATCGGCAGCCATCGAACGTGCGGTCGAGGCGCCGAGGTCACGGCCCGCGCCTGCGCCCTGGACGATCAGGAACCGTGTGTCGGACTGGGACAGGACGTACGCCAACTCGTCATCGGACTGCATGACGTTTACGGGGATGAATACGGCGCCGACGATGTTGGCGGCAATCATGAGCGACGGGAAGGCCGCATGGTTGCCCGCGAGGACGGCGACGTGGTCGCGCCGTTGCACGCCGAGTCCGATGAACGCCTTGGCGTAATCGATTGCGTCGCGCCACAGCTGCGCGTAGCTGATGGTCACGTCGTCGATGTGGAAATAGGCGCGCTCGCCGTAGCGGCGGCAGGCGGCATCGAAATGGCGTGCCAGCGTGTGCCGCGGCCAGGCGGGGAAGCGGTCCTCCAGGGCCTGGCGTCGCCCGGACACGGATTGCAGGGGTTTCCCGCTCATGCGGCGTGCTCGTCGGGTCCCCATTTCCTGAACGCCAGCACGGCGTTGTGGCCGCCAAACCCGAAACCGTTGGAAAGCGCCAGGCGGATGTCACCGGTGACGGCGCCCGCGGTCACGTAATCGAGGTCGCATTCCGGATCCGGGTTGTCGCGGTTGATGGTCGGCGGATAGAGGCCGTCGAGGAGGCTTTGCACCGTGATTATTGCCTCGATGCCACCGGCGGCGCCAAACAGATGGCCGGTCATGGATTTGGTGGAACTGATCTTGAGCTCATGCGCGTGCTCACCGAAGACTTCCTTGACGGCGCGTGTTTCCGATACGTCGCCAGCGGGAGTCGCGGTGCCGTGGGCGTTGATGTAGTCCACATCCTCCGGGCGTGCATCGGCATGCTGCAGCGCAAGCTGCATGGCGCGCGCCGCGCCGTGGTAATCGGGTGTGGTGATGTGGCTCGCATCGGTCGTGCCGCCGTAGCCGACGATTTCGGCCAGTATCGTCGCGCCGCGCTGCCGCGCGTGTTCCAGGGCCTCCAGGAAGACGACGCCGGCACCCTCGGACATGACGAAACCATCGCGGTCGCGATCGAAGGGACGCGCTGCCTGCTCCGGTGCGTCGTTGCGTTCGGACATCGCGCGCATCTTGGAGAATCCGGCAAAGTACAGCGGCGTGATCGGCGCTTCCGCGCCGCCGGCCAGCATGGCGTCGGCGTAACCGTGGGCGATGCAACGGTAGGCTTCGCCGATGGCATTGTTGCCCGTCGCGCAGGCCGAGACCGGGGCAAGGCTGGGGCCGCAAAATCCGGTATGGATGGCGATCAGGCCGGAGATCATGTTGCAAATGGACATCGGGATGAAAAACGGCGACACGCGCCCCGGTCCTTTTTCCAGCAGGGCCTTGTGGTTGTTGCACAGTGTCTCCAGACCGCCGGCCCCGGATCCGACATAGACGCCGATGCGGTCACGATCGACCTTGGCCGGGTCGAGCCGTGCCTGCCGCAGCGCCTGGCTGGCGGCGGCCCAACCGTATTGGCTGACCGGGTCGTAGCGCTTGCAATCCTTGGCATCGAGGTAGGCGCCGGGGTCGAAGTCGGTGACCGTGCCGGCGATGCGCGTGCCGATGTCCGCGAAGGCGTCCGATGCGAGCAGCCTGATACCGGATTTGCCGGACCGGATGTTCCGCCACAGCGTGGGCACGTCATTGCCGAGCGGCGAAATGGCTCCCATGCCGGTAATGACCACGCGACGCTTCAATGTTGCTTCTCCCATGGTGCTGCCATGTGTCGAAAGGCGGTGCCACTGTAATGGCATTTCCAGGCGGCCACCTGTTGCAGGTCAGGCCGGATGCATTCATTCGCACGGCCACTCGAAGCCATCATGGCGCGCCGATTTCGTGATTGGCGAGCATTTCCAGCGCACGCACCATGGCGGCATGATCCCAGTCCGATCCGCCATGGCCGACACACGCGGCGAACAACTGTTGCGCCAACGCCGTGCCGGGTAGCGCGACGCCCAGTTTACGCGCCGTCTCGAGGGCCAGGCCGAGGTCCTTCTCGTGCAGGGCGATGCGTCCGCCGGGCTCGAAGTTGCGCCGTACCATGCGTTCGCCGTGGACCTCCAGTACGCGGGAGCCGGCAAAACCGCCCATCAGGGCCTTGCGCACCCGGGCCGGATCGGCGCCGGCGCGCGATGCCAGGACCAGCGCTTCACCGACCGCCTCGATCGTCAGGCCGACGACGATCTGGTTGGCCAGCTTGGCGATCTGGCCGTCGCCGTTGCCGCCGACGAGGGTGATGTTTTTCCCCAGCAGTTCGAATATCGGCAGGCAGGCATCGAATGCCGCCTGCCTGCCACCGACCATGATGGTGAGGCTGGCGGCAGCGGCCCCGACATCCCCGCCGGAGACCGGGGCGTCGAGGTATTCGCATCCCAACGCGTTGATGCGGTGGGCGAAGTCACGCGTGGCGACGGGTGAGATCGAGCTCATGTCGATCACGGTCTTGCCAGTGGACAAACCGGCGGCGACACCATCGGCACCGAACAATACGGTCTCGACCGCCGCCGTGTCGGTGACCATGGTGATGACGACCTCGCTGGCGCGGGCCACGGCGGCGGCGTTGGCCAGTACCCGGGCTCCGGAATCAACCAGCGATTGCGGGATCTTCGCCGGCGTGCGCGTGTGCACGGCCAGCGTGTGTCCGCCACGCAGTAGGTTCGCGGCCATGGGTCGCCCCATGATGCCGAGCCCGATGAAGCCGATGTTGGCCATGTGCTATTTCTCCCTAATACATGCAGGCGTGTCACCCGGCACGCCACGGATCCATCCACGCGAGTCCGGCTTGCGTGCCGTGGAGCGGCCGGTATTCGCAGCCCACCCAACCCGGGTATCCGATGGCGTCGATGTGGTCCAGAAGCCAGCGATAGTTGATTTCGCCCGTGCCCGGCTCGTGGCGGCCCGGGTTGTCCGCAATCTGGATGTGGCCGATCGAGCCGACGTGCCTGGACAGCGTGCCGCCAAGCTCGCCGTGCATGCGCTGGGCGTGGTAGATGTCGTATTGCAGCCGGAGATTGTCCACGCCGGCGTCGGCGATGATGGCCAGCGCCTGTTCGGCGCCGGTCAGGAAAAACCCGGGCGTGTCGACGTTGTTGATGGGCTCGATCACCAGGCCGACGCCGGCCTTGCCGAGTTCGGCGGCGGCGTGGCGCAGGTTGGCGATGAACGTTCGCCGCGCCGTGGCCCGGTCCACGCCGCTCGGAACCTTGCCGGCGAGGCAATTGACGCGCGGACAGGCGAGCGCCCTGGCGTACTCGATCGCCAGGGCAACGCTGTCCTGGAACTCGGCAACGCGCGCGGGATCACAGGCAATGCCGCGATCTCCGGCGTCCCAGTCACCGGCGACGAGGTCGAACAGGACCATTGCCAGGCCGTTGCCGGCGAGCAGTCGCGCCAGGTCGCCCGGGTCGTGGCTGTAGGGAAACAGGCATTCCACACCCTTGAAACCGGCCTGTGCCGCGGCGCGGAAGCGGTCCGGGAAGTCCAGTTCCGTGAACAGCATGGACAGGTTGGCGGCAAATCGTGGCATGCGCACAGGGTAATACGGGATGCGCCACATGGGCGCCAGTCGGCTTCGTCCGTCCGTGTACCAGCTTCGGGGAAGGCGTGTGTCAGATCGCCCTGGCCGTGCCGCGTGCCAGGTTCGGGAAACGCGCCCGGATGGCGCACCGCATTCCTTCCACGTCCAGCCCCGCCATCGCCAGTACCTCGTCCCGCGTGCCGTGTTCGAGGAACGCATCGGGAAGGCCAAGATGCAGGATCGGCAGGACGATTCCGCGCGCCGCCAGGCACTCGGCCACGCCACTGCCGGCGCCGCCCGCAATGACATTGTCTTCGATGGTCACGAAGGCGTCGTGGTTCCTGGCCAGTTCGACCAGCAGCGCTTCGTCGAGTGGCTTGACGAAGCGCATGTTGACCAGCGTGGCATCCAGCTCATCGGCGACGCACGTCGCTGGATCCAGCATTGCACCGAAGCTCAACAAGGCCAGCCGGTGGCCGCGGCGGCGCACCTCGGCCTTGCCGACCGGCAGGCCGTGCAGTTCGCGGTCGATCGGTACGCCGACGGCATGTCCGCGCGGATAGCGGATTGCCGCGGGGCCGTCGTGGCGCAGGCCGGTGGTGAGCATGGCGCGGCACTCGTTTTCGTCGGCGGGCGCCATGACCAGCATGTTGGGCAGGCAGCGCAGGAAGGTGAGGTCGAAGCTGCCGCAATGCGTGGCACCGTCCGGACCGACGACGCCGGCGCGGTCGATGGCGAACGTCACGTCGAGGTTTTGCAACGCCACATCGTGGATCACCTGGTCATACGCGCGCTGCAGGAACGTGGAATAGATCGCCACCACGGGCTTGGCGCCCTCGCAGGCCATGCCGGCCGCGAGCGTGACCGCATGTTGTTCGGCGATGGCGACATCGAAGTAGCGATCGGGGTACTGCGTCGAAAACCGGACCAGCCCCGAGCCTTCGCGCATGGCCGGGGTGATCGCGCACACGCGCCCGTCGTCCGCGGCGATGTCGCACAACCAGGCGCCGAACACCTGCGAGTAGGTCGGCGGGGTTCCGTCATCATCATGCTTTTGCACACCGGCGGCCGGATTGAACGGCCCGACGGCGTGGTACGCGATCTGCGCCTGCTCCGCCTGGGCGTACCCCTTGCCCTTGGTGGTGACGACGTGGAGGACATGCGGCCCGCGCTGTCCCGCGCCGGTGCGCAGTGCGCCGACGAGTGCCGGCACGTCGTGGCCGTCGATCGGGCCGGAGTAGCCGATGCCGAAAGCGTCGAACAACGCCTGCACGGTGCCCTCGCCGGTACCCGCCGGCAACGGTTCGTTTTCCGGAGCCGGCACGTGGGCATGTTTTTTCCACAATGCCGGGTGGCGCGCGGCGAGCGTGTGTTCAAGCGTACGCGCCAGGGCGCCCACGCTCTCGCTGATGGACATGCCATTGTCATTGAGGACGACCAGCATGTCCGCGCGGGTCGCTCCCGCCTGGTTGAGCGCCTCCCATGCCATGCCGGCGCTGAGCGCGCCGTCGCCGATGATCGCGACCACCTTGCGCGGGTCGCCGCGGCGCCGGTTCGCGATGGCCATGCCGAGCGCGGCGGAGATGGACGTCGATGAATGGCCCGCGCCGAACACGTCGTAAATGCTTTCGGTGCGGCGCAGGAACGGCGCCAGGCCGCCTTTTTTCTTGATGCTGGTGATGTGCTCGCGACGCCCGGTGAGGATCTTGTGCGGATAGCCCTGGTGGCCCACGTCCCAGACCAGGCGGTCGCGGGGCGTGTCGTAGACCCAATGGAGCGCAACCGTCAGTTCGACGACACCCAGCCCGGCCGCGAAATGGCCGCCGGAACTCGCCACTGCCTCGATGAGGTAGGCGCGCAGCTCGTCGGCGACGGCCACAAGCTCGGTTTCGGGCAAGCGGCGCAGGTCGGCGGGCACATTGATGCGCGACAGGAGGGGATAACGGTCGGCGTTGGGCATGCGCTTATTTTCGCACCGCGCTGGCCGGCTGTCGCGTGCAGCCGGCGCCTGCGCCCCGGTTGGCCGCACATCTTCAGGGCGACTTGGGAGTCGGCGCGGTGTGCGAGTGGCGGTGGCGAATGGCCTGGCTGAGATGGATGTGGCGGCTCGATTCGGTGCTTTCCCGGATGTAGGGCGCATTGGCACGCAGGATGTCGCCACGCGTGATGATGCCGATTACCGAGTGCGGGTTGTTGTGATCCACCACGATCAGCCGTCCGACGCCGTTGTTCACCATGTGGTCGGCGGCCTCGCGCAGGGTATGGGTCTCGAAGATGGTGATCGGATCGCGATCGATGATGTCCCCGAGGTGGCGGATCTGCGGGAGGTTGGGGTCGAACAGGAAGCGCCGTGTCACCACGCCGCGGACACGCCCCTTGTCGTCCACCACCGGAAATCCGCCATGACGGGTTTCCGGCCGGCCGGAATTCATCCATGCGCGGATCTCGCCCAGCTCGTCCGAGGTCTTGAACGTCACCACCTTGCGCGCGCAGACCTTGCCGACCGTGATGCGGTTGAGATAGTCGGCGGTGTATTCATCCGGGACGCGAACCCCACGCCGGGCGATCTTTTCGGTCATGATGGTATTGCGCATCAACAGGGCCGAGATGAGATAGGCCGCGGTGCACCCGCCCAGCAGTGGCAACAGGCATGCCGGCTGTCGCGTGGTCTCGAAGCAGAACACGATCGAGGTCAGCAGCGCGCGGGACGAACCGGCAAAGATCGCGCCCATGCCGACCAGCGCAGCGATGCGCGGATCCAGGCCGATGCCCGGCAACAAGGCGGCAATGCCGTAGCCCACGAGTGCGGCGAGTGACCCGCCGATCATGAACAGTGGCGCCAGGGTTCCGCCGGACGTATTGCTGCCGAGCGCAATGACCCATGCCAGGAATTTCAGGATGCCGAACGTGAGTACCACCGTGACGCCGAAATTGCCCTGCACGAGCGCATCGATGTTGTCATAGCCCACGCCCATGGTGCGCGGGTCGACCCAGCCGATGACGCCGGCGATGGCGGCTCCGATGGCAGGCCACCACATCCAGTGCACGTGGGGCAGCTTGCCGAACAGGTCCTCGACCAGGTAAACGGCCTTGGTCACCCAGATGCTGGCGACGCCCACGATGGCGCCGATCACGATGTAACTGGTCAAGGCCGCGCCGCCAGGCTCCAGCACGTTGGGCATGGCGAACACCGGCGCCGGACCATACGTGGCGTAACGGATGCCGACGGCCGTGACGGTGGCCAGGGCCACGGGAATCAGCGAGCGCGGGCGCAGCTCGAACAGGAGCAGTTCGACGGCCATCATGACCGACGCCACCGGTGCGCCGAACACCGCCGCCATGCCGGCGGCGGCACCAGCGGCCAGGAGCACCTTGCGCTCGTGCGCGCTGGTGCGCATGAGCTGCCCGATGAGCGACCCCAGTGCGCCGCCGGTGGAGATGATCGGCCCCTCGGCGCCGAACGGGCCACCGGTACCGATCGCCAGGGCGGCCGAGACCGGTTTGAGCCAGGTGACGCGTGGCGCGACGTTGGATTCGTTGGTAAGGATCGACTCCATCGCCTCGGGTATGCCGTGGCCCTGGATCGCCCGCGATCCCCAGCGCGCCATGACGCCCGCGAGCAGTCCACCGATGACGGGCATGATGATCACCCACGCGCCGATCTGCGTATGCGCCACCGAAAGGACGAAATAGCCGTGCGGCGCGTTCGGGCCGATGACGTCCGACACGGTGCCGTAAAAGCACAGGTCCGCGATGATGTTGATGAGGAACATCAACAGTTGCGCGATCCAGGACGCCACCGCGCCCAGGATCACGGACAACCCGCTGATCAGCAGAATGCGGTGGCTGACCAGCGTGGACTTGCGCGGCATGCGCGCGGCATCCAGCGACAGGCCCAGCGCCGGCGCTACGGGCAGGGCATCGGTGCTGCCGGTAACACGGATACCTGCAGGCTCGTTTGGTTCGGCCTCTGGGGAACTCATGGATTACTCCGAAAACGGGTGGCAGCGCGGCGGCTGAACTGTCTGACGTGCGTCATGGACAACAGGGCATTGTATTGCAGCACCGGCCGTGAACCGAAGGGGTAGCATGATCATTGTGGGTGCCGGGGCCATCGCGCGCAGGCGCGCCCCTTGCATGCCGCAGTCCGGCGGCGGGCAGATGCCGCCGTCGTGAAGGACGCCCGAAAGCGCTACCATGGCGCGTCCCCGTGACCGTTTCGGCACGCGTCGAGTGCGCGGCCCGGGTCGTCGTGGTCTGCCATCCGCCAACCCCGTACCTGCCTTGAAAAAGTCCGATTTCGACTTCGACCTGCCGCGCGAGTTGATTGCGCAAAAGCCCTTGCCCGAGCGCAGCGCCAGCCGGCTCATGTGCCTGGATGCCGCCGCGCGGCGATGGGAGGACCGCGCATTCCGTGACCTGCCCCGGTTGCTGCAGCCGGGCGACCTGCTGGTGTTCAACGACACGCGCGTGTTGCCGGCGCGCCTATTCGGCCACAAGCCGACCGGCGGCGCCGTGGAAATCCTGATCGAAAGGCTGACCGGCGAACATGAGGCGCGGGCGCAGTTGCGTGCCAGCAAGAAGCCGGGAATTGGGGGGCGTGTCGTCCTGGACGGCGGGGTCGAGGTGGAGGTCCTGGGCCGCGATGGCGAGTTTTTCAGGCTGCGCTTCGACGTCGACGAGCCGCTTGAAACACTGCTGTCGCGCATCGGCCACGTTCCGTTGCCGCCGTACATCGAGCGCGAGGACGACAGCAGCGACAGGGAACGTTACCAGACCATCTTTGCGCGCCATGCCGGTGCGGTGGCCGCTCCCACGGCCGGCTTGCACTTTGACCAGCCGTTGCTGCAGGCGCTGCGCGAGCGCGGCGTGGATACCGGGTACGTCACGCTGCACGTGGGAGCCGGTACCTTCCAGCCCATGCGTGCCGAACGCGTGGAGGACCACCACATGCACCGCGAATGGCTTAGCGTGGGTGTCGACCTGGTCGCCAGGATACGCCGTACGCGCGAGGCCGGCGGGCGCGTGATAGCAGTGGGCACGACCGTGGTGCGTTCGCTGGAGAGCGCGGCGAGCGGCGGCGAGCTTGCGCCCTTCAGCGGTGAAACCGACATTTTCATTTACCCCGGTTACCGCTTCCGGGTGATCGACGGCCTGGTCACCAACTTCCACTTGCCGCAGTCGACCTTGCTGATGCTGGTATCGGCACTTGCCGGTCGCGACCTGATCCTCGCGGCATACCGGCATGCGGTGGAAGAGCGCTATCGTTTCTTTTCCTATGGCGATGCCATGCTGATCCTGCCGCAGGCGCTTTGAGCGGCGGCTGCATGTCCCCCCGTGTCCGTTGACCAGACGGACGTTTCATCAGGCATCCGCGGGTGGTTCGAACAGCGATTCATGATCAAGCAGCCATAGCCCTGCGAACAGTTTCGGATCGATGGAAAAGCCCTCGCGGGCCTTGCCGAGCAACCACCGGCCCGCTTGCTGGCGCGGCACTTCGTGCACGGTGATGTCTTCACTGGCATCACCGCCGCCGGGGCCGACCCGGCGCAGGCCGCGTGCACGCACGAACGCCATGACCTCCGTGCTCATGCCGGCCGAAGACGGCCCGGCGTGCAGGAACTGGACGCTGTCGCAGGTGTAGCCGGTTTCCTCTTCGAGTTCGCGTCGGGCAGCGTGCAGCGGTCCTTCCGTGTCATGGCCGGCGAGGTCGCCGACCAGACCGGCGGGCATTTCGATTGTGCGCTCGAGGATGGGCACGCGGAACTGCTCCACGAACAGCACGCAGTCGTCCGGGGTGACCGCGATGATGATCACGGCGCCGCCCGGGTTGTTGCGTTCCACGAATTCCCAGCCCCCGCGCTTGTGGAGGGTCAGCCAGCGGCCCTCGTACAAGGTATCGACAGGCGTGCTGGCGTCGGGAATCTGGCATTGGTCACTCATGGGAAAGTCTCCGGGGACGGTTCCGCCGTGTCGTTGCAGACGCGGCGCAGGCGATCGCGCGTCAAGGGCCCCATGCGCAGATGGCGGACCAGTTCATCCAGGCGTGCGTGGTCCGGCAGGCGCCGGGCGAGGTTGCCCGTGTGTGGCGGGACGGGTGCGTCCAGGGCAATCCGGGTCAGTCGCCGGCATGTGCGCGCCATGGCCGTGTGTTGGCGCAAACGCGCCGCGCATGATTTCGCCCCCCGGATGCTGAGGAACGGGACCTCTTCAATATGCTCCAGCAACTGGTCCAGGCTGCCGAAGCGCGCCAGCAACGTGGCGGCCGTCTTGGCGCCGATGCCCGGCACGCCGGGAATGTTGTCCACGCTGTCACCGCACAGGGCCAGGTAGTCGGCCACTTGTGGCGGGTGGACGCCCAGCCTGGCATGGACGCCGGCGGGGCCCCAGCGCTGGTTGCGTGCAAAGTCCCATTGCTCGTCACGGGCGCCCAGGAGCTGCCCGAAATCCTTGTCGGCGGAAACAATCACGCTGCGGTAGCCTTCGGCGCGCGCAACCCACGATGCACTGCCGATCAGATCATCGGCCTCGAACGTGTCGTCGACAAGGGTCACCAGGCCCATGGCCGTGGCGATCGCCTGGCACAGCGTGAACTGGTGCTTGAGTTCCGGTGGCGGCCGGTCGCGGTTGGCCTTGTAGTCCGGATAGATGGCGTTGCGAAAGGAACTGTCGAGGGATCCGTCGAACGCCAGCATGATGTGCGTGGGCCGCGTGCGTTCGATCAGGTCGCATATGAAACGCGTGAAACCATGGACCGCATTGACGGGATTGCCGTCCACGTCAACGAAGTCCCCCGGGATCGAATGCCATGCACGAAACACGTACAGGCTGGCGTCCACGAGATACAGGGTGCGATCGGTCACGGCGTCCATCGGGTCACGAAGCCCTCCGCGGCCACGCGGCGGCGCTCCGGAAGCTCGCGCCGTGGTGTGCCCACGTGCATGAATCCGACGATCTGTTCGTTGTCGGCGAGCCCCAGGATTTGCGCTGCCTCGCGGTCGCGGGTTGCCCAACCGGTCCTCCAGTCGGCACCGAACCCGAGTGCCTGGGCACCGAGGAGCACGTTGTACGCCACGCAACCGGCAGACAGAAGCTGCTCTTGGGCGGGAATGCGGTTTTCCGGGTCGATCCGCGCCACCACGATGATGATGAGAGGCGCGTACGTGTAGCGTTTGAGTTCCTTCTCGCGCTTTGTCGGCGGAAGGTCGGGGTATTTTTCCATCGCCCGTGCCGCGAGGCGTCGCCCCATCTCGAGCTTGGCGTCGCCTTCTATCGTAATCAGGCGCCACGGCTCGAGCTTGCCGTGGTCCGGAACGCGGATGACCGCTTCACACAGCCGTGCGAGCGTTGGCGCATCGGGGCCGGGTTCCTGCAGTTGGCGCATGGGCACGGATTGGCGATGCAGGAGGAAATCGAGTGGATCATTCATGGGTGATTGATAGGTGGGTTGATGGGGCCCCGGCGGTGCTCGTCAGCGTGGCCTTGGGTGGTCAGGCTGCTTTCCCGATGCCATGGCACGGGGGCCGGTCTTCCTGATGGCGATAATGAGTGCGATCAACGTGGCGGCGATGCATGCCACGATCACGCGGGGCGTCAACGACAAGTGTGCGAGCGTGAGCAGCATGCCGGCGCCTGCCCGATGCAAGGTGTGCAGATAGGGGAGTCCCATGACGGCAGCCAGTTCCAGCCCCACGTGCAGGCATTTTGCATAGACCACACACAACAGCGTACCTCCCGCCGCCAATATCATCGCGGCCACGCGCGCACGACCCACACATGAGGGTATGCACGTGCCCATGATGATGCCGACGGGCAGGGCAAACCACCACTCGGCGGATGGCATGCGCACGGACAATGCCGGCCAGGCGAGGCCCAACGCGACGGCCAACGCCAGCACGGCGACACAGCAGACGATTCCGCGCGCGGTGCGGCGAAATAGGCTTCGCGCATGCCTGCCTCTTGCCTCGGGCATTGAAAAAACGCCAAAAGCAAGCATTCTAACTGCTCGCGACTCGCATTCGCTTGACTTGCGCCCGCGCCGACCGCATGCGTACAGGCATAATGGAGCACGCGTGAGCGATTGTCCGCAGCGCACTCCCACATTGCAATGGCCCGAGAGTGATATGAGTGGTTTCAGTGTCAGCAGCGAACCGGTGACCCTGCAGCGTGACTGCCCGGCAGTCATGGTGCCACAGGGTGACCCCGTGATCTTGCCAGCCGGCCAGGTTGGCTACATTACCCAGGCATTGGGAGGCAGCTTCACGATTTACGTGGAGGGCAACCTGTTTCGCGTGGCCGGCGAGGATCACGATGCGCTGGGCAAGGCGGCGCCCGAGCCTCTTCGTTTGCCTGACGACGCCACGGATGCGGATGTCGAGAAGGTAGTGTGGGAGCAGTTGAAGACCGTGTTCGACCCGGAGATCCCGGTCAATGTGGTCGACCTTGGCCTTGTCTACGACATGAGCCTGGAACATACCGAAGACGGCAAGCGTGCGGTGTATGTAAAGCTCACCCTCACTGCCCCCGGTTGTGGCATGGGTGACATCATGACCGACGATGCGCGTGAGAAGCTGGAGATGATTCCGACGGTGTCCGAGGCTAATATCGACCTCGTGTTCGATCCGCCCTGGAACTATTCCATGATGTCGGACGAAGCCAAGCTCGAAACTGGCATGATGTAAGTTTTGCCGCCGAACGTAC
>CAYOEF010000002.1:25947-44317 GCA_964402805.1 uncultured Rhodanobacteraceae bacterium | reverse complement strand
CCCCATGTGTTCGGCCATGGTGGCCATGACCTGGTCACCTTCCTGCCAGCGCAGGAGCCCGGTGTCCACGAACACGCACACCAGGCGATCGCCCACGGCACGATGCAGCAAGGCGGCCACCACGGCGGAATCGACACCGCCGGAAAGACCAAGCAGGATCTGCTCGTCGCCCACCGCTTCGCGCACCGACGCAACCCGATCGGCGATGATGCTGGTGGTGGTCCACAGGCGCCGGCAGCCGCAAATACCGGTTACGAACCGATCCAGGATCGCCCTGCCCTGGACCGTGTGTGTCACTTCGGGATGGAACTGGACGCCGTACCAGGGTTTGTCGACATGGGCCATGGCCGCGATGGGCACCCGCTCGGTGCGCGCAACCACGTTGAAGTGTGGAGGCACCGCCTCGACGTGATCGCCGTGGCTCATCCACACGTCCAACCGTCGCGGCGTCGTGCCGGCGTGGTCATTCATGCCGTCGAAAAGGGCACAAGGCGCGACAATGTCGACTTCCGCGCGGCCGTATTCATTGGCCGCCGCGGCTGCCGTCCGTCCGCCCTGCTGCACCGCCATGGTCTGCATGCCATAGCAGATCCCCAATACGGGTACGCCGAGATCGAATACGACTTGCGGCGCCTTCGGCGCATCCGCCAGCGTGGTTGTTTCAGGCCCTCCGGAGAGGATGATTCCATTCACACCGCTGGTCGCGATCGCCCCGGGATCGTGGTCCCACGCCCATACCTCGCAATACACGCCCAATTCGCGGATGCGGCGGGCAATCAGCTGGGTGTACTGCGCGCCGAAGTCGAGGATGAGGATCTTGTCTTCGTGGATGCTGGTTGGCATGGAATTATCCAGGGCTGCGTCGCGTGCGCCGGATCATCAATCGAGGCGGTAGTTGGGGGCTTCCTTGGTGATCTGGACGTCATGCGGATGGGCTTCGTGCAGGCCGGCCGCGGAGACACGAACGAATTGCGGCTTGGAGCGCATCGTCGCAATGTCCGGACAACCGCAGTAGCCCATCGAGGCACGCAGCCCGCCGATCATCTGGTGGATGATATTGCGTACCGGCCCGCGGTACGGGACCCGCCCTTCGATGCCCTCCGGAACCAGCTTGTCCGCCGCGGTGTCGTCCTGGAAGTAGCGGTCCTTGGAGCCCTTCTGCATGGCGGCGAGCGACCCCATGCCGCGATAGCTCTTGAACGAACGTCCCTGGAAGAGCTCGACTTCGCCAGGCGCCTCTTCGGTGCCGGCGAGCATGGATCCAAGCATGACCGCCGATGCGCCGGCGGCAATGGCCTTGGCGATGTCGCCTGAATAACGGATGCCGCCATCGGCAATGACGGGGATATCGTCCTTGAGTGCACTGACCACCATGTCGACCGCCGTGATTTGCGGCACGCCCACGCCGGCCACCACGCGGGTGGTGCAGATGGAGCCCGGGCCGACGCCGACCTTGACCGCGTCAGCGCCCGCATCGCGCAGGTCGAGCGCCGCTTCCCCGGTTACGATGTTGCCGGCGATGACCTGCAGCGACGGGTAATGCTTCTTCACCCAGGCAACACGCTCCAGCACGCACCGGGAATGCCCGTGTGCGGTGTCGACGACCAGCACGTCGACGCCTGCATCGACAAGCGCTTCCACGCGCGCCTCGGTATCGCCGCCGGCGCCCACGGCGGCACCGGCCAACAGGTGGCCGTTTCCGTCCTTGGCCGAATTGGGGTTTTCGGTGGCCTTCTGGATGTCCTTGACAGTGATCAGCCCACGCAACTGGAAGTCCTCGTTGACCACCAGGACTTTCTCGATGCGATGCCGATGCAACAGTTCCAGCACTTCCTGGCGGCTGGCGCCCTCGCGCACCGTGACCAGGTCGTCCTTGCGCGTCATGATGTTGCGGACGGGATCATCCGGCTTGCGCTCGAAGCGCATGTCGCGGCTGGTGACGATGCCGACGAGTTGTTCGCCGTCGACGACCGGGACGCCGGAAATATTGTGTGAACGGGTAAGCTCCATCACGTCGCGGATGGAAACGTGCGGCCCGACGGTGAGCGGATTGCGGATCACGCCCGCCTCGAACTTCTTCACCAGGCGGATTTCGGCAGCCTGCTGGGCGATGGTCATGTTCTTGTGGATGATGCCGATGCCGCCGCATTGGGCCATGGTCACGGCGAGGCGTCCCTCGGTCACCGTATCCATGGCCGCGGAAATGATGGGAATATTGAGGCGCAGGCCGCGGGTCAGCTGGGTCGTGGTGTCCACCTGGTGTGGCAGCACGCTGGAGTGCGCCGGAACGAGGTAGACGTCGTCAAAAGTGAGTGCGTCGGCAAGAATTCGCATGGCCAAATACCCACGGATAAAGCCCGCCATTATACGCTCGCAGGCCGAATCGCCGCCAGCCGCGATGGACGCGCATCCAGCCGCAGGTCAGGCGACGACTTCCACCGGACTCTGGCGCAGTTGTGCGGCTTCCAGCGTGTTTTCCATCAGCGTTGCCACGGTCATGGGGCCCACGCCGCCGGGGACCGGCGTGATCCACGATGCATTCTCCGCGGCAGCTTCATAGTCGACGTCGCCGACAAGCTTGCCCGATTCGAGCCGGTTGATGCCAACGTCGATGACGATGGCGCCAGGCTTTATCCAGTCGCCTTTGATAAGGCCGGGGTGGCCCACGGCGACGACGACGATGTCGGCGCGCGCGACGTGCGTGGCCAGATCGCGGGTGAAGCGGTGGCAACAGGTCACCGTCGCACCCGCCATGAGCAGTTCCAGGGCCAATGGGCGGCCAACGTGGTTGGATACCCCCACGATCACAGCGTCGCTCCCCTTCAGCAGCGTGCCGGTTTCGGCGAGCAACGTCATCACGCCCTTGGGCGTACACGGCCGCAGCCCCAGGCGCTGCAGGACCAGCAGGCCCATGTTGGTTGCGTGGAAACCGTCGACGTCCTTGTGCGGGTCGATCCTGTCGACAAGGGCGTCCTCGTCAATCTGCGGAGGCAACGGTGATTGCACCAGGATGCCATGGACGGCGGGGTCGGCGTTCAGTTTGTCGATCAGTGCGAACAAGTCCTCCTGGCTGGTGTCGGCGGGGAGATCGTAGTCGAACGATTCGAACCCGACCTGCGCGCACGCGCGGCGTTTGTTGCGCACGTAAACGGCCGATGCCGCGTCGCTGCCGACCAGTACGACGGCCAGTCCCGGAACTGCAAGGCCTCTTGAAACGCGCTCGGTCACGCGCCGGCCAATCCGTTCCAGCAGGTGGCCGGCGAGTCGCTTGCCATCAAGAATGCGTGCAGTCATGGGAATTCGTCTAAGGTGAAGTGGCTGCATTATGTTCATTCACGCGCCGATGCACAAACGTGCATGTTTGCGACCTTGCGATGTGCGGGTCACGGCCATCGCGCGCACGCGTGCCCTTGCAACTCCCGTGGTGGGCCCATCACGTCCGGGGTCGGCGCGGCCGGGGCCGGCGACCTATAATATGCGTGCACAATCCCGACAGCCTGGGGCAAGGTGGCGCAAGGCCGGGGCGGGCTGCATTCAGGCTTGGCTCCCCAGACGGTGGATCGATGGTTTCAGGGTTCATGCTCACCGCTGAGGAGGCCAGTCATGGCTGTTTATGATGTCAAGCTTGTACGCAAGCAAACGATTGCCGAAGGGACGATGGCGTTTTTCATCGAGAAACCCGAAGGCTTCACATTCCGTGCCGGGCAGTTTTTCGACATTATCCTGGATGCCAAACCAGGCGCCGAAAAAAGCACCCACGTGCACGGCTTTTCGTTTGCCAGCGCGCCGTATGAGCCGTATCTGGCGGCTGCGACCCGCATGCGGGATACGCCTTTCAAGAATGCGATCCGTGACGTACCGGATGGATCGGACATCAAGATCGAGGCGGTCTGGGGGGACTTTACCCTGCGCAAGAATCCGTCGATGCCCGTAGTGTTCATCATCGGCGGCATCGGCATCACGCCGGTGCGCAGCATGGTCGCACAAGCCACGCACGACAAAACCGATCACAAGCTCACGCTGCTGTTTTCAAACCGCACGGCGGCCTACGCGCCATTCGTGGACGATCTCAGGAAATTCCAGGCTGAAAACCCGAACTTCCGCTTCGTGCAGACCTACAGCCAGGAGACGTCGAGCGACCCGGCGATCGAACACGGGTACGTCACGGGCGACATGATCAAACGTCACGTGCCGGACCTGTCGGCCCCGCTCTATTACCTGTCCGGACCGGCCGGCATGGTGCGCGCCATGCGCGAACTGCTGGTGGATATCGACGTTGACGAGGACAACATCCGTACCGAGGAATTCGAAGGGTATTGATCCGTCGCCGCCCGCTCAGTGTCGCGCGCGCCGTTTCGCATGGCGAATCATGCGTTGGCGCTTGCGCTTTTGGGAGTCGGTCAATTCATTGCGGCGGCCGGCAAAGGGATTGTCGCCGTCGCGGAACTCGATGCGTACCGGCGTGCCTTCGAGGCGGTAGTGCTTGCGGAAGGTGTTCTCGAGGTAGCGCCGATACGCGTCGGTGATGTGCTTGGTGCGTGTGCCGTGGATCACGATCACGGGTGGATTGTGTCCGCCCGGGTGTGCGTAGCGCAGTTTGGGCGTATGCCCACGCACCATGGCCGGCTGGTGCGCCGTGCATGCGTTTTCGAGGGTGCGCGTCAATTGGGATGACGTCATTTTGCGGTTTGCCGCGGCATGCGCCGCGTTGACGGCTTCCATCAGTTCAGCCAGGCCCGATCCGTGCAGGGCGGAAATGAATACCCGCTTCGCCCAGGCAACGAAGGCCAGGCGCCGGTCGAGTGCACGGATGCATTGCTCGCGGGCGTAGGCATCCATGCCATCCCACTTGTTGCAGGCAATGACCAGCGCCCTTCCCTGCTCCAGCACCTGGCCGATCAGGGCAAGATCCTGATCGGCCAGGTTCTCGCGCGCATCGACCATGACCACGACGACGTGTGCTGCCGCAATGGACTGGATGGCCTTGATGACGCTGTACTTTTCGATGGCTTCGTGGGTGCGCGCCCGGCGCCTGATTCCGGCGGTATCGATGAACGTATAGCGCCGGCCATCCCGCTCGAGCGCCACGTGGATGGCATCGCGCGTGGTTCCGGCCTGGTCGGACACGAGCAACCGTTCCTCGCCGAGAAGGCGGTTGACGAGTGTCGATTTGCCTGCATTCGGGCGGCCGATGATCGCCACCCGGATGCCCGCGTCGGCGTCGGCGTCATCGGGCATGCCGGCCGCGGTGTCCACCATATGCAGATGCGGCCGCAATGCCTGCAACAAGGCGGCGTTGCCGCGATTGTGCGCGCTTGCCAACAGCAGTGGATCCGGAAACCCCAACGGCGCGAATTCCGCGCTGGCCATCGCGTCATCCAGGCCATCCATCTTGTTGATGGCAAGGAGCACCGGCTTGCCGCTGCGTCGCAACTCGCCGAGGATGTCGTGGTCGCGCGCCAGCAGGCCATCGCGTGCATCGACCAGCAGCACGACGGCATCGCTCTGGGCAATGGCCAGGCGGACCTGGTTGGCGGTCAAGGCATCCAGACCACATTGCTCGTCGGCGAGCCCGCCGGTGTCGACCACGACGAACGGGCATTCCCCCAGGCGGCAGATCCCGTAGTGGCGGTCGCGCGTGACGCCCGGCAAATCGCCCACGAGCGCATCACGGCTTTGCGTCAACACGTTGAAGAGGGTTGACTTTCCGACGTTTGGGCGACCTACCAGGGCAACCACTGGCAACATGTGAACACTCCCGCAGCCACGCCAGAGGGCGCTGCGTCGTTTGCGGATATACCCTGTGCGACGCGTTCGACGGCCAACCGCCCCGCAAGCATCACACGGCGCCGTCAGGTTGCACGGCGCCTTGCCAGGCAGGAAATCAGGGCTTGCCGGCGGTTATCGTATATGCCGCCAGATGGCCTGCCACGTCCATGACGTAGGCCACATTGTCGACAACGAGCGGTTGCGCGCGAATGGCATCGTGCGAGAGGCGTTTGCGGGCCACGAAATGGCCATCACTTGGGCTCAACCAGTGCAGGTAGCCTTCAAGGTCGCCAACCACCGCGTAGCCGTCCTGGATCGCCGGCCCGCTCAGCCATCGCCAGGCAAGCTTGTCCTGTTTCCAGAGATTGCTGCCCGTCGCCGGATCGAACGCCCAGACATTGGATGCACTGTCGACGGCAACCAGCATATGGTCGTCCACCGCCATCGATGCATAGGTGGACAACCCGTCCTCCCACAGCCGGCGCGCGCTGGGTCCGTCCACTGCGACCACGTTCCCGTGGTAGGCGGCCGCGTACAGCGTGTGGCCGTGGATCAATATGGCGCCATCGGCGTCGTCCATGCGCTCGATGTCCGTGCTGCCCTCGCCGCTGGCGAGCGGCATGGCCCACAATTTGTCGCCCGTCTCCAGGCGCAGCGCCACCAGCTTGCCGTCATCGCTGCCGAAAAACACGACACCGTTGGTGACCAGCACGTCGCCGTTTCCACGCAGGCTCAGCAACGGCACGATGCCCTGGTCATAAACCCATTCGGTGCTGCCGTCCGCGGCATTCAGGCAGGTGACTTTGCCATCGTTGGTGCGCACCACCACGCGGTTCCCGGCGATCGCCGGCGTGGACAGCACGCCGGCCGACACGGTGGCAACCCAGCGTTGGCTGCCATCGCTAGCGCTCAAGCCATAGACGTGGCCGTCTTTCGTGCCGATGACCAGCAGGCCGTTGGCGACCGCCGGGCCGCCCGAATAAAAGGCGTCCTTGCGGTCGGAGTCGCCCCAGCCAAACCAGCCGTGGGTACGTGAATGTTTCCGCCAGACAGTATCGCCGTTGGTCGCGTCGAACGCGGCGATCGTGCCGTCGATCGCGGCGGCGTACACCACGCCATCGGAATACGCCGGACGCATGCGGATTCCCGAGTCGCCTGCGCCGTCGCCGACCGAGGTCTTCCAGAGCCGGGTGACCGTCGCCTGCGGTGTGAACTCGACCAGTTCATGCGGCGGCTTGATGTTCGCGCTCTGGGAGCATGCGGCCAGCACCAGGACTGCCGCCATGACCGTGAATACAAGGCGTTTCATCATGCGTCCTGTTTCTTCTTGGCCGGAGCGGGTGCCGGCGTGCCGTGCCCGCCCGTGGCGCCTTTGGCGGCGGCAGGCGGCAGATTCTCGAGTTTCATCGCCAGCGCGTGGTGCTGCAACGTATCCGGCTTGTAGGCCTGCATGGCCTGCTGGTAATACGGGAGTGCCTCGTCGGGGCGACCCAGCTTGACCAGCGCGTCGCCATGCAGTGCGGCGCTCATGCCGGGGTACGTACCGGCCGGAAGCGATTTCAGCGTGCCGAGGGCTTGCTGCGCATGCCCGGCGGCAAGTTGCACGCGCGCGAGGCGAATCGTCGACAAGTACTTGAGGGGCTTCGAGGATGCGTGCGCCACGGCCCATTCAAGCGACTTGATGGCGTCATCGGTCTTTCCGTTGTCCAGTTCGTGCTGCGCGCGCAACGCTGCCGCGAATACGGCGTACGCGCTGTCGGCGTGGTTGGCGAGGAGGCTGTCGGTCAGGGTATTGGCTTCCGAAGCCTTGCCGGCGTCCCAGCTGTTGCGGATCAGGGCAAACTGCGTGGCGGTCTCGGCCTTGACCTCGGTACGGTGGTGCTGCCACATGCGATAGCCAAAGATCAGGGCCAGTCCGACCACAATGCCCACGATGATGGAAAGGCCGTTGTGACGCAGCCATTCCCGCACGCGTTCACTCTGTTCGTAGTCGTCATACGCCATGCATGTTCACCCAAACGGAAAAAGTAATGTCCCGACGAATTCAGGGCCCGGCGCAATGCCACGGCCGTCGCCGGCCGATGCACCAAAACCGCCCAAGAATACCGGACGCGAGTCCCGTTTGCGACGGTGATGGTACAAGTACGGTCAGGATCGTGGTCCCGCTAGCCGGCACTGCCGGTCGTTGAATCAGCCGCGCCATCGACATGGAACCGGGCTACGTTGGCGTGCAGGTACGGCGAAAGGTCAAACGCGTGGCCGTCCAGGGTCACGGTCGCGCCGGAACTGTTGCCCACTGTCACATGCATCGTCTGGCTGCTGCGGTAGGTGTGCGTCGTACCTGGTTGCAGGAGGCCGTACGCAAGGCGCGTCCCGTCGTCGGTGGTAATGGCGATCCAGCAGGGCTTGGTCAACGTGATCTGCAGCGTATGGACCTGAGGCGGTGCCTGGATGTTCGGCGTCGTTGACCGTGCCGGGGTCGCCGGTGATGCCGGCGTCGAATTCGCCGTGGCCTGTACCGGCGCCGATGGCCGTGTTTCCGGGTGTGCCTGTGTTGGTGTCAACGGCTGGACCACATTGGCGTCGTCCAGCGCGGAAAAGGGCGCCATGGACGCCATCAACGGCCGGCTGGTGGCATCCTCCGCGGCGTTCGGGGCGGGCGTGGCGTGCGCGGTTTCGCCCGACGTGGCAGCCTGCGTCTGCGTTTGACTCGTGCTGGTGTCGGCCCGCGCCGCTTTCGTCGACCCCTCGACACGCACACCCGCGTCTTTTGCGGTGGCGACGACCGTGCTGAACGACTTGTTGAGCGGCGCGGGCTTGTGCGTTACGCCATCCTGCAGGCCCAACCACACCAGCGGCACGACGATGACGGCAGTCAACACCACATATGTCGCCGCCGTCGTATAGCGCTGCCACAAGAATCGCGAGTGTGACACGCCTCCGGTGGAAACCAGTTCCGGCGCGTTCGTATCCGGAGCCAGGATCACGATCGCCTTGTGCAGTATGTCGTCCGGCACCCCGACGTATTGACCGTACGTGCGCAGGTAGTTCCGCAGGAATACGGGGTGCATTCCGGCGTAATCGCCCTCTTCCAGCCGCCGCACGATACGCACGGGAAGCCGCAACGCGCGTGCACACGCGTCCCGGTCCAGGCCGGATGCTTCGCGGGCAGAGCGCAGCGTTCGACCAAACTGCACTTCACGCGGTTCGTTCGTCGTCTGTGTTGTTTCCACGCCTTCACCTGTCGTCTTTTGCCTGCCCGTTACCCGGGCGGGCCATGAATTTCACTGGTCGCAGGTCCCCACGCTGCGCCACCGGCTGAGAGGACACCTCACGGGGACGTCGGGTAGCCCACTGCGCGCGCCTGCTTCGAATCCGGAAACTTGCTGTGCAACTGGCGCGCGTAATCGCGCGCGATGTCGAGATTCCCCAGACGTGCTTCCACCACGTAACCGAGCTTGAGCACCCTTGGGTCCGGTTTGCCCACCGCCTGATACCGCTGTACGTACGCGCTGGCCCGAAAGTCATCACCCTCCAGGTGCAAGGCCTTGGCCATCTGGTAAAGCGCCTCGGGGTACTGTGGGTCGATGTGCAGGGCCTTGTCCAGCTTCGCCTCGGCGGCCTTGTACTGGCCCGCGGTGATCTGGCAGATACCCGCGTTGGTCCATGCCGTCACGGGCGTCTTGTAGAACGGGTCATCCACCGCGCGTTGCAGATACAGCATGCCCTCCTGCGTCTTGCCTTCGCGGCACAGGAATACACCCAGATTGTTGTTGGTGTCACCATCCTTGGGTTTGATCTGCGCGGCGCGCCGATACTCCGCCTCCGCCTTGGCCGTTTTGCCGATTTGCGTATACAGGGCCCCGAGCACCGTGTGCGCGGGCGCATAGTCCGGATCGAAACTGAGCGCCGTCTGCAACTTGTTCAATGCCAGCTCCAGTTTGCCCTCGCGCAAATAGTTCTGGCCCAGTTCGGTATGGATGCGTGCGGCATCTTCCCGCGCCGAGGGTGTGTCCGCACGCTGCATGCCCGGGCCGGTGCCGCTGACGCATGCGGTGAGCAGGAGCATCCCCGCGATCGGCACCACCCAGTGCAAGCCGAAGTCATGCCGCATGCGCGGCCTCCGTGGCCTCCTGGAGGAAGCGTGCATGCCGGCGGGTACGATCCACCACCTGCCCTTTCAACTGGCCGCATGCGGCGTCAATGTCATCGCCGCGTGTGCGGCGCACCGGCGCAACGAGTCCCGCCGCGTTGAGGATGCGCTGGAAGGCGTCAATGGCCTCCGGCGTCGAGCGTGCGAATACCGTGCCCGGATACGGGTTGAACGGGATCAGGTTCACCTTGGACGGGATTTGCCGCATTAGCTTGACGAGCTCACGCGCATGCTCCGGCTGGTCGTTCACGCCCTTCATCAGCGTGTATTCGAACGTGATGGTTGCCCGTGGCCGCGTGGACAGGTAATAGCGGCATGCATCGAGCAGGTCGGCGATCGGGTAGCGCTTGTTGATTGGCATGAGCCGGGTGCGCAAGGCGTCGTTGGCGGCATGCAGCGACACGGCGAGCGACACGTCCGCCACGTCCGCGAGCTTGATGATCTGCGGGACCATGCCGGACGTGGAAAGCGTGACCCGCTTGTTGGCCAGGCCAAACCCCAGGTCGTCACGCATCAGGTCCATGGCCCGGACGACGTTGTCGAAATTGGCCAGGGGCTCACCCATGCCCATCATCACCACGTTGGTAATACGGCGGTTCTGGTGTGGTACGTTGCCCAGCTGTTTCGCCGCCACCCAGACCTGGCCGATGATCTCGGCCGTGGACAGGTTGCGATTGAATCCCTGCGCCCCGGTGGAACAGAAACGGCAGTTGAGCGCACAGCCCACCTGGGAGGATACGCACAAGGTTCCCCGCGCCGGCTCCGGTATGTACACCGTCTCGATGGCGTTGCCGCCATCCATGCCCAGCAGCCACTTGCGGGTCCCGTCGCGCGAGGCCTTTTCGAGGATTGTCCGTGGCGGGCCGATGTGGCTGGTTTCGGCGAGTCGCGTACGCAGCGCCTTGCCAAGGTCGGTCATCGCCTCGAAATCGGAAACGAGGTGATGGTAGATCCACTTCATCACCTGGTCGGCACGATACGGCTTTTCGCCCAGATCGACGAAAAACGCGCGCAGGCCCTGGCGGTCCAGATCCAGCAGGTTGATTTTTTCGGGCCCAGTCACGGTTTGCAACACCGACACCTCAACGCGGGCAGATGTCCGAATCACTGAAGAAATAGGCAATTTCGGTCCTTGCCGTCTCCGGCGCATCGGAACCATGGACCGCGTTGGCCTCGATGGATTGCGCAAAGTCGGCGCGGATCGTCCCCGGTGCCGCATCCGCGGGATTGGTGGCCCCCATCAACTCGCGGTTGCGGGCGATGGCATTCTCGCCTTCCAGCACCTGGATCATCACGGGGCCCGACGTCATGAACGCGACCAGTGGGTCGAAGAACGGACGTCCCCGATGGACCGCATAAAACCCTTCGGCTTCCTCCTTGCCGAGGTGTTTCATCCGCGCCGCGACGATGCGCAGGCCGGCCTTTTCGAAGCGGCTGTAGATCTCGCCGATCAGGTTCTTGCCTACCGCATCGGGTTTGACAATGGACAAGGTGCGTTCCAACGCCATAAATCAGCTCCAGGAGTTCAATGTTGATTCAAGAAAATGTCGGTTGAGAATGGGACAGCATCCGCCCCAACCCGCGTTCGATGCTTCACGGCGAACGCCGCCGCGCCAGTGCCGGCCACACGATCGCCGGCGTTCGGTACGGTTGCGCCGCAACGCTGCCGACGGTGGCTTTTTGTCATTGTCGTTCACCCGCCGCGAACCCGCCGTACCCCCGCGCCACGTCCATATGTTGCACGTAAAACACGATCTGCAAATGGTGACAGAACTGGCCCGAATTGCAAGCGGTAACAGCCGCTTGCGGGGTATTGCACACGCTTCGCCAAAACGGCGCGGCCCGCGCATCCGGGATATCGCCGTGCCGTGAAGGGCCACGCAGTGGACTGGCGAACGGCAGATCGGAACTATACTGAAGCGTCGTCGGTTCGGCGTGCGTCCGGCAGGGTTCATTACCAAGGGACGCGCGTGGCGGGCATCCGCGCCGACTTCCGGCATCGTATCGCCACCGGCATGCGCAAGCCGTACCACGCGCCGATCGAGACGTTCGTCACCTGGGCCATTTTGGAGGCACGCATGGGCAAATCGCTGAAGATCCGCAAGGCCGCCGTGCTCGGTGCCGGTGTCATGGGCGCGCAAATCGCCGCGCAGCTGACCAATGTGGGTGTCGACACGGTGTTGTTCGACCTGCCGGCACCCGAGGGCCCGGCGAACGGCATCGTTGCCAAGGCCATCAAGCACCTTGGCGCCCTCAAGCCGGCGCCCCTCGCCACCCCGGCCCTTGGCGGCGCGATCACTGCCGCCAATTACGATTCGGACCTCAATTGCCTGGCGGACTGCGACCTGGTGATCGAGGCGATCGCCGAACGCCTGGAATGGAAGCAAGACCTTTACGCCAAAGTGGGACCCTACCTGTCCGATCATGCCGTGATCGCATCCAACACGTCCGGCCTTTCGATCAACGCGTTGGTCACGGCGCTGCCCGAGCATCTGCGCGCGCGATTCTGCGGCATCCATTTTTTCAACCCGCCGCGCTACATGTACCTGGTCGAGGTCATCCCCGCCGCAACGACGGACCGTGACATGTTGAAGGGCCTGGAAGCATTCCTGACCCGTTGCGTGGGCAAGGGCGTAGTGTATGCGCGCGACACCCCCAACTTCATCGGCAATCGCATCGGGGTGTTTTCCATCCTCTCGACACTGCATCACACGGCGCAATACGGCCTCGGGTTTGACGTCGTGGACGCGCTGACCGGCCCCGCCATAGGCCGGGCCAAAAGCGCGACGTACCGTACGGCCGACGTGGTCGGGCTGGATACCTTGGCGCACGTCGTGGAAACGATGCACGACACGCTCCCCGACGACCCGTGGAATCCGTACTTCACCATTCCGGTGTGGCTCGGGCAACTCATCAGGCAGGGAGCCCTGGGCCAGAAGACCGGTGGCGGCGTGTACCGCAAGTCGCGTGACGGCATCACCGTGCTGGACCCGGCACAGGACACGTATCGCCCGGCCGTGCAGAAGGCTTCGGATGCGGTGGCCGGCATCCTTGCGCTGGACGACCCGCGCGCGCGGTTCAAGGCGCTGCACGAGAGCGGCAACACACAGGCCCGGTTCCTGTGGGCAATCTTCCGCGACCTGTTCCATTACAGCGCCTTTCACCTCGCCGCCATCGCCGACACGGCGCGTGACGTCGATCTTGCCATGCGCTGGGGCTACGGTTGGCAACTCGGTCCATTCGAAACGTGGCAACACGCCGGCTGGCAGCAGATTGCGCACTGGGTGGCGGAGGACATCGCCGCGGGCAAGGCGATGGGTCAGGTGCCGCTGCCGGACTGGGTGCTCGACGGCCGCAAAAGCGTCCACGATACCGACGGGTCCTATGCCCCGGCGAACCATCGCAGGGTTGCGCGCCCGCCCCACCCCGTGTACGCGCGCCAGCTGTTTCCGGACACCATTGTTGGCGAGCCGCGCCGCGAAGGCACGAACATCTGGGAGAACGAGGGCGTCCGCCTGTGGGTGCTCGACGATGATGACGTCGGCATCGTGTCATTCAAGACCCGGATGAACACCATCAACGACGCGGTGCTCGATGGCTTGCAAAAGGCCGTCGACACCGCCGAGGAGCGCCTGCGCGCGCTGGTCGTGTGGCAGCCGGAGGGACCATTTTCAGCCGGCGCCGACCTCAAGGGCGTGCTCGCCCTGTTGCAGCATGGAAAGCTGGCCGAACTGGAGGCGATGGTCGCCAACTTCCAACGCACCAGCACGCGTATCAAGTACGCCCTTGTCCCGGTGGTGGCCGCGCTGCGCGGCCTCGTCCTGGGTGGCGGCTGCGAGATCCAGATGCATGCGGCACGAAGCGTGGCCGCGCTGGAATCATGGGTGGGCCAGGTCGAAGCCGGCGTGGGCCTGCTGCCGGCCGGTGGCGGGCTCAAGGAACTGGCCGTGCGCGCGTCGAACTCGCCCGTGGGTGACACTTTCGGGAACATCCAGCGCCCCTTCGAGACCGTCGCCATGGCCAGGACCTCGGGATCGGCACTGGAAGCGAAGGACCTGGGGCTTCTGCGTGAGTCCGATGTCATCGTTCCCAACGTCAACGAGCTTTTGTACGTTGCCAAGGCCGAAGCGCTGGCCCTGTCCGAATCCGCCTATCGCCCGCCCCTGCCCGCGCGCCGCATCAAGGTCGCCGGCGATGTCGGCACGGCAACGCTGAAGGCCAAACTCGTCAACCTGCTCGCCGGCCATTTCATTTCCGAGCATGACCTCGACATCGCCAGCCGCATTGCCGGCACCTTGTGTGGTGGCCAGGTCGAACGCGGCAGCGAGGTCGACGAACAGTGGCTGCTGGACCTGGAGCGACGGCACTTCCTCGCCCTGGCCCAGACGGAAAAGACGCAGGCGCGTATCGCCCACACCATGCAAACGGGCAAGCCGCTGCGCAATTGATCGACGGAAACAAACGGGACCGGCGCCAGGATTCGAGAGCGCCCCACGGATCGGGTTTTCGCCGGACCGACGAACGAGAGGAACGCCATGCCCAAGCAAATCCAGGATGCCTACATCGTCGCCACCACCCGCACCCCGGTCGGCAAGGCGCCACGCGGCGTGTTCCGGAATACGCGCCCGGACGATCTTCTCGCACATGTGATCCGCGCCGTCCTTGGCCAGTGTGCCGGCATCGACACGGCGCGCATTGACGACGTCATCATCGGTTGCGCCATGCCCGAGGCCGAGCAAGGCATGAACGTGGCGCGCATTGGCCTGCTGCTGGCCGGTTTGCCGGACACCGTGCCCGGCGTCACGGTGAACCGGTTTTGTTCGTCCGGCCTGCAGGCAGTCGCGATGGCCGCCGACCGCGTCCGCCTTGGCGAGGCCGACCTCGTGCTGGCCGGCGGTACCGAATCGATGAGCATGGTGCCCATGATGGGGCACCGTGTGCAGATGAACCCGGCCATTTTCGACGACGAAGGCATCGCCTACGGCATGGGCATTACCGCCGAAAACGTGGCCACGCGCTGGAAGGTGAGTCGCGAGGCACAGGATGCGTTTGCCGCCGAAAGCCACCGGCGTGCACTGGCGGCGCAGGCGGAAGGCGCCTTCAAGGCCGAGATCTCGCCGTTCCAGCTCGACGATCGCTACCCTGACATCGAGAACCGCAGTGTGCGCGAAGACCGGCGCGTCATCGCCCGGGACGAAGGCCCGCGCCCGGGGTCGACCCCGGAGGTCCTGGCCCGCCTGCGTCCCGTTTTCAAGGCCGATGGCAGCGTCACCGCCGGCAATTCCTCACAGATGTCCGATGGTGCGGGGGCGGTCATGGTGGCCAGTGAACAGGCCATCAAGGATTACGGCCTCACGCCGCTGGCGCGCTTTGTCGGATTTTCCGTGGCGGGCGTGCCGCCGGAAATCATGGGCATCGGTCCCAGGGAAGCCATCCCCAAGGCGCTTGCCGCCACCGGCGTGAAACAGGACGACCTGGACTGGATCGAGCTCAACGAGGCCTTCGCGGCACAGTCATTGGCGGTCATCCACGATCTCGGACTGGACCCGGCCAGGGTCAACCCGCACGGTGGCGCCATCGCGCTTGGTCATCCCCTCGGCGCGACCGGCGCCATTCGCATCGCAACCATGGTCCATGGCATGCAGCAGCGACAACTCAGGTATGGCATGGTCACCATGTGCATCGGTACCGGCATGGGTGCCGCGGGCGTTTTCGAGATGATGTGACGCGCGCAGGCGGCACCTGGTCGGTCCACCTGCGCTATGAATGACCGCCCTCGGGAATGGCCAGTACATCATCCGCATCCGACTCCAGGTGCTGGTGGATGGCCTGCAGGTGCCGTATCAGGTCTGCACGGGCTTCGGCCGCGTAGGGGTTCTCGCGCTGGATGGTCGCAAACAGGTGGCCGGCGTCGCCACGCACCGCGTCCAGCATGTGGCTCAGGCCCTGGAACGACGGCGGCGCCATCGAAAGGTCCTCGCCAACCCCCATGTCCACGAGCGCCTTGGCGATGAAAAACGTCATCGCGTGCGTCTGCGCCATCTTGCGGTCATGCAATGCGGGGTCGTGATCGATGACCTCGCAATCGAGCGCTTCAAAGAGCCTGCGTGTCCGCACCGCCGCCTCCGGATGCAGTGCGCTGGTGCACAGCACGGTCCGGCGCGGGCGATCGCCGCGCGCCAGGCTCAGGGGTCCGAACAGCGGGTGGGTTCCCGCGTGGGGAATGTCCGCGCCCAGGATTTCATCCATCCACGCACAGGGGCGTTGCTTGACGCTGCCGACGTCGATCACCGTCTGTCCGGCACCGAGCAGCGGCCGCAACGCGAGCAGGACCCCGCGCATGCGCGCGACGGGCATTGCCAGCACGATCCACGTGGCGTTCCGGACGGCGGCCTCGAGCGAGGGGGCCGCCAGGGCAGCGGGAACCTTCGCCGTCGGGTCGAAGACACGCACCGCGTATCCCGCCTCTTGCAGCAGGCCTGCCAGCGCGGTGCCGAACCGTCCGTAACCCAGGATGGCAAGTGATTCGTGTTGTGTTGAAGTCATGCGTGGATCCGGACGAAAGCATGTCGCGGCACCATCATGCCCGGTGGCATGGGAGCGGATCACCCAAACGCGTCGCGATTGGGGTCGACATGATACGCGACGCCAATACCGGATTGGCCGGGCGTCATGCGCGCCCGATCATGCCCCGCACGCGGTGCGTCTATTTATTTCAAAAAACGGAACGTCAGTGGATAGCGATACGCCTGGCCGCCATTCGCCTTGACCGACGCGATGATGGTGAACACCAGCCAGCAAATGCCAAGGATGATCCACAGCGGAATCGCGATCACCAGGCCAATGCCCAGGGTGACGACCGACAGCACCAGCAAGGCCAGCGAGATGATGGCGATGGTGATGTTGAAATTGAGCGCTTCCTTGCCCTGGTCATCCACGAAGGGCATGGTGTCTTTCTTGATCAGCCACACCACCAGCGGGCCAATGAAACAGCCCCAGCCGCCGCCCAGTGCGCTGGTCAGCAGGCCGCCGATCAGTGACGACAGGTGCGCAAACATGCCCCATGTACGCTCTTCCCCGACGGGGACCGACGTATTTCCCTCGGGCGGTGGCGATGGTGTCGATGCGGCAGGTGGCGAAGTGTTTTCCGTTGACTCGGTCACGGCGGTCTCCCCGTTGTGGACGCGCGTTGTTGTCACCTCGATCAAGTGAAGTATACAGGTACGGATGCCAGCCCCGCGATCCGCGCCAATTGCCCCGTGGTGCGTGTGAACGGTATCGGCACGCGTTAGTGGGTTGGAACCACGCGGTCAGTCAGTGGCGTACTGTTCCAACGAGCACATCCAGCCATTGCAGCATGCGATCGATCTCGTCGGGCGGGATGTTGAGGGCAGGCATGAAACGCAACAGGTTCGGTCGCGGCGCGTTCAGCAGCAGGCCTTCCGGCGCGCGTTCGCGTGCCGCCGCGACCAGCGCCGGACCATCGTTCCGGTCCATGACCAGCGCGCGCAACAGGCCACGCCCGCGTTCCCCCGGCATGCTCCACTTCGTGGCGAGCCGGGCAAGGCCTTCGGCAAGCTGCTCGGCACGTGCATTGACGCCATCCAGGAATCCCGGTTCGGTGAGCACGTCGAAAACCGCGACGCCAACCGCCGTGATCAAGGGATTGCCGTTGTACGTGCCGCCCTGGTCGCCGTGCTCGAAGCAGCTCACGGTTTCCGTTGCGCACAAGGCGGCCAGTGGCACGCCACCGCCAATGCCCTTGCCGAGCGTCATGATGTCCGGCTCGATACCCGCATGCTGGTAAGCGAACAGGCGGCCGGTGCGGCCCATGCCGGTCTGCACCTCATCGACGATCAGGAGCATGCCCTGCCCGCGCGTCAGTTCGCGCAGTTGTTGCAGGAATTCGGTCGTGGCGGGGATGACACCAGCCTCGCCCTGCACCGGTTCCAGCATGACCGCCACAGTATCGTCATCGATGAGCGCGCGCACTGAATCCAGGTCGTTGAGATCCGCCTTTGGAAAGCCGTCTACCTGGGGTGCGAACTTGCGGTCCCAGCCCGGCTTGCCGGACGCGGACATGGTTGCCAGCGTGCGGCCGTGGAAGGCATGGTCGAAGGTGATGATCTTGTAGGCGCCGCCACGGTTCACCTGGCCCCATTTGCGCGCCAGCTTGATCGCGCCTTCATTGGCTTCGGCACCGCTGTTGGCGAAAAACACGCGATCGAAGCACGACGCCCCGACAAGCCGGCCTGCCAGCTCGATCGACGGCTGGTTGTAGAACGCCGGCGACGGATTGATCAGCCGGCGCGCCTGGTCCTCAAGTGCACGCACGATGGCCGGATGCCCATGGCCGAGGCAATTGACTGCCCAGCCCTGGACAAAATCGAGATACCGCTTGCCGGCCTGGTCCTCCAGCCACGCACCTTCGCCACGCACGAAAACCTG
>CAYOEF010000002.1:18272-25847 GCA_964402805.1 uncultured Rhodanobacteraceae bacterium | reverse complement strand
GGCAACGCGCTGCACACCTTGGCCGGCTGGCCATTCGTCATGATGCACAGTTTGCGCGTCAGGCGGTCGGCCTCTCCCAGTACGGCGGCCCAGAGCGCGCCCTTGCCGCTGTCGATCTGGCTGGCCACGTCATACCAGCCGAGGCCCTTGTACAGGTCCGGCGGGACGGGTGAGCCGACCTGTATCCAGCGGTCGCCGAGATCGAGAAACGGGATGGATCCCGGATAGTGCGTGTACGGCGCCTTGTCAAAGCGCCTGAAGCGGGCGAGCTGTTCGTGCGTGGGTTTTTGCAGCGGGTGCTGGTCGCGGTCGCTGACCTCGACGGTCTGCAGATCGATCCATTGGCTCGTGTATTTCGCGTGGACGAAGCTGAAGGTGGCCGTATTGGGGTACGCATCGCTCGAACTGGAACGCGAGACCTCCAGCCCGGTGAAGCGGCCAAAACGCATCAGCGCCATCACCAGCGGCCAGCGCACGGCCGCGCAGTAAGGACAGAATTCGGCGCCCACGTACAGCACCAGTGGCTTGCCCTGGCCCGGCTTGGCGTCCGGAACGGGAATGAGGTTGTTCACGTCCGGGGCCGGCGCCTTGCCGAGGTCGCGCAGGCTGGCGGAGCGCAATTGCTGCGACAACGCATCGGGAACCTTGTCGCCGATACGCAAGGTCAGGTATGGCGCCTGTGCACACGCCAATGCCGGTGCGATCAGAAATACCGCGCCCAAAAAGGCCGCAACGGAACGCGACGCGCGCCGATGAACGGCACGACGACGGGAACGAAAGTGGAGAAAATGCATGGATCAGGGTCCGGCAGCAACACGGGACGCAGGGGGACGCATGTGGCCTGCAAGGGCTGTCATGTTAACGGATTTGGAGGTGTTGGCGCGTGCATGCCGCGATGCATGCGGCCAGATATCGTAATGCTGATGGCCGCTTTGCCTGAGCCACACGGGTCAGCTGATCGCCGCGTTGTCGTCGAAACGTGGCGCGCGCATACTGCCGGTGACAGGACTCCGAACATCAGTCGCCGTCCGCGAGCCGGTAGCGGGCCTGTCGCCACGCCGGGCGTGGCATGCCGACCATCACGATGGGTGCATCATGTCGTTCCATATCTGGCTGATCTACACCGCCGCGGCGATTGGCCTGTCGCTCGCGCCGGGCCCGAACAGCCTGCTTGCGTTGACCCATGGCGCCCTGCACGGACGCCGCAAGGCTCTGTTCACGTTGTCGGGCGGGACCGTGGGTTTCGTGATGATCATTGCGTTGTCGATGTTTGGCGTCGCCGCGGTCCTGCAGGCGTCGGTCGGCCTGCTGACCGTCCTCAAATGGACCGGTGGCGCGTACCTGGTCTGGCTCGGCATCCAGGTCTGGCGCTCACCGCCCATTGCGCTCGACCCTACGCGCCAGGTCACCCATGTCGCCGGTTTTTCACTGTTCCAGCGCGGGTTTCTGGCGGCGGCGACCAATCCCAAGGGCATCCTCTTTTTTGCCGCGTTCCTGCCGCAATTCGTCGACCCGGCGCGCAGCACGTTCGACCAGTTCGTCATCATGGCCACGACGTTCGTATCCATCGAATTCGCCGTGGAGTTGACCCTTGCCATCCTCGCCCACCGCATCGCGCGCTGGCTGGCAAAAGCCGGCAAGACGTTCAACCGGACCTGCGGCGCCATTTTCATCGCCATCGGGATCGTGCTTCCGCTGCGTGGGTGAGCGACCGACGGCACGGGTCGACTGATATACTGCCACGCCAGCAGATGGTGGCCTGTCGTCCGGTTCCGCGTGGCCGGGTGCAGGCCCCACGTTGTCCTCCCCGCGAATATCCCGATCCATGCCAAAAGCCGAAAACCGCCATCTGGGCCAGGATGGCTCCCCGATTCCGCGCGCGTATTACCGCCGTATTGCGCCTTCACGTTTCGTGTCGACCATGCACTCGCAGGGCGCCTGGCAACCCGGTGAACAGCACCTTGCTCCCGCGTCGGGACTCGTGCTTGCCGAGATCGAGCGTCGCCTGCCGAGTGACAAACTGGTTTCACGGGCCTCTTTCGACGTGCTCGGGGTGATCTGCTCCGGCGAATTCAGCATCGACGTGAACGTCGTGCGCCCCGGTCGCACCATCGAACTCGTCGAGGCGACGATGCGCCACGGCGATCGCGTGAGCATCCATGCCAAGGTATGGCGGTTGTCGGGCAGCGACACGTCCCGCGTGCAGGCCGTCGAATGGGACCCCATCCCCGCGCCGTTGGAAATGGAGCGCTGGGACTTCGCCGCGGTCTGGGGTGGCGGCTACATCGCCTCGCTGGAAGCACGCCAGGAACAGGGGGCGCGTCCGGGCCGCGGGCGCAGCTGGCTGCGCACCGATTGCGTGCTCGTCGAGGGCGAAAGCGATCCGCCCACGGCAGGCTTCCTGAAACTGGTCGACACCGCCAACGGACTGGTGGTGCGCGCCCGTCCCGGGACGATGTTTTTCGCCAACGTCGACCTGGGTATCCATCTGATCCGCCAACCCGAACCGGGCTGGGTCGGCTTCGACACGCGCGTCAACTTCGGTCCCACCGGGCTCGGCGAGACGATTTCAATACTGAGCGACATACAAGGCCCGGTCGGAACGGCGGCACAGGCGTTGACTGTGCGGCTCAACCACGCCGCGACATACGCGACATGACTACTGCCCGGGTGCCGCCTGCGCGCATTGCGGTCCGGTTGCCGCGGCATGCCTGTCAAGGCAGCAACACGTCCAGCAGGTCGTCCCAGGCGTCGAACTGGTGACCGACACCCTGGCGGAGCCCTTCGCGCTGTTCTTCAGGAATATCCGACAACTCGCTGTCCAGCAAGGATACCGCCAGGTTGCGGTTCCATTCGTAGCGCAGCACGTCCGGATTGGGGTGGGATGCCACAAGCGCCATGATCATGCGCCGGTTGGCGATTTGCGCGCAGATCAGCTTGCGGACGATCTTGTCTGACGACAGGTCAACGTTTTCCATACCAGCCTCCGTTTTGAACCGGCCCCTGCCCTCCGGACCAGCGTAACACCTGAAGGCAGACCGTCCCGTCCCGATTCACCACGAAGGCGCACGTGCGATGCTTCAAGGCGGATGCAACGCTGAGGTCGGGGACGGGTGCCGGAAACGGCCTGCCGTACGCATTGCGTACCGTGGCAGGCACTCACGTCATTTTGCAAAAAGCCGTCCGATATCCTTGAACGCCTTGAATTCGAGCGCATTGCCGCACGGGTCGAACAGGAACATCGTGGCCTGTTCACCCACCTGCCCCTTGAAGCGTATGTGCGGTTCGATCACAAACGAAATTCCACGCGACTTCAGGCGCCCGGCCAGCGCTTCCCACTGCGCCCAGTCGAGCACGATGCCGAAATGCGGCACGGGTACGGCATCCCCATCGACCGGGTTCGTGTGTACCGCGTCCTGCGACGGCGTCTTCGGGTGCTGGTGCAGCACGAGCTGGTGGCCGAAGAAGTTGAAATCCACCCAGTGCGCGGCCGAACGCCCCTCCTCCAGGCCGAATACGTCGCCGTAGAAGCGGCGGGCGGAAGGAAGATCGTAGACGGGGATGGCGAGATGGAAAGGTGAAAGGCTCACGGGAAACTCCGGAACGACCGGAAATGGTGTTCCTAGCCTAAACCGGGTTGGGGTTGCCCGCCAATAGCGGCGTGCAGGCCATTGGACAGGCCGTGGAAACTCCTCGGGCCAGCGCCGTTCGACTGTGGCAAATGGCTGCGCACACGCGCCGTGGGGCACGTTTGCCGATATCGCGGCGAAACGACGTTTTCTAGGGTCTTTTTGCATGTTTTCAAGACCTTGAAACGAACCCGGGTACCCATATCAAGGGTGTCAGGTGACCTCGCGGCGAGGTCGCACTCAATGGAGGCAGCAAACCATGAATGATGCATTTCACTACCCCCGCCTGTGGGGCTCGCGGTACCCGGTACCGGAAGACTTCCGGCAGTTGTTCGACCGCTTTTTCGACGGCAACTCGGGCGATCAGTCCGATGTGGTCACCAGCGAATGGGCTCCCCGTGTCGACGTGCGCGAGGAAGACCAGCGCTTCGTGATCGAGGCGGATATCCCTGGCGTCGATCCCAAGGACATCGAAATCAACATGGACAAGGGCGTGCTCTCCATTCGTGGCGAGCGCAAGTCCGAGCACAAGGAAGGGGATGGCAAGTATTCCCGTGTTGAACGCGCCCATGGCGTGTTCCATCGCCGCTTTGCGTTGCCCGACAGCGCGGATGCAAGCGGCATTCACGCCAGCGGCAAGCTTGGCACGCTGGAAATCGTGATCCCCAAACGTCCGGAGACCACACCTCGCACGCTCTTGGACAACGTCTATTCACCCGGGGGGCCGCAACTGCAGGGGGATGGGCGTTGCGTGTGGGTAAGCCGGGGCGGATGTGGCCGCCGCGGCTTCCGGCGTTCTGGCGTACCCCGTGCGCGCGGCCATGCCCCGTGTCATACCGCCGCCACGCGACGGGCGCGTATCATGACGGGCCAGGCTCAATCACCTGCTGATCGCCATGACCGAACATGTATTCCAGCTCAAGGCCACCTGGCCCGGTGGCCGCAATGACGTGGGTTCCATCGAGAGCGGGCAATTGCGAACGCGCGTTTCCATCCCGCCTGCGATGGACGGGCCGGGTGTCGGCACGAACCCGGACGAGATGCTGCTCGGCGCCGCCGCGACTTGCTACATCATCACCCTCGCCGCCATGCTGGAACGTGCCGGCATTCGGACGACGGCGCTGTCACTCGAGTCCGAGGGCGTGGTGGACGTGACGCATGGCGTGTTCACCTACAGGCGTATCGTGCACCGGCCCGACGTCACGCTTGCCGACGGCAACGCACCCGATGCGATGGAAAGGCTGCAACGGCTGGTCCAGCGCGCCGACGAAAGATGCATGATTACCAAGGCATTGCACGGTAATGTTCCGGTAACGGTGGAACCCGTGCTGCATGACGCATGACGGGTGACCGGCGCACCTGCTCCGTCAATATTTCAGCGTGATGCCGCCGTCGACCGGCAGCGTCACACCGGTCACGTATTTCGACTCGTCGGATGCGAGAAACACCGACGCCCAGGCCACGTCCCACGCCTCGCCCATGTGTCCCATCGGCACCTGCTGGTCGCGCTGGCGCCACATGGCGTCAGCGCCGCCTTCGCCGTACTGTGCGGCGAGGTCCACCGAGGTTTCCACCAGCGGTGTCCGCATCAGGCCGGGGAGAATCGCGTTCACCCTGACGTGCTGCTGCGCATAGCGTACCGCGGTAGTGCGCGTGAGCTGGTTCATCGCCGCCTTGGACGAAGCGTAGGCGACGTATGAAATACCCGTGTCGCGGATCGAGGCGACCGACGAGGTGTTGACGATCGATCCGCCGCCACGCGCGCACATGCCCGGGATGAACACCTTCATCGCCAGGAAACAGCTCTTCAGGTTGACGGCGAACACCTGGTCCCAGTCGGCCTCTTCGGTCTCCACGACGTCGCCACGACGCACGATGCCGACGTTGTTGTTGAGAATGTCGACCCCGCCGAAGCGCGAGCCTGCGCATGCATGGACCGCCTCGATGTCGTCGCGCCGGGTAACGTCGGCGCGCAAGGCCACTGCGGTGCCCCCCTCGCCTTCGATGATGCGCGCTGTTTCCACCGCCGCCGCCTCGCGGGCGTCCACGCAGATCACGCTGGCACCCTCGCGGGCATACAGCACGGCGATCGCCTTGCCGTTGCCCCACCCCGGTCCACTCGATCCGGCGCCCATCACGACAGCCGTTTTGCCAGCGAGTCGTCCTGCCATGTCACATTCTCCCGGTGCCGGGCGTGTACCTCACCATCATCGCATACGCAACAGCATGCGGCGCCGGGCAGATACGGGCAGCCGGGAGCTGCGATGGCCTTGCTGCCCGGAGTTCGTGTCGTTCACCTGTGTCTGTCGCGACATGTATTGGTTATATCTATCAAGTATAATCAAACAATCAATTTGAACAATGGCAAGTCGCTCCCAGATCAGTATTTACATCCAACCTGGTCATCGAGGAGCACTGAAAAATGTCACTCATCAATACGGAAATCAAACCATTCAAGGCGCAGGCACTCAAGCGGGGCCAGTTCATCGAGGTGACGGAGGCGGACCTCAAGGGCAAGTGGTCGGTGGTGTTCTTCTACCCGGCCAACTTCACCTTCGTGTGCCCGACCGAACTGGAAGACCTGGCCGATCATTATGCTCAGTTCCAGCGCCTGGGCGTGGAAATCTACTCGGTGTCGACTGACACCCATTTCTCGCACAAGGCCTGGCATGACAGCTCCGATGCGATCGGCAAGATCGACTACACGATGGTCGGCGACCCCACCCACGTCCTTGCGCGCAACTTCGGGGTCCTCATCGAGGACACCGGACTCGCCGACCGCGGCACGTTCGTGATCGACCCCGACGGCCGCATCCAGATCATCGAACTGCACGCCAGTGGCGTGGGTCGCGACGCATCGGAACTGCTGCGCAAGGTAAAGGCCGCCCAATACGTGGCCGAAAACCCCTATGAAGTATGCCCGGCCCGCTGGAAACAAGGCGACCGCACCCTGACACCATCGCTCGAACTGGTTGGCAAGATCTGAGCGGTCAATCTAGGATCGAACGGAACCGGGCGTCCCTGCCCGGTTCCGTCGTCGGCATGCCAATCACCTGGATCTCTGCGCCGCCCGGCCCGGCTGGCGGCGATAGAACGCGGTCATTTGCGCGTGGACGTCCGGCAGGCTGGATTGCAGGACCGCGGGGGTTTCGAAGAATTGCTCGCTGGCCACCGCGAAGAACTCGGCGGGGCTCTCAAGGGCGTAGGGATCGATCGGGAGCGGGACCCCGTCTTCGTCCAGGGCGTGCAGGTGATTCCAGGCGTTGGTGAATGCCTGCGACCATGCGCGCCGGTCCATGCCGCGATGCAGGGGTGGAAAGCCGTCGGCCGAGCCGTTCCGCATGTCCAGCTTGTGGGCCATCTCGTGTATGACCACATTGTGTCCGGGGGTTTGCCCGATCGCGGCCACATCGGCCCAGGAAAGGATCACCGGCCCGCGACTCCAGGCCTCGCCCGTTAGCGCCTCCGAGGTGTGGTGCACGACGCCGGCTTCGTCTTCTTCCTCGCGGCGCGGTATGAAGGCGTCGGGATAGACGATGATGCTGTGCCAGCCAATGTACCAGTCCAGGCCCAGGTTCAGGATGGGCACGCATGCATGCGTGGCCAGCAACACCCGGTCGGCCGTATCGAGGACGAGATCCTTTACGGGTTCAATCGCCTTGCGACGCAGGAACGTCGTGGCCAGCACCCGCAGCCTGGCCTGGTCCATGGCATCGAGACGCCGCGCCGGCCCGCAGTGCGCCAGGGCGTGTTGCCAATCGCGCTCGGCGATGGGATGGCGACGCACGATGCGTCGCTCGCGCCAATGTCTGAGCCTCGTCCACATTGCCCGCAACCTGCACGGTCGAACGTCATGTCACCGCATGCAACGAGCATAGCGTGGCGTGGCCGTCGCCGTGTTGGGATCGCGTGTGGGCAGGTTGGCTGGTCAACGTTGCGCCTGCCC
>CAYOEF010000002.1:13421-18172 GCA_964402805.1 uncultured Rhodanobacteraceae bacterium | reverse complement strand
CGCCGGCCTGAAGTTTCACGTTTTCCTCGTTGACCATGCGCGCCGTAAGGAACAGGTCGATCAAAAGCCATATCCCGACGATACCCAGGAAAAAGAACCCGATCACAAACATGACGGTGAACCAGCCGATGACGTACAGCACCAACATCGTGATCGCCGATCCGATCCTGTTCAGGTAAAACCGATGGATACCGAATCCGCCCAGGAAAATGAGCAGGATATAGGCAATCGCCATGGATTTTTCCTGTTTTACGACGATGACTTGGGACTCTGACATACTCGCTCCTCCTCGCCAGGTAAATGCTTGGCACGATGCAACGAAAGGCGTGCCCGATGCCTGAACACAGCGGCGGCCCGTGGAGCACGCCGAGTGCAGTGAGTAAACAGAGACTTCCCCCGTCGTGGCCTCGTCGGCCACGACCATGTCCGCGCAGCGTCCCGCACAGGAAACGAAGCCTCCGCGGGTACTATAACCGTTGCCGGAGCCTGGTGAAACGCGCCGGAATGAATGGGCCAACCCTGCCTTCAGCGATCTTCGCCCGAGGCCATTTCCACCGTCATGCGTGGCAGTGCAATAGCGATGCCCGCCTCATCAAGATGCATCTTCATGGCCTGCGACAGGGTCTCCTTCACGGCCCAGTAGTCGCCAGCCTTGAGCCAGACCCGTACCGTCCACGTCACGAACGATTCGCCAAGATCGGCCAGGACCACCTGCGAACCCCGGCCCTCGCCCTGGACGGTTTCCCTGATTCCGGCAGCCACTCGTTCAAGGGTGGCTCGTGTTTGATTGAGATCGGCGGCGTAGCTGACGCGTATCGACACATCCAGGCGCCGCTCCTTGTGGTGGGAATCGTTTTCGATGATTCCGCCGAAAATCTTCGAGTTCGGTATGATGATGCGGCGGTTGTCCGGCGTATCCAGGGTGGTGCAGAACAATTCGATTTCCGTGACGGTGCCGGCGACGCCTGCGGCATGCACGTACTGCCCGACCTTGAATGGCTGAAACAGCAACAGCATGAATCCGGCGGCGATGTTCGACAGGCTCCCCGTCATGGCCATGCCGATGGCAAAACCGACGGCTGCCAACAGTGCGGCGAAGCTGGTCACGTTGATGCCGAATTTGCTCAACGCAAACATCACGCCGAGCGCCATGAGCGTGTAGAACACCAGCTTGGCCGCAAACCGCGACAAGGTCTGTTCCACCTTGGCACGCGTCAGGGACCGTTGGATGAAGCGCTTGGCCAACGAGGCCACGAACCACGCCACGACAATGACGATGACAGCCCACAGGATCGGCAACAGATAGCGTTGGACAAGGTCGCTTATGGCGCCCGAATCACCATGCAATGCCGCCGTGAATGTCCCCTGTGCGTGCTGCAACGCCTGCGCCGTATGTTTGGTGGCGTCGGCAGTGGCAGCCGCGGCTGCAATTGGAATCCACATATGCGCTCCCCTCGAAGCAGGTGAAAACGTGATCGCGTTGGCCCGATAGCACAGTGGCAGTGCCCGTGACTATACCGTGACCGTCGCGGCAACTGCAGCATCGAACACGCCATTTGCCTATCCCGCGTTGCCTGTCCGGTGCGTGCGTCGGAATGGTCGTGTACCGACGTGCCGCCCTACCAGGCGCCGAGGTGTTCCGGTACGCGCACGACCAGGGGCAAGGCCGCAACGAGGAGTGCCGCCGCAATCCCGTACGCCCATGCCTGGGTACTGCCAGGATCGGTGGAGCCGGCGAGCACGGCCGTTACGATGGCGATCGTGATGATGGCGCCGACCTGCGTCCCCATGGTGCGCAGCGCGGCCAGCGTGGATGCGTGGTGTGGCGCCAGTTGCAGGCCGGCGTTGCGGCTGGCCGGGTTGAGCGTTCCGCGACCGGCGCCGACTAGGAAAGCTGCACCCGCCAACCAGACATAGGGCGTGATGTCGTATGAGGGATGCAGGGCAAGCAACAGCATGCCGGTGGCGGTGATCAGGCCGCCGAGGTAAAGCGGTCGCCGGTAGCCCGTGCGGCGTATCAGTATGGCGGCAAGGGCCGACAGCAACACCGCCGCCGCACCCTGTGCGATCAGCAGCGTGCCCGAGCGCAAGGCATCGATACCGTAGTGGTCGGTTGCGTAAAGCGGTATCAGGGCCACCATGCCGGACGGGATGCCGCCCAGGAACCCGTTGATGAGATTGACCGCGCCGAAACCCCGCCCATGGATGAAACGCGGCGCGATCAGCGGATCCGGCGAACGTTGCACGTGGCGCAGGAACATCCACAGGCCAAGCGCGCAAACGCCCAGCAAAGCGGCAACGATCGGGATGTCGATCTGCCCGCCCGACTCGGCGAGGTAGCTCGCCGCGAGCATGCCCGCGATGATCCCGCTGCCGAGCCACGCCATGCCCCGCGCGTCCAGGTGCGCATGCCGTGGCCGGGTCTTCGCATCCGGCGGGATGAACCGCAGTGTCGCCACAAGGACCGCGATGCCTATCGGCACATTGACCCAGAACACACCCCGCCAGGTCCAGTAGGTCACGAACAGGCCGCCAAAGATGGGCCCGATCATGGCGCCGATGGGAAAGATACTGCCGAACAGGCTGACCGCGCGATCACGTTCGTCCCCGAAGTGATCCACGACGATGCCGGTGGACGAAGGCGTGAAACCCGCACCGCCGGCGGCCTGGACCGCACGCAAGGCGATCAGCATGTAAATGTTGCTGGCCAGCCCGCACAGCAGCGAGGCCACGGTGAAGGCCAGCACGGAGGCGATGAAGACCCTGCGGTTTCCGTATTGCTCACTGAGCTTGCCGCTCAGGGGAAGCATCAGCACGAAGCCGAACGAGTACGCCGTGAGCGTCCATCCGGCCCAGTTGATCGACGTGTCCAGATCGTGCTGCAGCGTGTGCAGCGCGGTGGCGACGATGGTCGAATCGATCGCCATCATCATCAACGCGAAGGCGATGATGGTGAAGATCCGCCAACGGTGGACGGGCCGGGCGCGACAATCCGCTTGGCTGCATTCTCCGGTTGCGTGGGCGTGAGGGAGGGCTTTCATGGACCAGATGCAGGCACGGGTGACGTTGCGTGGGCGATGCTACCTGCCCTGTTGCGCATCACGCAGCGGCGCGCAAAAAGGCAAGCATAGTGGATACCGGCCAGTCGCCGCGTGCATTGCGTGTCGCGCGACCGCGCCCTTGCGTGTCGGAACCGGATGCGGCCGCGTTTTCGGCGTATGGGCAAAATGCCGCTTGCACACTATGCTCGACCGATCGCAGCCCGCTGCCTGCCGCTCCCGTGCGGCGCACGGTTGCCGTGCATCGCGGCAAGAAACGTACCCATGAATCCGATTGTCGAACTCAAAGCACTGCTCGCGGACGAACGCGTGCTCGATGCGCCCGCGGACCTTGTCCATTACGGTCGCGACACGACGCGCTGGTGGCCGGCCAGGCCACTGGCCATAGCGTTGCCCGAGTCGACGCAGGAAGTGCAGGCGCTGGTGGCGTGGGCCATCGCGCACAAGGTCGCGCTCGTGCCGTCCGGGGGGCGAACCGGCCTTTCCGGCGGCGCGGTGGCGGCATCCGGCGAACTGGTGGTGTCGTTCGAGCGCATGCGGCGCATCATCGACTTCAACAGGCTGGACCGCACGGTCACGGTCGAGGCCGGCGTGGTGACCGAAGCCGTACAGAACATCGCGCGTGAAAACGGCCTGTTCTACCCGGTCGACTTCGCCAGCCGCGGGTCCAGCCAGATCGGCGGCAACGTCGCCACCAATGCCGGCGGCGTGCGGGTGATCCGCTACGGCATGACGCGTGACTGGGTCGTCGGCCTCAAGGTCGTGGACGGCCGCGGCAACTTGCTCGATCTCAACCGGGGCCTGGTCAAGAACGCGACCGGATACGACTTTCGCCATTTGATGATCGGCTCGGAAGGCACGCTTGGACTGGTGGTCGAAACCACGCTGCGCTTGACCGATTCGCCGCACGATCCGCGGGTGCTTCTACTGGGGATGGACCGGGTGGCGCATGCGATGGCCGCGCTGGACCTGATGCGCCAACGCCTGCGAATTTCGGCATTCGAGCTGTTTACGCGCAAGGCGCTCGATTTTGCGTTGCGGATCGGCCACAAGAAACCGCCGGGCATCGCTGCACCGTACTACGTGTTGGCGGAATGTGACGCGGCGCGACCGGACGAAGAAACGGGGGCCGTCGCGGTATTCGAGGAGCTGTCCGAGCGCGGCTGGGTGACGGATGGCATCATCGCCCAAAGCGCGGACCAGGCCGCCGAACTGTGGCGTTACCGCGAGGACATCGCCGACGGCATCACTGCCTGCACCCCTTACGAATATGAAAACGACATATCCGTCCGGGTATCGCAAATTCCCGCCTTCGTGGCCGACATGGACGCCCTGTTCGCCCGTGAATATCCCGAGTGGGAAACCGTCTGGTTCGGTCACGCCGGCGATGGCAACCTGCACGTCAGCGTGCTCAAGCCGGAGGCGCTGGACAATGACACCTTCGTGGGCGCCTGCGAGCGCGTCACGGAACGCTTGTGCGACCTGCTGGCAACGTATGGCGGCAGCATATCCGCCGAACACGGCATCGGCCGGCTGAAAAAGCCCTATCTGTCACGCGCCCGCTCACCGCTGGAAGTCGAGCTGATGCGCGGTTTGAAACAGGTGTTCGACCCGCACGGCATACTGAACCCCGGCAAGCTGATCGATTGACTTGCCTCGACCACGATCACACCAACGATTCAGCCTGCCCCG
>CAYOEF010000002.1:0-13321 GCA_964402805.1 uncultured Rhodanobacteraceae bacterium | reverse complement strand
CGTGCGTAAAGCTCCATTCCCGCCACGTGAAATGTCGGCAGGCGAAGTGCCTGTTTCAGCTTGAGGTCCTGGTCACTCAACAATTCAAACGGCAGATGCAGCCTGTCGCGCGCTTCGCGTTGGTAATCGGAATCCTGGCTGCTCAATCCAAACACGCGGCAGCCAAGTGCTTTCAATTCCGCGTGGTGATCGCGAAAGGCACATGATTCCGGCGTACAGCCACGCGCGCCGGGTATGTCGTCCCAGCCATCCGGCAACGCGACGCCCGGCCGGCCGGTCATGGGGTAGATGTAAAGCGCCCAGTAGCCGTCGATATTGGCCAGATTGACCGTGGAACCATCGGTGCCCGGCAACGTCAACGATGGCATCTCAAGGCCGGGAAGATGATCCGCCGCACCGTCATCCACTGGCACCGGCAAGTCGGTCGGTAATGGGAAATCGGTATTCGACGACATGTTGCCTCCTGGTATCCGGGGTTGAATCGTGGCCGCCATGGCAGTGTGTCGTCATTTGGCCGTGCACATTTCAATGCGCTTGCCGCTGCCGCCATCCGCATTATGCTCGAACAGTGTCCCGTGTGAACCGGGACCGGATCCCTTGGTCCACCATTCGAGACCATTTCCAACGTAGCGTGCACCATCGGCCGACACCGCGATATGGAGGTCGTAGGTGGCGCCCTTGTAGCGGATGGTTGCCGACTCCGTATTCGGGTAGGAGGCCACGATTCGTACCCCGCCCTCGCAAACATACGTGGTTGTGCGGGCGCTATCCGACACGGGCGCGCCGCGGGTTGCCGGGTGCTGTGTCGCGCATGCGGTGAGCATCGCGGCAAGGGCAACGGCAAGCAGTGGATTCGTGATTTCTCTCATGGATCGCGCCAGCAATGGATTATCGACGGTATTCCCATGGAACCACTATAGCGATTCCCGCCGAGGCGGGTCATGTCCGGCACGTATTTCACGCCGCGCGCCGCTTCGTGGTGCCACCGGCGATACCGAAGCCCACGAGCCCGGCGATGACGCATCCCAGACCCACGAAACTCGGGATATCCGGCATTGCACCGCCCAGAAATACAATACCGCCAAGCAGCGCGAAGCCCACTTCGCCAGCCTGCGCGGCATCCACCGCCGCGATCTTCATCGCATTGCTGGACAGGTTGCGCGCGTACAGGAACAGGGTCGTCGCAAGGCAACCGGCCGAAAGCGCAACGAGAAAAGTGGAGATGACCTGTCCGTGGCCGGGTGACGGCGGCCAGGTAACCAGCAGCAACGCGGCAAATACCGGCAATGCGCCCAATGACAACATCAGCACGGCGGCCATCGGGTCAGCCAGGATGGCGAAATCCTTGTCGCCGGAGTGCCGCGCGCGACTGACCAGCTGATTGCCGACCGGATAGGCGAAAGCGGAAACCAGCACCGGCAGCACACTGCCCATGATCTGCGATACCGGGATTCCCTTGACCAGGCGGGCCGCATTGAGCACGACGATCCCGGCGAAAATAAGCACCATGAACAACACGCCGCGGCGCGGCACCGGCTTGCCGAATGCCCGCAACACCAGGGGCGACGCCAGGATCGTCGTCTGCCACGTTGCCGCCACCACCCATCCCGGCGCATGGTCCGCGGCATAACAGATGCCCGCATAAAAAATCCCGGCCCCCACCCCGCCGGCGAGCAGCCAGAACGGCAATCGCCGCCAGAAGGCGGCCAGGACACGCAGCAGATACCGCGGACGGCGCGCCACCGCCAGCCAGCCCATCAGCAACAGCACCGTAAACCCGTATCGCAACCCCGCCGCCCATGTCCAATACCCGCCGTCCAGACTCATGAAACGGTTCAGGATGAACGTCACCGAAAAAAGCGCCGAGGAACACACCCCCAGCAATACCAATCGCGGCAGGGAGGCGCGCTGTTCGTCGACAGATTCGGGAAGCGGCCGGGCGGTTTGCGGCAAGGACATGACGGGATCGACGACAGCAAAGCCACCGTCCATGCCAAGTGGACCGGCATTCTTGATGGCTTCTTGTGACAGGGGCGCCAAGGTTACGCCACCTTGGCATCAAGCAGAACCATTGCCCCGGGCGCCGGTATGACGGATACCGGCGTCCGCCTGCGGATGGTCCCCCCGCACTTGCGGCAGACCGGGGTGGCGACTCCATTCGGCCCACGAGCCAGTGTAGAGCGCCACCTTCGGGTAGCCGATCAGGCGCAGGCTGAAATACGTGACGGCCGAACGCACGCCGGTGCTGCAGTACGGGATGATCGTCTTGTCGGGCGTCGCGCCCGCCTTGACGTACAGCCGACGTAACGCCTTGGCCGATTTCCAGTAGTGCGGCGCCTCGGGGCGTGCATTGCGCGGGTAGTTGATGTTGATCGCGCCCGGAATGTGGGCGCGCGCATACTCGCCTTCGGTACGCGCATCAATCAGCACCACCCCCGGCTTGCCGAGGCTTGCCTTGACCTCGTCCAGTGCCGCAAGGTCGGCCGGGTTGGGCGTGCCGTGGTAGGCGACGGCCGCGGGCGCGACGGTGGGCGCGCCCCGCTCGACTTTGCCTCCGGCCGCAATCCATGCCGGCAGGCCGCCATTGAGAATTCGCTTGTCCGGCTGCCCGAGGTAATCGAGGACCCACCAGAGGCGTGCCGCAAACAGGGTCCCGCCGTCATAGATCACCACGGTGTCCCGACGCTCGATTCCGAGCCTCGTCAACTTGCGCTCGACGGCCTTGCGCCACCCGGCCACCGATGCCGGCGACGTGTCGGCAAGATTGAGGTCCGGCCAGCCGATCCGGGCCGCGCCGGGAATATGTGCCTTGGCAAAATCCTTCCCGGGCGTCAGCGCAACGACCTTGACCGTCGGGTCATCGAGGTGCTGCTTGAGCCAATTGGCGCTCACCAGCCAGTCGGGGTGGGCGTAACCCTGGCCGGCACCGCGCGTGGCGTCGGATTGGGCTGCCGCACCGGGTGCCACCACGACAAGTAAAGCGACGAACAGTGCGAATAGAAAGACCTTCATGAGGCAGCATCCCGCTTGACATCAGGACATCGTGCCGGCGGCCCAGGTCCGGGCCGGGCCGCCACGGCCCGCCCGGCACCGATCCGGCCACACACCGTCATGATAATCCGTGGACGCGCCCATGCGTCCCCGGCCAGCCCCGACCACACCCGCGAATGCGACGCGGTGGTACACAATGTCACGGGGCGGCCCTGAACGCCCGTGCGGACAATAAAATTCCCGGCCAGATTGAAGCCACCACCCATGCCCTGGCAGGAATATACAGCCGTGAAGTACCCAAACACCTTGTATGCCGTTTCCCCAATCATCTGGGCTGCCGTCATCGTCATTTCGGTCATCGTCGGCCACGGCTCGAACGCAGTCGTCGGACTGGCGATTGCCGTCATCGGCAGTGCCCTGATCATCGGGTACCTGATGTTCATCGCCCCGGACGACGCGGAGGAAGCAGGCGGAGAATGACCACCGGGTGACGGGTAATCCGTAACCCCACGCCGGGTCGTCGTTCACCTGCGTCCGGCGCAGAATGCCGGCGGGCCATCGGCGACTCCGGCGCGCCCGCGTGCTGTTACTGTGGAGGTCTCCCACTGATCGGGAGCCACCGTGTCGTCCATGCAGCATGCACAAGTCCCGCGCCGCTTTTAGTGCCCTGAAAAAAAGGCTCGCGGGCCACGATTCGACGGGGATATTCCGTGGCATTTTGACGATGGTCGCAGGCTCCGGCGCGGCGCGGCTGCTCGGGGTCGCCTTCATTCCGATCCTGACCCGCCTGTATACGCCAGATGACTACGGCTTGCTGGCGCTGTTCATGTCGTTGGTGGCCATTCTTGCGCCGATCATGACGTTGCGTTACGCGCAGGCGATTCCCCTGCCGCGGCACGACCGTATTGCCTTCAATCTGTTCGCATTGTGCATCGTGCTCATTGCCACCCTGCTTGCGATATTGATAGCGGTCTGCGTGACGCTGGGCGATTCCATCCTCGCGGCGTTCAACATGCGCGCACTCGCGCAATGGCAATGGCTCGTGCTGCTCGCAGTGATTGGCGCTGCCGTATATGAGCTCCTGAGCCTGTGGGCGACCCGCGAAAAGGCTTATCGGGACATCGCCGTCACCCAGTTCAACCAGTCACTCGCGGGTGATGCGACCAAACTGTTGCTCGGCGCATTCCAGCTCCACGCATTCGGCTTGCTGTTTGGCCAGTTCGTGGCCGACACGTCGGGCAGCGGCGTCTTCGTGAAGCGGTTCCATGCGTCGTTCGCGAGGCTGCGCGTTGCCGTCAGGCCACGGCTGATGAAGCTCCTGTTTTGCCATTATCGGGACTTCGCTGCTTACCGGTTGCCTTCGCAGGTGCTGATGCGGCTGTCGCAGCAGGCTCCGATACTCATCATGGCATCCCTGTTCGGCCAGGCGCAGACCGGGCAACTCGGCCTGGCGATCGCGACGCTGGCGGCGCCGGTAAGCCTCATCGGCCAGGCGGCCGGCAAGGCCTATTACGCGGAGGTGGCCTCGCTGGGCCGGCACCAGCCCCGGCAAATCCTTCGCATCACCCTGCAAACCCAGGGCGCGCTGTTCATGGTGGGCATTCCGCTTGCCGCCCTGGTTGCCCTGCTGGCGCCGCGACTGTTCGGGCCGGTGTTCGGATCCGGCTGGATCGTCGCGGGAAAATACGCCGCCATCCTGTCGCCGTATGTCCTTTTTCAATTTACCTCTTCCCCGCTGGATCAGGTCCTGAATGTCGTGTCCAGGCAATACATGTTCCTGTTGATCCAGGGCCTGCGGGCTACCGGGCTCGTGCTTGTTTATCTTGCCGCCATGGCACTGGCGTTTGGCGCAACAACGACCGTGGCCGTATTGAGCGGCTACCTGACAGCCTTTTACCTTTCTGTTTCCGTATTGATCATATACATTATTTACGGGGCATGCGTGGCCGCAAATGAACCTGATACAGCTGATTCGTAGGGTCTTCTTTTCGACCCCGGAATGGCGGGTGCAGCGGTACCTCGCCATCGTTGAACATTTCCGAATACACGACCACCCCGTCATTGCCGACCTTTTCGCCTGTCGGCTGCAACGCCGCTACGGGGTCCACCTGTCATCCGAAGCGGTCATCGGGACCGGTTTGAAGTTGCCGCATCCGACCGGTATCGTGATCGGTTCCGGCGTCACGATCGGCAACCATGTCACGATTTATCAAAACGTGACACTGGGCCGCAAGGACAAGGATGCCGACGATTACCCGACCATTGGTGAGGGCAGCATCATCTACGCCAATGCGGTCGTCTTGGGAGCCGTGACGATTGGCCGTGATTGCCGCGTCGGCGCGAATTCGGTGGTCATCCATGACGTGCCCGACGGATCCACCGTGGTCGGTGCGCCGGCGCGTGTCGTTCGATGAAAACCTCCCCGGCCAGGGACCCGAAGACGCCGATCGACTTCGTAGTCCTGTGGGTCGACTCGTCCGACCCGGGCTGGCGCGCGACCTACCGCGAGCGGCTTCAATCCGGGGGCCGGAACCTTGACGCGCCTTGCCGCTACCGGGACTGGGACCTGCTGAAGTTCTGGTTCAGGGGCGTCGGGCAATACGCGCCATGGGTGCGCAAGGTTCATCTTGTCGTATCCGCGCAAAGCCAGATTCCGGCATGGCTCAATGTGCACGCCGACAGGCTGGCCATCACGCTGCACCGTGACTTCATTCCCGACGGATACCTGCCGACGTTCAGCACACGGCCAATCGAGCTCAACCTGCACCGGATCGCCGGTCTGGCGGACCAATTCGTCTACTTCAATGACGACATGTTTCTGGTGAAACCGGCGAGGCCTGGCGATTTCTTTCGCGGGGACCTGCCGTGCGATGTCGGCTTGCTTTCCGACATTCCGCCATTCCGCTACAACAACGTGCTTTTCAATGCGCGGGTCGTCATATGCCAACATTTCGGCAAGTCGGGCCTGGTATCCGGCAAGCCATCGAACTGGTTGAATGCACGGTACGGCTGGCGCTTTCTGGCAAGCCTGCCGTACTGGTTGCGATCGGGCATCACGGGGTTTCACACGCCGCATTTGCCCGTGGCGTACAGAAAGGAAACGTTCGCCGACGTATGGAATGCGGAGCAGGTCCTCCTGCATGAAACATGCGGCAGGCCATTCCGATCCCTTGCGGACGTGAACCAGCAGGTCATGCGCTGGTGGCGGCTTGCGTCCAACGCGTTCCGCGCGACGAACATGGACCGGTTTGGCTGCACCATCTCCCTGCGCGGGCGTGAATCGGAAGCATTGGTCCGCAAGTGCGTGCTCGCATCGAACTATTCGATCGTCTGCGTCAACGACAACGAGTTGACCGATTTCACGGCACTTCGGCAGCCAGTAAGGCGGATTTTCGAGGAGTTGCTGCCAAAGCGTTCCGAATTCGAATATTGAGTGCAAGGGCTCGCGTGGCCGACACCCGCACCCAGGCCGACCCTCACGCAGTCACGGTGATGAGCACACGGGCGACCTGCGCGACGGTTTTTTGCCATGGCTTCAGTCCCCGGCGGCGCATGGCGGCCGCGTCACGCAGCCGCTCGCGCAGCCGGGCGTCCGTCAGCCACCGGCGCAGCGCACCACTCAACGCATCGGGCGAGTTCGGCATGACCAGCCATCCTGCGGGCGTACCGCCGCTGCGTCCCAGGGCCTCGGGAACCCCGCCCACGCGGGTTGCGATCACCGGCACGCCGTGGGCGAGGGCTTCAGTGACGACCATGCCCCAGGACTCTCGCCGCGAAGCCAGGACCATCACGTCGGCCTTCGCGTACGCCCGGTCGAGGTTTACCGGATCCAGCGGCCCGACGTACCGTATCCGGTCGTCGATACCGTGCCGGCGCGCCATCGACCGCAGCCGGTCCAGCAGTGCCGGCTCATTGATTGGCCCCGCGCAGACGCAGCGCCATGGCAGATCCGCCACACCGGCGAGGGCGGCCACCAACAGGTCATGTCCCTTCAATAACGATACGGCGGCGACGCAAAGCAGGTTGCCGCCATCGCCGCTTTCCTGCGACAAGCGTGCATTGTCCACCCCGGGCGTCGCGACATGGACGCGCCCGCTTGCGAGCCCGTAACGGGTACAGATCCAGTCCCTGGTCCAGCCGCTGGTGACGATCACCGCCGACGCGCCTGCAAGTACTGTCGATTCGTCGTGCCGCCATTTTGCGTTGGCCTCGCCAAATGGCATGTGCAGCAGGACGACCAGGCGCAACCGCTGTGCCGCATCGGCCACGACCTCGGGAGACCCCACGGCCACGAGGCCGTCGATCAATACCGGCCAGCCGGGGTTGACGCCAGCCAGTGCGCGGGCCAGGTTTTCACGGGTCGCATCGTCCGGCCGGAGCCAGACCCCGGCGACCGGGCATTCGCCAACCTGCCATCCCGTGTTGCGCAAGCCGTCGCGGATGCGCGCGTCGTAGCGGTTGCCGCCACTGGGATGAAGCGGATCGTCGATCCCTTCGGGTACGACGAAGGAGACCTGGTTCACACCGCTCGCTCGAAGCTTGCCGACGCGATGTGTGATTCGTGCAGAGTGACCGCGATACCGTCCAGGCCACCTGCGTTTGCGCCAAGCGCACCGGCATGCACACGCGCCACGAGCCGGTCCGCGACCACCTGTGCCAGTGCTTCGGTGGTGGTGTTGCGGCCACGCAATGCCGGATCGTCATCCAGGTTGTGGAAATTGAAGTCGGCCAGGACCGCGCGCAACGCATCGGTTGCCCGCCCGATGTCGACGACCACTCCGTCGGGATCAAGCTCCGTTCGCCGGAACGTGGCGTCGACCACATAGGTGGCGCCGTGCAGCTGCTGGGCCGGGCCAAACAGGTCGCCATGCAGGCTGTGCGCGATCATCATGTGGTCGCGAACGGTAACGCTGAACATGGGCACATCCTCCTTTACGAATAGGCAATCACGTGGCACAACGCCTGGATGCGGCCATCGGCCAGCTCGGGCAGGATGCGCGGAAGGTCGCGGAAACGGGAGGTACCGCTCAACAAGGCGTCGAATGCGCGGTCCGACAGCAAGTCCAGCGCCAGGGCCAGGCGGTCATGATTGCTGCGGCGGCCGCGGCGCACGGTAGCAATCTGTCCCACCTGGCTGGCGCGGATGGCCAGTCGGCGCGAGTGGAATGCGCCACCAAGGCGGACGTCAACCGTCGCGTCGCCATACCAGCTCAATTCCATGACCCTGCCCTCCAGTTGCAGCATGTCCACGGCCAACTGCAGCCCCGCCGCGCTCGCGCTGGTGTGGAACACCACGTCACATTCGTGCGGCGCATCGCCAGGCTGCGCAAAATCGACGTCCAGCGCCCGTGCGACGCGTTCGCGGTCGGGATTGACATCCACGAGGGTCACGCACGCGCCCGCGATGGACGCCGCCAATCGGGCCACACAGCAACCGAGCACCCCGGCACCGATCACCGCAATGCGGTCGCCAACCAGTGGGGCGGCATCCCACATGGCGTTGATCGCCGTTTCCAGCATGCCGGCCAGCACGGCTCGCCGGGCCGGCACACCGTCAGGCACCGGAACCACGGACGCGGCCGGTACCACGTAGCGGGTCTGGTGCGGGAACAGGCAAAACACGACACGGCCCTGCAAGTCGCCGGGCCCTTCCTCCACGATGCCCACGTTGAGGTAGCCGTACTTCACCGGCCCCGGGAATTCCCCTTGCTGAAACGGCGCGCGCATGACGGCACGCTGGCTTTCCGGCACCCGGCCATGGAACACCAGGGACTCGGTCCCCCTGCTGATGCCGGAAAACAGCGTCCGCACCTGGACCTGTCCACTGGCGGGCGCTGACAACGTTGCATCACGAATCTCGCCCTTTCCCGGCTCTCGCAACCAAAAGGCTTGCGCATCATGGTTGATCACGTCATCGCCCCGGTTTCATCCGCACGTTATCGTTGCCCTTCATGACGCGTTTGATGGCGGCCATCCGCGCGCAATCATCGTCCGGACATGCGCGCCACGCGCGGACGATGCCCGCGCCGACCGGCCCGGCCTTCGGGGAGTACCATCGGGATATTCGCGACGTACAAGGGTCGCAGTCATGAGCCGATTCGTCTACGCGCTGATTGTCTGGATCATCATCGGGGTGGTGGCGGGCATTGCGTTCGCCGTGTCCGGCATCTACCCGGTTGGTGCCGATGTCCACCACTGGCCGATCACCGTACACCTGATCAGCTATGTCCGTGATCGTGCCGTCGACCATCGTACTGCCGACATGACCGTGCCGCCACTGGACAACCCGGCGATGATCAAGGCCGGTGCCCGGAAATACGCAAAGCACTGCGCACAGTGTCATCTTGCGCCGGGATCAAAAGTTACCCCGCTCCATCTGGGCCTTTATCCCCGGCCTCCGGTTTTACGCAGCTTCCACCCCCAGGTCCGTTATTCGTTCTGGGCAATCAAACACGGCTTCAAGATGACCGGAATGCCGGCCTGGGGCAAGACGCTGGACGACAAGGCCATCTGGTCGCTCGTGGCGTTCCTGGAAAAGCAGCCGGACATGACTGGCCAGCAGTACCGCGCGCTCGTCGAACCGGATGATGGCGCGAAGCGCAGCAACACGGCCGCGGTTCCCCGCCCGATGCCCGCCAGCCCGGCATCGGCGAACTGAATGGCCCGGGGCCATCGTGGTCGCGTGGCCGTCGTGTTTGCGACCCTGTAGGATCATCACGCAAACGCAATCAACCTTCGTAATGGCGGGCAACCATGGCAACGATCCAGCAATGGTCACACCTGACCAGCCCCGAGCTGGCGCGGATCTCGACTCGTGATCCGATCGCGCTCTTGCCCACCGCGGCGATTGAACAACATGGCCCGCACCTGCCGCTCGCGACCGATGTCATCATCGGGACGGGTATCGTCGAACGCGCCGTTGCGGAACTCGCATCAGGCGACCTCCATCGCGATATCCTGCTTCTGCCGTGCATCGCACCGGGGGCCAGCGTCGAGCACACCCACTTCCCGGGGACATTGAGCCTGGACGTGGAACAGATGATCGCGCAGGTATGCGCCATCGGCCAGGGCGTTGCCCGTGCCGGGATCCGACGGCTTGCGATCTTCAACAGCCACGGCGGGAATATTGCGGCGATCGACGCGGCGGCACTGCGCCTTCGGGCCGAACAGCGCCTGCTTGTCGCGAAGGCGCACTACTTTCGCTTTGCGCTGCCCGATGATTTGCCACATGTCGACAGCTTGCGTCGCGAAATCCACGGCGGACTGGTGGAAACGTCCATGATGCTCCATCTGGCACCGGAACAAGTGCACCCGGCTGCTTTTGCCGATCGTCGGCGGCCCGGTGACGACGCCGGCAAAACCCGTCGCATGCTCGGACCACAGGGCGAAATCAGTTTCGCCTGGATGGCGGAGGATCTGCACCCGGACGGCGTGGCGGGCGACACGACGGCTGCAAGCGCCACCCTCGGAGAGCAACTCGTATCCCATTATGGTCACCGCCTGGCCGAAGGCCTGGAGGCACTGGCCCGCTTTGACCTGCGTTCCTTCGGCAAGTGACGGGTTCACCCACCGTTCGTCGCGCGCAACCGCCTGGTCACGGCATCAATCCGCACGCCCGTCCGGACACCGCAGAAGCTCGTTCAACCAGTGCCCGGAGCGATCGGCCTTGGCCTGGAGGTAGCGCCGGTTGTGATCGGTCAGCTCGCCAAACAACCGGCTGCGCGACGCAACCCGGACGGGTTCCTGGTCCACGCCGGCGAGCTTGGCTGGGTTGTTGGTCAAAAGGTCGATATTGGTGACGCCAAGGTCTGCCAGCATTTCCCGCGCAACGGTGTAATCGCGCTCGTCCTCGTCGAAGCCGAGGGACTGGTCGGCGTCGACCGTATCCAGGCCATCATCCTGTATCTGGTAGGCGCGCATCTTGTTGGCCAGCCCGGTACCCCGCCCTTCCTGCTGGAGGTAAAGCAGGACGCCACCACCGCGCTCGCTGATCATGGCTACGCTCCGCCGCAGTTGCGAGCCGCAGTCGCAACGCACACTGCCAAAAAGATCACCGGTCAGGCACGAGGAATGAACCCGTACGGGAACGGGGATCGGCCAGGTCGCGGGGTCGCCGATCAGGACAGCCACGTGTTCCCGGATCATCCCGACCTCGCGAAAGACGACGAAACGCGAAGCGCCGGATTCCAACGGCACCTGCGCTTCGCTGGCGCGCCGGACCAGTGGCGCGCTTTCGCAATGGGCGAGGACGTCGGTGATTGCAACCGCCAGCCACTCGGCATTGGCGACGCGTTCCTCGGCCACGCGTGCCAGCACATCATCAGGTTCTACACAGATCACCGACGGCACCAGCAAGCCACGGCGTGCGAGCGCCAGCGCGGCAGCCTCCGCGGGACTTGCCATTGCAACAGTCCGCGTGGCGGGCCACCGGATGTTCGGATCAACCGCCAGGTGCACCGCGGACTGAAGGTTGTCGCCAGGTATCAACGCAATCGCGGCGGTCGACGCGTGCGATGCCACGCCGAGATACGCCAGCCGATGTGCCGTCACCACGAGCCGCACCGGCCCATTCGCTCCGGCACGCATCTCCTGGAACAGGCCCGGATTGGCGCACTCTATGGGTATCGCGAGCCACACACCTGCGTCACCACGCAGGACGACAGGCTGGCCCCGGCGAAAATCCAGCACGGCACGTTCAACCTGCTGTACAAAACGCGCGGCGCCTGAACCGGATGCGGTACTTGGATTCATTGGTGTTTCACTGTTGCAAGACGTGCGAACCCGTTCTGGCCACATTCGGCACCACTGCCCCGTTTGCGTGTAGCCTGTGCAAACATGAGCCAGTCCAGTATCGCACCAATAGACCAGGCCGAGGCATGGGACATTGTTTGCGGCATACGCGAGGGCCGCGTGCCAGTGGGACGGCCGCGTCTGACGATTGCTGCCGATGGCACATGGTCGGCCCCCAACGTCACGCCCGCGGCGGTGCAATTGTTGGACACGTTGTTGCCCATAGCCTGTGGCACACCCGATTTCGTCATTGCCCAGATTGGCCAGAGCCTGGACGGTCATATCGCAACATGCACCGGTGACTCACATTACGTCACCGGCCCCGCCAGCCGTCGCCATCTGCATCGATTGCGTGCGCTGGTCGATGCGGTCATCGTGGGCGCCAACACCGTCGATGTCGACAATCCCCGCCTGACCGTGCGCGAGGTCACCGGAAACAACCCGGCCCGGGTCGTACTGGACCCGCATGCGCGCGTGTCCCACAACCGCGAGGTATTCACGGATGGCATCGCTCCGACGTGGCACGCCGTATTCGACCCGGCAAAGGCCGCGCCCGGCGCACGGGCATTGGCGCTGCCCAAGTTGGCTCCCGACCAGATGCCGGCGGAAGTCCTGCGTGCACTTGCCGCGCGGGGTTTGCGCCGCATCATGGTGGAAGGTGGCGGCATTACCATTTCGCGGTTCATCGATGCCGGCTGCGTTGATCGCCTGCACGTCATGGTGGCGCCCATGATCGTCGGATCGGGACCGCCCGCGTTGGCGCTGCGACAAATTGACGTCCTTGCCGATGCACTGCGCCCGGCATGCAAGGTGTATGCAGTGGGCAGCGACCACCTGTACGACCTGGATCTCCACTCCCGTGCACCGGCAGAAGCATGAAGCACCCCGCCCACATGCAGGCCAGTCATTATGACGGCTTATCCGGATTTTCCCGGAGACGGTTTTGATTTACACATCCCGTTTTCAGGATCCACGCTGGATGAGCAACCTACCTGGCGATCACACCCGGAACCAAACGGTTGGGGCCCGCCATGGTGTCGCTCCAAGTGGGTCGGGGGAACGAAATCAAAGCCAGCTCAACCATCATCGTGTCGTCGGGCCTCACGTCTGGCTTGCCGCCTGGCGATCATACTATCGGCAAGCTTCGAACGACCGTCCATCTTGTCTCCCGCCATACGGCGTACCACGACGTAGAAGACGGGTACCAGTAATACACCCAGCCCTGTCGCGAACAGCATGCCTCCAATGACACCGGTGCCGATGGCGTGGCGCGCGTTGGCGCCGGCACCGGTTGATACGGCCAGCGGCAATACACCGAAGATGAACGCGAAAGATGTCATCAGGATAGGGCGCAGGCGGAGCTTGGCTGCCGTCATTGCAGCCTCGCGCAGGGTCTTGCCGTGCCGTTGAGCGTCAACCGCGTATTCAACGATGAGAATCGCGTTTTTTGCCGCCAGGCCGATAATCGTGACCAGCCCGATCTTGAAGAACACGTCGTTGGACAGGCCGCGCGCCATGGTAAAGACCACCACGCCCAGGA
>CAYOEF010000001.1:33008-45059 GCA_964402805.1 uncultured Rhodanobacteraceae bacterium | reverse complement strand
CACGATGATGGTGTGCGCCTTCGAGCAGGTACAGCCAAGGCCGTATCCATACCTCGCGATCCTCCAGGATCACCGCGACCTTGGCGCGCAGGGGCGTCACCAGTTCCTCCAGTGGCCAAGGGTCCGATTTTTCGATCTGATTGCCCGCCTTGTCGATTTCCTGCCGGAGATACCCGAGCCGACTGACCAGCGTGACGAATACCATCGGCAGGTCGAGGTCGGCGCTGGCGCGCGCCATGTCACCCGCCAGCATGCCCAGTCCACCGCTGTAGGTATGCATGCGTGGATCGAGTGCCATCTCCATGGAGAAGTAGGCGATGTGCATCTGGCCGAGGAACGGCCCGATGGTGGCAGGGACCGGACCAGTGTCACCTGGGGCCGTCGTGGAGGTGATGGTGGCGCCGCTCATGGTCGCGAATGACTATCGTGCGGTGATCCCATGACCACGTCCTTCGCTGCCGCCCGTACCGTGCCGGTCATCGTGTAGTCCGCGATCGGGATCCAGGAGGCCATGCCTGGTTCCAGCCCGGGCCTCAGGTCCGCGTTTCCATTTCGCGAACGTGGCCGCGGGTGAGGGCGAGGCCCAGTTCGCACAGCTGGGCGCCAAGCGTTCCGTAGATGTCGTCGACACTGATGACACCGGCCAATCGGCCTTCGGCATCGATGACTGGCAGTCGGCGTACACCTCGCGTGCGCATTGTCCCGATCGCGTCGAACAAATCGTCATCGTCGGCACAGGTCGCCGGCGACCGCGTCATCACGTCGCCAACGGTCAATGACTCGGGATCGGCGCCGGCCGCCGTGACCGCCAGCACGATATCGCGATCGGTGAGGATGCCGAGAGGATCGCAACCGTTCCCGGAATCCCCGATCACCACCAGCGAGCCGACATGGCGCTTGCGCATCAATTCGGCTGCGACGCGCACCGATTCCGACATACCGACGTTCACGGTGCACCGTGTACAGATATCGGCAACTCGCATTATTTCGATCTCCGCGTGAGAGGGAACCACGCCGTTACAATCACCTGCGTTCACATGGCGCACGTTGACGTCGGTCAACAATAACCGCGATGCAGATACGGCCAATGCGTTCGAGCTGGGGCCGTCGCGCATCAGCTACATTTCCAGGGCATTTTTTGCGCATCAGATATTGCCAACTGGCTAGCTGCCCTGGTCGTCGTCCCCACCTTTATCGGTGTCCGGTGTCAGCAAATGCCTGGATCCGACAATGAGCGGATAGGTGTTGTTATTCGGATTGACCTTCGCATGCACAGGGGGCCTGCTGCCGTTGTGCGGTTTTATCGTTGCGACCGTCACCTGTTTTGCCGTAATCGGCGACTTTGCCTCGCCATGGTTCCTGGGGCCTCGGTTGGTGGTTTTGGTTGTCTTTGACACGATGCTTCACCGTCGTTTTTTATCGAGGGAATGCCGAGGCTAGACGGGCGAGAACCCACGCCATTGACCTGCATCAACAAGACGGCAGGCCCGGGCTGCAATCGTGAGGCGTGACCGGGATTGTTGCGTGAACGCGTATTGACAGTCGCACCCGATGCGGGTGGAGGTGAATCATGAAAACGGCGAAGAAGCTGACGGCGATCGGGCTCGTTGGCGCGTTGGCGTTGGCGGGCGGGGTGGCTGTGGCGCAGAACACCGCACCACAAGGGCAGGTGCAGGTACCGGTAGCCGCGGCGTGCCCGTGGGCCGATCGCATGAATGCGCAAATGGCGCGCATGCAGGCAATGCATCAAGCGATCGTCAATGCGAGGACGTCTGCTGAATATCAACGCCTGATGATTGCGCACAGGCAGCTCATGCATCAAAGCATGGGCATGATGCGACACGTGCCTGGCGGCTACATGGGCGCTGGCATGGGCATGCGCGCGGGCATGGGTGCGCACGCCTGCATAAACCAGCGACTGGCGATGATGGAATTGATGATGCAATTGATGCTGGACAACTCGCAGCCTCCACCGGCATCGAAGTGAAGATTTTCGCACTGCCTCGCGCAACTCGGGTCAAGCAACGTTTCCGAGTGGCAAAGTCATGCGTTACACGTTCCAAAGCTCGATGGTCCAGCCCGGCACGCCGATCACCGCAAGGTTCTGGCTGATCGAGCGTTCACCCTCGCATTGCCACAGTTCGCGGCGAGCCCGCCTTCGCCGGGGCGGTGCGTTCCTCCAGTTCGGCGACTTTGCTGGCGAGCGTTCGCCGGTGTCAGCGAACACGGAAATGCCTGAATGACGCCCGACGGTGGTGCGTATCAGCTCCATGATCAGCATGGTCTTGCCGACTCCAGCGCTGCCGAATGTCGCCGCCTTGCCACTCTTGACCAGCGGTGCCAGCAGCAAGCGCGGAGGTATGGATCGAACGAAATCCCGCGTCTGGTGACAGCGGCGGCCCACGATCCACTGGCTGGCCGACCGCGTTCAACAGATGTCCCAGTACCGCACGGCCCACCGGTGCCTGGAATGGCTGGCCCCTCGCACGCGCAACCGTGCGCCGAAACACGAAACCGTGAGTCGGGCGCTGTCACACCTTGAGCAGCTCGAGTACATTTCGGTGCTGCGGCGCGAGGTGACGCTGCGGGACATCCCCGGACCAAGCACTTGCGCGGGTGTCTCCTGTACGTTTCAGTGACGAACGTCAGGCACCGTCAAGCAACCGCCGGATGGCACCAGTGAGTTGGTCGCGCCGATAGGGTTTGCGCAGCAACTCGAAAATCTCGCTCGACTCGTGTCGCCTGGTGCCAGGGGCTTCGTAGCCGGAGGCAAGCAGTATTGGCAGTTTGGGCCGGATATCACGTGCTTCGCGCACCAGTTCGGAGCCCCCCATGCCGCTACCCAGCACCACATCCGAAAACAGAAGATCCACACCCGGGTTTGTGATGAGTAGATCCAGAGCCTCGCGCGCGCTGGCAACGGCAATCACGTTGTAGCCAATGGCGCGCAGGAACCGGGTTGCGATGGTGCGCACATCGGTTTCGTCCTCGACGACCAGTATCGTCTCGTTCATTTTCCCCGCGGCGCCGTTGGCCCGCGCATCATCGGCCAGCCCGGCGGGTGCGGCGGGCAGGATGAACTCGACGCGTGTTCCATGACCGATCCGGCTGTGGATCGTGACGGTTCCGCCGGACTGGGTGGCGAATCCGTACACCATGCTAAGGCCAATGCCACTGCCCTTGCCGGATTCCTTGGTCGTGAAAAATGGTTCGAATGCGTGTGCCAGCACAGCGGGCGTCATGCCCGTGCCGGTATCGCTCACGGTCAGGCCCACGTAATGGCCCGGTGGCAATTTCCATTCGTTTGGAATGTCGCCCAAGGTGATTTCACGCGCACTGATGTCCATGTGTCCACCGTGAGGCATGGCATCGCGCGCATTCAAAGCGAGATTGACCAGCGCCACGTCCAGCTCATTGGGGTCTACATACAGGTTCGGTATTGTCACTGGGCATTCGACCCGCACGTGTATCGATTCGCCCAGCGTGCGCCTGAGCATCGATTCCAATTCCTGCATCAATGGCTGCGGCACGACCGCGCGTGGTCGCGACGGGTTTCGGCGTGCGAAAGTGAGCAGCCTGCGCGTAATATCCGAACCCCGGTCCACGGCGCGCATTGCGCTGTCGATGGGCTCCTGTAGGTCCGGCCGATCGGACAGTTCGGTCTCAAGCAGTTGCAGGTTGCCCGAAACTATGGTTAGCAGGTTATTGAAATCGTGTGCAACGCCGCCGGTCAGCTGGCCCACGGCGTCGAGCCTTTGCGCGTGCGCCAACTGCTCCTCGGTACGGCTGCGCTGCATTGCCGACGTGAGCAGTCCTGCTATCGATTGCAGGAAACTCGCTTTGCCTTCGTCGAAACTTCTCGGTGCGTTTGCCAATGCAAGCAGAAAACCCAGTGCTTCTTGCCGCACGCTAAGCGGAACCAATGCCATGTCGTGAAAACCTGCCCGGGCAAGGTTTGTGCGGATGAATTCGTGGGAACCTTCCCGCAGCGTTTCCAAAGTGGTCACCGTGTGATCGCGTACATAGAAGGCGCCGCCGTCGGTATCAGTGTCATCGAAAATGGACGTGATCGTGCGGGTGGTTTGCCCGGAAAGGCCGGTGGAGGCGCGGATGTGGAACGTGCTGCGGTGCCAGTCGGCCGCGAAGATGGCTGTGGCGGGCAGTTTCAGTGCCGCCGCCGTCAGTTCCAGGATCCGTCGGATCGCGAGTTCGTAATCGGGTGACTCCAGGGCCAACTGGCTGATGGATGCCATGTAGCTGTCCCGCTGCGCGCGCTCAAGCGCGTGGCGCACGCGTCTGGTCTTGGAGATGTCGCGCATCGAAGCGATGGCGATGATGCCTTTTTCGGTGGCGACTGAACTGAGGCCGACTTCGAGTGGAAACACTTGCCCGTCCCGTTTCAGGCCCATCAATTCGTAGCCGATATCCATCGGGCGGATGTGCGGCCGGGCCATGTAATTGTGCCGGTGCAGCCGGTGGGCGTGGCGTAGCGATTCCGGTACCAGCGATTCGAGTGTCAAGCGCCGCAGCGCGTCGCGCTCGTACCCGAACATGCATTCAGCCTGCGTGTTGGCAAGCACGATCGTGCCTTCCTGGTCGACCGCGATCATCGCATCAGGCGCGATGTCGAACCACGTGCTCAGCATCGTGAAGCTGGCGGTGGGCAGGTCCGGCGGATTCATTCATGGGTCCGTCTGTAGACACGTGCCGAGAACAGATACCCAATGCCGCGCACGGACTTGATCAGTTCCGGGTTGGCCGGGTCGGATTCGACTTTGCGGCGCAATCGTCCGATCTGCACGTCGATGGCGCGGTCGAACGGGCCGGCGTTGCGGCCGTGGATGTGTTCCATCAAGTCGTCGCGCGAGAGCACGCGGTTGGGATGCTCCACAAATACGTGCAACAGTTCGTATTCGCCGGTCGTGAGGGCAATTGTGTCTCCATTGGCCGTGTGGAGGGTACGTGACTGGGGATTGAGGAGGAAATTGCCGAACCACAGTGTGACCTGGCCGGCTGCATCACCAAGCGCGGTGCTTGGCGCAGTGCGTCGCAGCACGCTGCGTACACGCGCCAGCAGTTCGCGCAGATTAAAGGGCTTGGTGACGTAATCATCTGCGCCCAATTCCAGTCCGACCACGCGATCCACCGATTCGCCGCGGCCAGTGATGATGATGAGCGCGCCATCCCAGCTCTTGCGAAGCTGGCGCACAAGCTCGAAACCATCCTCGCCGGGAAGGCCGAGATCAAGCATTACCAGGTCAAAGGTCGTTTGCGCGAGCACACCGCGCATCTCGACGCCGTTCGCCGCGACATCGACCTCGAAATTCTGGCCGCTGAAATAACGGTGGAGCAAGTCGCAGACGTCTTTGTCGTCGTCGACGACCAGCAGGCGCTTACTACCCGACATGAGCTTGCACCAAGTCGGAAAGTAGAGCCTGAAACCTACACCGATGCCGCTCGCGTGGCAAGACTGCCGGTGTACCCATACCGCTCCGGTAGCGCGTCTGGTCGCCGGCAGGCGACTGGACCGCCCGCGCGTCGTGTGTGACCGAGCTTGCTGCTATGCGTGAGGTACGGGGCGCGCCGGCAAGATACCCGGCTCCTGCATTTTGTTGACATGCATCAACATGCGGGTGGGCGGCCGGCAAGACAGTAGTGACGAGCTTTTTCCCCGTGGCGTCCCAGCCACCTCCTCATGAATCGCCGCACGCAGCAAGAGGGTCTTGTGTCTGTCGCCAAAATCATCGAGATCTGCAGTGAATCCCCCAAGAGTTTCGAAGATGCCATCGAAGCTGGCATCCGACAGGCCAGTCAGACGCTCGACCAGGTGCGTGGGGCCTGGGTCGAAGGACAGAAGGTGGAAGTCGAGGACGGCAGGATCATCGCATACAGGGTCCACTTGAAGGTTACCTTCGTGCTCGAGTGATTGGTCGCCGTGCGATCACGGGGAGAGTCATGGTGGCCGCCGCCTGCATTCGACTATCGGCCAGATCAGGACCTCGCAAGCGTCCTGGCAGTACGTCACAGGCGTGCGTGGCCTTCATCGGCAGGCGGCGGCCATCACCATCCACATTGGCGCCAGGGGCCGATGCCCACGAGATCGCTTCGATCACCGCACGGTAGCCACCAGGCTGCACGTTTTGTGGTGATTCAGATCGGGTGCTGCAAGGACCGCTCCAAACCGAGGCAGCGGTTTCGATTGAATGCATCGGACTTGATCCACGTCACTATCGTCAAGCGTAGAACGATCATTTTGGCGTCGTTGGTGCGAAAGCACAGGACATTCGGATGACGGCCAATGTCACAAGCAAACTCAACCTGCATGGTGATCGTGGACAAGGCACTGACGCTGACCGCCGCCGTGGTGCGCGCAGCGGCTCTGGCCCGCAAAAGCGACGACCGGTTGTTGTTGGCATTGTTCGAATTCGACCGGGTTCTGGCGCGTGCGAAGCTGCGCGGGGTGGACCTGGATGCTTATTTGCGCGGGCGCCGCGAAAAGCTGGAGTCACTTGCTGATCAGCTGCGTCGGGATGGCCTGAAGGTGGATACCCGCCTGTTCTGGGACCATCCGGTCACGGCCCGCGTGCTGTTGACGGTGCTCGGCGAGCAGCCACAGATGGTGATCAAGGATGTGCATCGGGAACCGGCGCTGAAACGCGTGCTGTTCACGCCCGAAGACCTTGACCTGTTACGCCAGTGTCCGGCACCGCTGATGCTGGTGCGCAATGGTACGCATGGCTTGCCGAGACGCATCGTCGCGGCAGTCGATCCGCTGGATGGGCAGGGTCGTCCGCATGAACTCACGGCACAGGTGCTGCACGCCGCCAATCGCCTCGCGATGCAGTGCGAGGCGGAACTGGATGTGGTGCACGCCTTTGAATACGCCCCTCCGTTCGTGGGCGTGGAGTTCGGCTGGTTGCCGGCGCCAGACCTGATTGAGGAATCTCGCACCCTGCACCGTGATGCGATGCAGGAACTCGGAAAGAAGTTTGGCATTCCGCCCGGGCACCTGTACGTGCTCGATGGCACGCCGGGCTGGGCAATTGCGGGGTTCGCCGCCGAAAATGGAGTGGACGTGGTCGTGATGGGGTCGATCCAGCGCACTTTCCTGCAGCGGCTTTCGATCGGTAGCGTTGCCGAAGATCTGTTGCAGCGCGTCGATTGCGATGTACTGGTGCTCAAACCCGAGGGCTTCGCCGAGCAACTGCGCGCGGAACTCGAAATCGGTGTCCAGGATGCGCATCGCCACGTGGTGCTTTAGGGAGTGGGCACATGCCAGTCACCCCGAATGGCCGCAAGATCCTGCGTCGGATGCGGAAGGACTACGGTCCCGGGGAGGGCCAGGTGTGATGTCTCGATAGCTTGTTCATCCGGTGTGGCTTTGTCTGACATACACGCGTCGCGCGCTGCTGGTGTCGAGGTTGTTCGGCCTGGTCGTGGTCTGTTTCCTGATTCGCGGTTTTCATCACCATCGCCATTCCAGGGATTTGTGCAAGCCAAGGACGCTCACGAGCAGAAGTACACCACCGATTGCGCCCATCGCCACAGGATCCGGCAGCAGTGCCGCCTCGGCACCGGCCACCACCTGTACCGGGCGGGACGGGGGCTGTGGATCGGCGCGGGCAGCATGTTTTCGTTCCTCGAAGTGCTGCCGCTGATCCTGCTGGTGCTCGAAGCGATTCACCTGGCCGGAGGGCCGACCCGACTTTGGCAATCCACCGCAGATTGAGTTGATGCGTATCAAATCGGAGTCACCGCAAAAAGCGATAGTGGCTCGCAACGAGGAGGACGCGATGACAACCAATCGGGGACCTCAACGTGGCGTGATGGTGGAGCTGAACCGCGGTCTGTCGGCGGATGCGAGCCGGATCGACGCGGACGCATACGCCGGCGTCGTGAGCCTTGCGGGCCGGATGAATGGTGATGCCCGGAAACGCCACGCGCAAACGGCTGCATGGCGGGTACGGGGGGTTCTCGGCACAGCGGGTCAGGCGACGATCGCGGCCTGAACCGCGATCCATGCAAGTGTTCTGGCCGCACGCCAGGGAAGGCGCGCGGCTCCGGGGGCGCAAACATGTTCACGCACATCCTTATTCCAATCGACGACGATCCGGGTTCGCGCCGTGCAATCGAGCAGGGCGTCGCGCTCGCAAAGAAACTCGGTGCCCAGGTGACGGGGTTCCACGTGATAACGGAATTCAACTACACCGGTATCGTCGAGGAGTTGCTTGCCCCGCCGCCCGTGGAGTTGCGGGTGCTTGCACATGCCCACGCGGACAAGCTGTTTGCCCCATTGCGGCACGAGGCCGAACTCGCTGGAGTCCGGTACGACACAATCACGAAGCGTGCCGAACAACCCCACGAGGCGATCGTCGCAGCGGCACGCGGGGCACGTTGCGACTTGATCGTGATGGCATCCCGCGGGCGGCACGGTATAGCGAAGCTGGTACTCGGCAGCCAGACGCAGCAGGTCCTGAATCACACCGACATTCCGGTGCTGGTGGTGCGTTGACCGCGCCGCGCCGGCAACCAGCAGGTTTATCGGAGCAAGCATCATGATTGGTTCGCCCGGGCTCGATGTTTCAGCGTTGTGGCCGAACGCCGTGGCACTGTACTGCGCCACGTTGCTGCCGCTGGCGGCCGGCCTGCCGCCGATCATTGCGATCATCGAGAGCGTGTACGTGATGACCGGGCGGGAAATCTGGAAACAGGCCGCGCGTTTCTGGGGCAAGCTGTTTGGCGTGGCACTGCTTGTATGCGCGGTTGGTTCGATCGGGCTCACGATCCTGTACGTCGCGGATGCTGGTGGCTCCACCTGGTACATCCGCGCGATAGCTCGTCCGGCCTGGGTCGGCCTCTTTCTGGCGTTCATGCTCGCGTCCGGCGTGCTGCTTTGGAACTGGTTTCGCGACTGGTGGAACCCGCGTCGGATGCGCCACCTGCTGGTTACTTGGCTGTGGGTACCGCTGTCCGGGCTCGCGGTGTGGGTGACCTCGGTGGGATATGGCTTGCTGGACAATCCGGCCGGCATCGAACTCGATCCTGACAGCCTGCAGGTCCGGATCCACGATCTGCCAGCGGTGCTGATGAACCCGGGCGCACAATCCCGGTTCGTGCACTTGGCGGGCGCCTGCTATCTCGTCGCTGCAACTTTGGTGCTTTCAGTTTCGGCGGGGTATCTGCTGCGTGACCGCAACGTGCGGATCGCGCGCCGCTCATTTACCGTAGCCGCGAGCTTTGGTTTCGCGACGGCACTTTCGCTGGCAGTGCTCGGCGACCACAGCGGCTACGCCACATCGCCGGGCCAACAGATGCAGATCGCCGCGATCGCGGCGCAATGGCATACCCAGACCACGCCGGCGCCGTTCACACTCTTCGGGTTTCCCGACACCGACGGGCACACCACGCGCGCGGCCGTGGACCTGCCTTGGGTGCTGGGACTGGGTGCCACCCATTCGTGGCGGAAATCCGTCGCCGGGCTGCGTGAACTCGAATCGGTGAATGCGTCGCGCATCCGGGACGGAATCGCGACGTTGGCCGCGCAGGATATGCCAGGGGCCGGCCCCGCGGGCGTGGGCGGTCCCACCTACGATGCGCAAGACAACCCCAATCTTGGTTACGCGCTGCTGCTGTTGCGCAGTACCCCGCATCCTGCGCAAGCAGGCAGCGACGAGGTTGACGCCGCAGCCAGAAGCACGATCCCGAATGTGCCCTTGCTGTTTTGGACGTTTCGCGTCATGGCCCTGTTGGGCGCGTACAGTATCGCGCTGTTCGGTTGCGCGTTCTGGCTGGCTTCGAAACGCCAACTGGAAAAACGCGTATTCCTGAAAGTCGCGGCATTCAGCCTGCCGTTGCCGTGGATCGCGGGTGCATTGGGCTGGATCGTGAGTGAAGCGGGGCGCGGCCCATGGCTGATCGATGGATTGCTGCCAGTCACCGTGATGCACGCCAGCCGGCAGGAGGCAGCCATCGGCGTCATGGCATACCTGATCATTGCGGTGCTGTTCGTGGCAGGTGCGGTCCTGCTGGCGCGCTTCGTTCACGTTGGCCCCAGGTTGCCGAGATTCTGGCCGGTGGATTCGGGCCGGAAAGGGGAATATTGAAAGATCCGTCGGGTCGGGAGGTTTCGGCATGTGGTACTTCGCATGGTTGCTTGGCATAGGCCTGGCGTGCAGCTTTGGCATCCTCAACGCGATGTGGTTGGAGGTGCACGCCGACGACGAACGCGACTGGGCGGCAGTCATCAATGACGACTGACTGCACCGTCGAGGAGTTTTTGCGGTTTGGCCCTTCTCAACGGGGTAGTTCAAGCCGGTGGACGGAATTGTCTGGCTGGCGGCCGGGCCGTTGGTGCTGGCTACCGTATTCGATCGGATGTGAGTGCGATCCAGGGCAGGCGCATTCGGCAGCAGTGCACCACGTATCGGCCCAGGCGCGCCCGCTGGCGTCCTGTCGTGCTTCCAACCACGGTCAATACCCTGTATCTGGCGCTTGAGTTGCGCAGCCGGGAGGATCGGCCACGCTGCGGGCTTGGCAAAGTCCATTCGAGTTGACGGTAATCAACCTGCATGGTTCTCCGGTGCGGTGTACTCGTGGTGCCGGTCGTTGTCACCGTGCGGCAGGGCGGAGGTTGTCATGTCCATAGGTGGCGGACCGCCCCGTCGAGGCCCGGGAAACAAGGAGAATGGCCATGGCTTCCATCGTGATATTGGGCGCGGGACTGGGTGGGATGAGCGCTACCTATGAAATCAGGGCAGCGTTGGGCCGGAAGCATTCGATCACCGTTGTCGGCGACGGCCCGATCTTCAACTTCACGCCCTCCAATCCGTGGGTGGCTGTGGGGTGGCGCAAGCCCGGGGACGTCCGGCTGGACGTCACCCGTCCGGTCGAGAGCCATGGTATGCGCTTCGTGTCGATCGCGGCCAAAAAAGTCGTACCCGAGTCGAAGCGTGTCGATCTCGCTGATGGGCGCAGCCTTGCCTACGACTATCTGGTGATCACTACCGGCGCGCGGCTGGCGTTCGAGCGCGTGCCGGGCAGCGGGCCCGAAGGCTTCACCCAGTCGGTGTGCACCGGAGCACACGCCGAGCATGCCTGGGAGGCCTACCAAACGTTCCTCGACCATCCCGGCCCGGTAGTGGTGGGTGCGTTGCCGGGTGCAAGCTGCTTCGGACCGGCCTACGAGTTCGCGATGATCCTCGACACCGACCTGCGCCGGCGCAGGCTGCGTGACCGCGTGTCGATGACCTTCGTGACACCGGAGCCGCACATCGGCCACATGGGTCTCGGGGGCATCGGCGATTCCGAAGGCCTACTCGAATCGGAGATGCGCCAGCGCCACATCAAGTGGATCACCAACGGCCGCGTGACCGGGGTCGAGGCGGACAAGCTGGACCTGGAGGAACTCGATCGCGATGGCAAGGTTGCGCGCACGCACGAGTTGCCGTTCGCCTATTCAATGGTCATTCCCGCTTTCGCCGGAGTTGACGCGGTGCAGGGGATCGAAGGGTTGGTGAACCCCGGCGGATTCATCGTCATCGACGAGCACCAGCGCAACACGAAATACCCGGAAATCTTTGCGGCCGGCGTGTGCGTGGCGATTCCGCCGGTGGAAGCGACACCAGTGCCGGTCGGCGTACCCAAGACCGGACTCATGATCGAGTCGATGGTGAGCGCGATCACCGAAAACCTGCGTGACGAACTGGCCGGCAAGCCGGCACGCGCGATTGCAACCTGGAATGCGCTGTGCCTCGCCGACATGGGTGACAAGGGTTTTGCCTTCATCGCGCTGCCGCAGATACCGCCGCGCAACGTAACCCGTGCGATGACCGGTCGGTGGGTGCATTTGGCGAAAGTCGCGTTCGAAAAATATTTTCTGCGCAAGGTGCGCAAGGGCAAGGCCGACCCGGCTTACGAGAAATACATCCTCAAGGCTTTCGGCATCGCGCGGCTGAAACCGGATAGGCGCGCGACATGATTACCCATGATCCGGTTTTCTGCCCCTCCTGGTGAAAAAGCATGGCGTCGAACGTTGTGGCCAATCGTTACCAT
>CAYOEF010000001.1:0-32908 GCA_964402805.1 uncultured Rhodanobacteraceae bacterium | reverse complement strand
GCTGCTGCGTGTACTGTTTCGCACGCCACCGATCACGCCGGCACAATCGATGACGTTGCGTGTGGGCGCCGCGGCGATGCAGCTGGCCCTGTACCTGTTCCTTGTCGTAATGCCCTTGCTGGGCTGGCTCACCCTGAGCGCCAAGGGCGCGTCGATCCCGTTCTTCGGGTTGCAACTGCCGACACTGATCGGACCGGACAAGGCGCTGAGCCGCAACCTCGAGGATATCCACGAAACCATCGGGACCGTGGGTTACTACCTGGTGGGCACGCATGCGGCGGCCGCGCTGTTCCACCACCACTTCATGCGTGACGACGTGCTGCTGCGGATGTTGCCGCGCGGGCGGCGCGCATGTACGCCACGGCCCCCGGTTCATGGCCGAAAAGGAAACCCCTATGAACATTGACCGGATAGTGATGTGTTTTGCCGGCGGCATGATGATCGTGAGTGTTGTGCTGGCCTGGTGGTTCTCGCCATGGTGGCTGCTGCTGGCGCTGTTCGTCGGTGTGAACCTGCTGCAGGCGTCGTTCACCGGCTTGTGCCCGTTGGCGCGCGTCCTGAAGAAACTCGGCGTGCGGCCTGGCAGTGCTTTTCCGGAATGACGTGGAGGAGTCCGGTGTGAAGCCAGACAAGGGCATGTACTACATCGTGGGTTCCGACAAACCGTTCGACCAGGCCGTGATCGACCTTGATGCTGCGGTGCGACGCCACCAGTTCGGTGTGCTGCACGTGCACGACCTCGGTGCAACCCTGCGTGGCAAGGGCCAGCCGTTCGACGGTGAATGCAAGGTGTTCGAAGTGTGTAACCCGCGCCAGGCGGCCAGGGTGCTGGCTTCGGATCGGCGCCTCAACATGGCGCTGCCGTGCCGGATTTCGGTGTACACCGAAGACGGTGAAACCCGCATCGGCATGATCGAGCCGGGTTGGATGCTTGCCGCGCTGTCGCCGGATTTGGAACTGGGTGCGATTGCACGCGAGGTTGGCGCCGCCACCCGCCAGATGATCGACGAGGCCAGGTGATGCCGCGGCGTGGTGCCTGCACGTTGCGGTTCTGCACGCCGGTGCTGGTCGCGCTGCTTGCCGCCTGCGGCGCGCCACAGCTGTCATCGTCGCTGCCGCCGGTGCCGCCGCTCGAAACGCTCGTGGTGAACCCGCAGCAGTCGGCGCGTGAGCAGACGTGGGACGGCGTGGTCGAGGCGGTGGACGTCACCACGATCGCGGCCCAAACCAACGCACGCGTACTCGAACTGCCAGTCGACGTCGGCGACCCTGTCGCCAGGGGGGACGTGCTGGTGCGTTTCACCGACGTCGAGCAGCAGTCGGGCCAACGCGCCGCCGAGGCCGATGTGGTGGCCGCGCGTGCCGAATACCGCAATGCTGAAATTAACTGGAAACGTGCACACACGCTGGTGCCCAGCGGAGCGATCTCGCGCGCACAGATGGATGATGCAACCGCCCGCCGCGATGCCGCGCGGGCGACACTGAACGCCGCCGAGGCCGCGTTGCGTACAGCCGGCCAGCAAACCGACTACACGGTGGTCCACGCACCCTTCGACGGCGTCGTCATGCGGCGCTTCGTGCACGTAGGTGAGGCGGTGCAGTCCGGGCCGCCGGCGCCGCAGCCGCTGATCGCACTGGTGGCGCTGGATGCCTTGCGGGTAGACGTCGTGGTACCACAGGGAGCCGTCGGTGCGATCCGTGCTTCGCCGCACGCCAGCGTGATGCTGGATGATGGCAAACGCGTGCAGGCTACCGCGGTCACCGTATTTCCGTACGCCGACCCGGGTACGCATTCGTTTCGGGTACGTGTGGAGTTACCGGCGGGCGCCGGTGGGTTGTACCCCGGGATGACGGTCAAGGTGGCGTTCGCGGTCGGCCAAGCGACGCGCCTGCTGGTACCGGTCGGCGCTCTGGTCCGGCGGGGTGAATTGATTGCGGTGTATGTGGTCGGTGTCGATCACGCGGTGGAGCTGCGCCAACTGCGGCTGGGGCATCGTTTTGGCGACGAGGTCGAGGTGCTCGCCGGACTCGTGCCGGGCGATCGCGTCGCGCGCGACCCTGAAGCCGCCGCGTCGTATCTCGTGAAGCGGCATGGCGGGAATCCGTCGTCGTGAACACACCGCGGCTGGGATTCGCCGGGCGCATCGCGCGCGTATTCCAGGATCATCCGTTGACGCCGATCCTGGCGCTGGCGGCGCTGCTGATCGGGTTTACCGCGCTGCTGATCACGCCGCGCGAGGAAGAGCCGCAGATCGACGTGACCATGGCCAACGTGATCGTGCCGTTTCCGGGCGCGGACGTGCGCGACGTCGAAAACCTGGTGGCCTCGCCGCTGGAACAGAAACTGGCCGGCATCGACGGCATCAAGCACGTGTATTCGGTGAGCCGTCCGGGCCTGGCGTTGCTGACCGTCGAGTTCAAGGTGGGTGTGCCGCGCCAGGTCGCGCTGGTGCGCCTGTACAACCAGGTGTTTCAGAACCGCGACCTGTGGCCACCGACGCTCGGCGTCGGCCAGCCGCTGGTGCGCGCCATGGGTATCGATGACGTGCCGGTGGCGGCGCTGACGTTGTGGACGGACGATCCGGCGCGCGGGCCGACCGACCTCGCCGAGGTTGCGCATACGCTGGAAACCGACCTCAAGCACATCCCCGGCACCCGCGACGTGTACACCCTGGGTGCGCCCGATCGCGCGGTGGTGGTGCAGGTCGATCCGGCGAAACTGGCCGCGTACGGCATGGCGGTCGATGACCTCGCGCAGTCGCTGCAGGCGGCGAACGTGGTCACGCAGGCCGGCGATCGCGTTGCGGGGGATCACAGCGTTCCGGTGACGGCCGGAACTTTCCTCGCCGGTGCCGACGACATCGCGCAACTGGTGATCGGATTGAGGGGCGGCCAGCCGGTGTTCCTGTCCGACGTCGCCGCAATCCGGCGCGGCGCCGACCTCCCGGACCAGTACGTCTGGTTCGGCACGCCGTCCGGCAAGGGTGGTCCCGCGACCGGCACGGCACCGGCGGTGACGATGGTCGTCACCAAGCTTTCCGGCACCAACGCCGCCGACATCACGCAGGCGATCCGGCATCGCCTCGACGCGCTCGAAGGGGTGGTGATCCCGGCCGGCGTGCAGGTTGCTGTAACCCGCGACTACGGCGAAACCTCCACTGCCAAGGCCGACCTGTTGATGCACAAGCTACTGTTCGCCACGTTGTCAGTGGTGCTGCTGGTGCTGCTGGTGCTGGGTTGGCGCGAGGCCATCGTGGTGGGCAGCGCGGTGGTAATCACTCTGACGCTGACGTTGTTTGCATCCTGGGCGATGGGCTTCACCATCAACCGGGTGTCGCTGTTCGCGCTGATCTTCTCGATCGGCATCCTGGTAGACGACGCGATCGTGGTGGTGGAGAACATCCACCGGCACATGGCGCTGGGCGGGCGTCCATTGCGCGAAGCGATTCCTGAAGCGGTCAGCGAAGTCGGCGGGCCTACCATCCTTGCGACCTTCACCGTGATCGCGGCGTTGCTGCCGATGGCGTTCGTATCGGGCCTGATGGGGCCATATATGCGGCCAATCCCTATCAATGCCTCGGCCGGCATGTTGCTGTCGCTGGCGGTCGCGCTGGTGGTGACGCCGTGGCTGGCGTTGAAGCTGGTGCATCGACATTCGCTGCCACCACCCGCTGAAGGCGGTCTTCGCAAAACGCGCTTGCTGCGTCTGTTCCGGTGGCTGATGGCGCCGTTCCTCGGCGGTGGCCGCGCGCTGCGTCGGCGGCGCTTGCTGTTCGCGTCGATGGGGGTGCTGGTGCTGGCCGCAGTGGGCCTGGTGGTGGTCAAGGCGGTAGTGCTGAAGATGCTGCCGTTCGACAACAAGTCGGAATTCCAGGTGGTGGTCGATATGCCGGAAGGCTCGACGCTTGAAAGGACCAATGCGTTGCTCAACCGACTTGCGCACGCGCTGGATCGCGTCCCGGAAGTCATGAACTACCAGGGATACGCCGGTACCGCCGCGCCGATCACCTTCAACGGATTGGTGCGCCAGTACTATCTGCGTTCGGGACCGATCGACGGTGATCTGCAGGTGAACCTCGTCGACAAGGGCGATCGCAGGCGCCAGAGCCACGCGATCGCGCTGGCGACGCGGCCGATACTGGCGAAGATCGGCGATCGCTTCGGTGCATCGGTCAAGGTCGTCGAGGTGCCGCCGGGTCCACCGGTGCTGGCGCCTGTCGTGGCGGAAATCTACGGTCCAGACTACGCCACCTTGCGCAAGCTTGCGCACGGGTTGGAGCAGGACTTCCGGTCTGATCCCGACATCGTCGACATCGATACCAGCGTCGAAGCCGACTCGCCACGCGCGGTGATGGTGGTCGACCGCGCGCGTGCCGCACGGCTCGGGCTCGGCCAGGCGCAAATCGCACGGGCACTACGCTTTGCGTTGTCCGGTGACGATGCAACGTACCTGATGGACGGCCGCGCGCGCTACGCGGTACCGGTGCGGCTGCGTTTGCCGCCGGGTGGCCAGGCTGCACTCGACCAACTGTTGTCGCTGCGTGTTCGTGCGACAAGCGGCGCGCTGGTGCCGTTGTCGGCGGTGGTGAGCGTGCGCGCAGCCGGCTGGGAAAAAGCGATCCATCACAAGGATCTCCTGCCCTACACCTACGTGACCGGTGACGACGCTGGCCACACCGACAGTCCACTGTACGGGATGTTCGCGATGGTTTCGAAACTGCGCCACGGAACGGTGGACGGTTACCACTTGTCCCAGAACTTCGTCCACCAGCCGGTCGGCACCACGGGCTATGCGGTGAAATGGGATGGCGAATGGCAGATCACCTACGAGACGTTCCGCGACATGGGCATCGCCTACGTGGCCGGGCTGGTGCTGATCTACCTGCTGGTGGTCGGTCACTTCAGGCGCTACGTGGTGCCATTGATCATCATGGCGCCGATCCCACTGACGGTGATCGGTGTGATGCCTGGGCATGCGTTGCTCGGTGCGCAGTTCACGGCGACGTCGATGATTGGCATGATCGCGCTGGCCGGCATCATCGTGCGCAACTCGATCCTGCTGATCGACTTCATCGACCTGGAACTGGCCCGGGGCCGTGCGCCCGCCGATGCCGTTGTCGAGGCCGCCGCAGTACGTGCCAAGCCGATCGCGCTGACCGCGCTGGCGGCAATGATCGGCGGCTTGTTCATCCTTGATGATCCGATCTTCCAGGGTCTCGCGGTGTCGCTGATCTTTGGCATCCTGGTTTCAACAGTGCTGACTTTGCTGGTCATCCCGCTGCTGTACTACGCCTGGCTGTCGCGTGGCAGCCAGGGGCATCCTGCCTGAAAACACCCCCGCATCGACTCGCGTGGTGAGCCCGTCGTGTGCGTAGGCCTTCGTCAACGGCGCGTGTGCGTATCGGGTTTGAGTATCGGTGATTCCAGTGATTGCGATGTCTTTGGTTATACCCGGGAAGTGACGGACCGGCCCGGGCTTGCGCGTGGAAATGCTGTTTCCTTGATACGCGTCAATTGCGTCGAGGCAAACCGTCCAATGATGAAATCATTGCAGAAAGATCCCACCAGATATCGGTGCCGGATTCGGCTTCCAGGCCGGATTGCTTACCCTCCGGCGTTGGCGAACATCAAAGACAGGGCATGCGCAAGTGAAGGTGGCGCCGCCAAGTTGCGAGGCCAACGTACCCATCGAATCACTGCCGCCAACGGACAGGCCTGAACATCCCGGTGCGTGGCGCCTGGGCCTTGACCCGGTCGAGGCGCGGCGCCGCCTGGTCAAGTTCGGCCCGAACGCGCTTCCGGGCGGCGACCGCAAACCACTGCACCGCATCGTGCTCAAGGTACTGGCCGAGCCGATGTTTCTGATGTTGTTGGTGGCCGGCGCGCTGTACCTGGTATTGGGCGACCATGCCGAAGCGGCCTTTCTGCTGGGTTCGATTTTCGCCGTCATCGGTATCACGCTTTTTCAGGAACGCCGGACCCAGCGCGCACTTGAGGCTCTGCGCGACTTGTCGGCCCCGCGTGCACTGGTGATACGCGGTGGGCGGAAGATGCGGGTGCCGGGGCGTGAGGTCGTTCCCGGCGACCTGCTCGCGCTGCACGAGGGCGACCGGATTGCGGCCGACGCCACCTTGCTGGAAGGCGAACTCGAGGTTGGCGAGTCGTTGCTGACCGGTGAGGCGATCGCCGTGGCACGGGTAGCCGGTTCCGATCATGACCGCGTATACGCCAGCACGGTGGTGACGCGCGGCACGGCGCTCGCACGCGTAGTGTCGACTGGAGCGGCGACCAAAGTCGGTGCAATCGGGGTGATGCTGGCTACCACGCATGAGCCGGTTTCCGGCCTGCAGCTCGCTTCCCGCAAACTCGTTCGCAGCCTGACTGTCATCGCGCTGCTGCTGGCCACTGGCTACTGCCTGCTCAACTGGCTGTGGAATGCACGCACGTTCCTCGACAGCGTACTTGCCAGCGTCGCGCTGAGCATGGCGATCCTGCCGGAAGAGATACCGGTGATCCTGACCGTGTTTCTCGCCATGGGCGCCTGGCGACTGTCGCGCCATCACGTGCTGGCGCGCAGTGTCCCGGCTGTGGAGGCGCTCGGTGCGATCACGGTCCTGGCCGTCGACAAGACCGGCACCCTGACCCAGAACCGCATGCGTGTCACCGTACTGGCAACCGCCGACGGCACACAGCAAAATATGCCCGCGGACGTGACGGGCCCTCTGCCGAAAGGGACGGGTGACCTCGTCGAGTGTGCACTGCTGGCGACGCCAACCGATCCGTTCGATCCGACGGAGACGGCCATCCTGGCACTTGGCGACCGGCTCGACGTGGTGCGGCGCGCGCATGACGGATGGACGCTGCTGCACGCGTACACGCTTTCCCCGGAGACGCTGGCGACTACGCGCGCCTACGCCGTCGCCGGAGAACCGGGCTACCGTCTCGCGGCGAAAGGCGCACCGGAATCCATCGTGGCACTGTGCCGGCTGCCGCAACAATCGGCCGTCGCGATCCTGCGACAGGCTGCCGGACTTGCGGCCGGTGGGCTGCGCGTGCTGGGCGTCGCGCGCGGGCAGTGGAATGGTTCGGCGTGGCCCGAGCGGCAGCGGGAATTCACTTTCGAATTCGTCGGGCTGCTGGGGCTCGGCGATCCGCCGCGGCCGGAGGTGCCCGCCGCGATCGCCGAGTGCAGGGGTGCCGGCGTGCGTGTGCTTATGCTCACTGGTGACCATCCGGCCACGGCACAGGCGATTGCGCGTGAAATCGGATTGTCGGAACGTGCGGACGTGCTGATAGGCGCGGAGGTTGCACGACTCGCTGATGCTTCGCTGGTCGAACGGCTCCGGCAGGTGGACATCTGCGCGCGCCTGCGTCCCGAACAGAAATTGCGGCTGGTGAGGCTGCTGCAGGAGTCCGGCGAAGTGGTGGCGATGACCGGCGACGGGGTCAACGACGCACCAGCTCTCAAGGCCGCGGACGTCGGTGTCGCGATGGGCGAGCGTGGCACTGACGTGGCACGCGAGGCCGCCGCGCTGGTATTGCTCGAGGACAGTTTCGCCAGCATCGTACGCGCCATTCGCCAAGGCCGGCGCATCTATGACAACATCGGCAAGGCCACCGGGTTCGTGTTCGCGGTGCACGTGCCGATCATTGCGCTTGCGCTGCTCCCGGCACTGTTGCATTGGCCGGTGATCCTCGCGCCGGTCCACATCGTGCTGCTGGAACTGCTGATCGACCCGGCCTCCTCGATGGTGTTCGAAGCCGAGCCGGAAAGCCCGGGCTTGATGCGGCGGCCACCGCGGTCGCGCGCGCACACCCCGTTCGCGCCGCGCCGGTTGGCGTACGCCACGCTGCAAGGTACTGGTCTGGCAGTGTTGCTGATAGCCGGTTGCGCCGTGCTGTTGGCACACGGAGGCAACGCGGCGCAGGCTCGTACGGCCGGATTCGCCGGATTGCTGGTGGGCCTGTTCCTGCTTGCCATGGCCGGAAGGAGGGCCGGATTCCGACGCCGCAGGCGCCGCAATCCGTGGTTGAAATGGATGCTGTTGGGTGTCGCCGCCTGCCTCGCGGCCGTACTCGGGATTTCGCCGCTGCGCGCCCTGATGGGATTGGCTCCGCCAGACCCGCAGACGGTGGCGGTCATCGGCGCCATGGTGCTGGCGACGGGCGCGTGGCTTGCCGCGCTGCAACTGGGGGCGGGCAGGCGGCGGCCGCGTGATATCGCGTCGAAGCCGTCGTGATCGCCCAGGTACACGCCACCGGATCGATCAAGTCCTCATACTACCTTGATCATGCGCCACGTACGCTTGGCAGGCGCATCCGCGCATGATCGATGACGCGAACCCGGGCGCTGTCATGGTGTCCTCAACGGAACATCAGGTGGTCGTCGATGCGCCGGACCCCGGGTGCCGACCATACCGCGTTTTCCACCGCCCGCTTTTCGGCCCAGTTGTCTACGCGCCCCTCGATGTACACCGTGCCGTCGGTGCGTACGTCCACGTGGACCGCCTCGGCCTCGACCTCCGCGTGCCGCTTCAACGCGTCCCGGATGCGACGCTTCACGTCGCCGGCCTGTACGGCCGAGGTCAGCGTAATACCGTTGCTGACACCCTTGACGCCACCGAGCTTGCGAACTGCGGTCTGTGCTGCCTCACGCTGGTAATTCCAGTTCACGTCCCCGGACAATGTGATCCAGCCGTCGGACACCATCACGCGGATGCTGTCCCTGGGGATCAGGGTGTTCCACTCCAGGGTGTTCACGGCGCGTTGCGCGATCTCGTCATCATTCCATTTCTTGTCGGTAGGCAATCGAACCTCAATCTTCTGGGCAATCCCCATCACACCCTTGACACGCCACACGGCGCGCTCGGCGGCCATCTTCTGCTCATAGTCCGGCACGTGACCATTGAGGGTAATCACGCCGTTCTCCGCCGCCACGCCGATGTCGGCGGCGTCAATGCTTGGCTCGTATTCCAGTTCGTCGACGACGAGCTGACGTAGTTGTTTGTCATTCATCGTTGTACTCCTCCGCAGTTCTGGTACTTCATTTCACTGGTTGCGGCGGGCGCCTTTTTGACCCACGTCAACAAGACACGTCCTGGACGCCGGCACGGACGTGCGCGCGTTGAGCAACGTAACGTGCAGTACGCGTGCTCTCGTGTCGGCGCCGCGCGGGTGCGGCAACGCCATCAACCAGATCCGGACGGACGACATTGCTGATCGCAATCGTCTTCCTTTGCGGAGGTGGACTCCCCGGTCAGTGCGCCTTGCTGGACGTGCAAATCGTGCGCTTCCGGCAGCTGCACGTTGGTCGAATGCTCCGGTATCCATCGAATGGAATTGAGTTGACGCGCATCAACATCGGCCGGCGTCGGACGCGTAACGTGCCGATGCGTACCTTGGACGCGCATCCCCCCATCGAGGAATTCATCATGACCGCACTCACACGCTTCAACCGGTTCCGGAATCCGGCACGGTTCGATAACCCTGCAATGTTTGACGACTTGTTCCGCAATTTTGGGCTTGGTCCTGCCTGGAACCCGCCCGAATTCGTGTCCGACATGCGAGTGGACGTCACCGAAGATGACGATGCCTACCACATCGATGCCGAGATCCCCGGTGTGGACAAGGGCGATATCGACGTATCCGTGGACGGCAACCGCGTGGCGATCAGTGCCGAGGCGAAACGCGAAACGGAGAAGAAGAACGAAAAGGAATTGATTGTCGAACGCTCGTGGGGCAGGGCCTATCGGGCCTTCACGCTACCGGGCGACATTGACGGCAATCGCACGAAAGCACGCTATGACAAGGGTGTGCTCACGCTCACCCTTCCCAAGAAGGCGAATGGAAGCGCCCGCAGGATCACCGTGAGCTGATGCGTGTCGGCATGTGCCGGAGCCGCCGTCGCGAGGAGGCGGCGGCTCCGCGCGCAACGGTGCGGGCGAACTGCTTGCCCTTGAAGAAGAACCATCGGATTCGTCCGTGTTGCCCGATGAAATACTTGTGCGAGTCCGGGTTTGGCACGTGCCGCACCGACGACCCGCGCGCGGTTGACGGGGATCTGCCGCACGTGAAACCAGCGGTTGTGCCCCGGCACCGGATCGTTTCCATCCCCGACCCCGTGCATAGGCCCGCAGGAGAACGATCGTGGCAGCCAAATCGTTGACAGTTGATGAGTTGCGACCGCGCTGCGACCCGGGCAGCCTCGGGTTCGCAACGACCGCCGAGGTCGACAAGTCCACCGAGATTGTCGGTCAGGATCGGGCCTTGCGCGCCCTGGCCTTCGGCATGGGCATGCGTGCCGAGGGCTACAACCTTTTCGCGCTGGGTCCTTCCGGCGTGGGAAAGCTGTCCGTGATCAGGGAGTACGTGGAGCATCAGGCAGAACGCGAAGACGTGCCTTCCGAATGGTGCTATGTGAATAATTTCGACGACTACAGGAAGCCACAGGCCATTGAGCTTCCGGCTGGTACGGGAGAGCAGCTGTCGGCCGACATGGATGAACTGGTTGTCGAGGTGGGTGCGGCAATTCGCGGAGTGTTTGAAAGTGATGAGTACCGTACTCATGCCGAGTCCATTGAAGAAGGCGTCAACGAGCAACAGAACGAGGCCATGCGTGATCTGCAGGAGAGGGCGAGTGCGCGGAACGTTGCGTTCATGCGCACGCCCACGGGATTCGTGTTTGCTCCGATGCGTGACGGCGCAACGATGGACCACGCGGAGTTCCTGAAACTTCCCGAAGATGAGCGCAAGCGGATACAGGATGACATTGCGCAATTACAGGAAGAGCTGCGCAAAATGTTCCACCAGGCACCTGCGTGGCACAAGGAGGGCCGGCGAAAGCTCGATGAGCTGAACCGCGAAATGGTCGCCGGCCTGGTGTCCAGGGCAATGGAACCGCTGCGCACCAAATATCGCGAGCTCGTGGTGGTCATCACGTATTTGGCACGGGTTGAAGACGACCTGGTGACCAATCTGGGGCAGTTTGCGCCGGAACAGGCGCCATTCGTCACCACAGGGCGTGCCAAGGGACCCGACGACACGCCCTGGGCTAACCGTTACCGCGTGAATGTGCTTACCCCACGCGAGTGTGATGGTTGTGCACCGGTCATCTACGAAGACAATCCAAGTTACGGCAACCTTGTCGGGCGTATCGAGTACCGCGCCAGACAAGGTGCCCTGGTCACGGATTTCACCTCAATCCGACCCGGTGCGCTGCACCGCGCCAATGGCGGCTATCTGCTCGTGGATGCACGAAAGGTTTTGACCCAACCGTTTGCCTGGGATGCACTGAAACGTGCGTTGAGGGCCGGCAAATTACGCCCCGAGTCAGCTGTGGAAGGCATGGGCCTGGTAGCCACCGCTTCCCTGGAGCCCGAACCCGTCGTGTTGAAGGTCAAGGTGGTGCTGATGGGGGAGCCGATGGTCTACTACCTGCTGGCAGCCCACGATCCCGAGTTCGCCGACCTGTTCAAGGTACAGGTGGATTTTGATGATCGCATGGACCGCAACCAGGACTCCCAGCGGCAATTGGCGCGGCTCGTTGCGAACCTTGTACGCCGGTACCAGTTACCGCCATTCGACGCTGGTGCCGTCGCCTGTGTGATCGAGTACAGCGCCAGGCTGGCGGATGATAATCGAAAGCTGTCGATACACATGCGCGCAATCAAGGATCTGTTGCGGGAAAGCACCTATTGGTCCCAGTCGCTGAATACGGGTGACGTGGTGTCGGCGCCTGCCGTCCGGCGAGCTATCGACAGCAAGATACATCGTTCCGACCGGGTGCGGGAACGCATCCGGGAGGCCATCCAACGCGGCACGATCCTGATCGACACAGACGGTGAGCACGTCGGCCGCATCAACGGATTATCCGTCACGAGCCTTGGCAACTTCAGTTTCGGCAGGCCCTCACGCATCACGGCGCGCACGCGGATCGGCAAGGGGCAGGTTGTGGACATCGAACGGGAAGTCGAGATGGGAGGTCCCATCCATTCCAAGGGAGTGCTGATCCTGTCCAACTTCCTTGGCGCACGCTACGCACTCGACCAACCGCTGTCATTGGTCGCGAGCCTCGTGTTTGAACAATCCTATGGCGGTGTCGATGGCGACAGCGCTTCCTCGGCGGAGCTTTACGCTTTGTTGTCAGATTTGGCCGACGCGCCCATTCGCCAGTCGCTGGCTGTGACCGGCTCGGTAAACCAGCATGGCGAGATCCAAGCCATCGGCGGTGCCAACGACAAGATTGAAGGTTTCTTCGACTGTTGCCAGGCACGTGGCCTGACCGGACGGCAAGGAGTGCTCATACCGCAATCCAATGTCGAGCATCTCATGTTGCGCGAGGACGTGCTCGATGCCGTCAATACCGGACGCTTTTCGGTTTATCCGGTTGCTACTGTGGATCAGGGTATCGAGTTGTTGACTGGCACCGCGGCCGGGAAGCGGGACGCCGCAGGCCATTACCCGAAGGACAGCATCAACGGCAGGGTGGAAGCCCGGTTGTGTGAATATGCCAAGCGCACACGAGACTTTGCAGCGACGGCAAGTGGCCGGCGCCAGCGAGGTCAAACGTGAACGACAACGCCAACAAGCGCCGGATCGTGATCACCCTGGATTCCGGACGGACCGATGCGGCCGACATCGGCCGCCTCGCCCGACTGGCGCAACGTCTGGACGCGGAGCTCGAAGGGGTCTTTGTCGAAGACACCGATCTGTTGCGCATCGCCAGCCTGTCTTTCACACGCGAGTTCCATCCCACCACACAGCATGTCGAACGCGTTCAACCGGCGCGCATGCATCGCGAACTACGCGTGTTGGCCAGGCATGCAGAACGCGATTTGGCCAGGTGCGCCGAGCAACAAGGCGTACGATGGAGTTTCCGCGTGTGGCGGGGATCCATCGGCCGGGAACTGCTGAGTAGCGTGGAGGCGGACGTGGTGGCCTTGACGCGATTGGGCGCCGTGGAGGCATACCCGATACATCGGTGGACCACTAACCGCATCACGGTCTGTTTCGATGGCTCACCGGGCGCGGGGCGGGCGCTTCGCATGGCGGCTGATCTTGCCAACGATGTGGGTCACGCCGCACTGCAGGTGCTTGTGGAGGGAAGTACCGGCGCGCCGCCGGACGAGCTGCGGCGACAGGTCGAAGAGGGAGTGGTGGGCTACGGGGTGGAGGTCCATTACCGAGCCTTGTCGGGCCGCAGCCTGACCGACCTGGTGCAGGTGTTGCACGACCCGCCAAGCGCGGTACTGATAATGCAGCGGGACAATCGGCTGCTCGACGGGGCATCCTTGCGCGCCGCATTGGCGCGGCTGCGCTGCACGTTGTTGCTTGTCCGATAAAACCAGCCACATTCCAGTTGCGGACATGCCGCCGATCCATTGGGGCAAGAGGTGCCTATCGCGCCCAACGAGCCGACCACGATCACCCATCCGGGCTTGACAAGGTAGTGCCGGGTTTGTCGTTCCCGCTTCGCGATGCTCCGTTGGCATTGCCCCGGGTAAAACCCCACGCTAGTTCATGGACCTCGGCTTCTGCGGTTTCGTCGCCGGCCACAATGGGCGGGGAAGCCGCCTGTCGCAATCGCTTCCCGGCGTTACGTTCTGTTACGCAGTGTTGCCGACTCGCCATCGTTGCGTAGTACATGCGGGCTATCGTGTACTCACACCTTAGATTGCGAGCATGCGCCATGGATACGCCACGTGCTGTCGCCAACGTTGTTCCCCACTACGGGCCGCGCCTGGATTTCGCGCCGTCTTCCGGTCTTGACATCGCATTGTTGCAAAACCAGCTGGCGCTCGCGCGGCGCAAGCTCAAACGTGGCGAGTACCTGTATCGCAACGGCCAGCCGTTCAATTGCTTTTATCTTGTGCATGTAGGTTTCCTGAAGACTTGTGAACTATCGCCGGACGGATGCGAGCAGGTCACCGATTTCCACATGCGCGGCGAGTTGGTCGGAATCGAGTCCATCGGTCTCGAAACCTACAGTTGTGACGCCATATCACTCGATGATTCGGAAGTGTGGTGCCTGCCCTATGCGCCGGTACTGGGCGTGTGCCGCGGCGACCCGCAGTTGCACGCGCGCCTGGCGGCGATGCTGGCCAGGGAGATCCGTCACAATCGCTCGTGGATGCTCACGATCGGCACCCTTGGCGCAGAACGTCGCGTAGCCGCGTTCCTGATCGACTTCGCAACGCGTTACGCCAGGCTCGGATTCAGCCCCAACCACTTCATCCTCCGGATGGGACGCGTCGACATTGCGAGCTACCTCGCAATCCAGCACGAGACGGTAACCCGGGCGCTGACACGGTTGTCACAGCGTGGCCTGATTCAGGTGATGCGAAAGGAAATCAGGTTGCTGGACGTCCCGGCGCTGCGTGTATACGTGACCGGTGAAGAGGCCTGTGCCACCGTACACTAAGAAAACCGGACACCGAGAACACCGGCGTTGCATGCGCGGCCTGTTGGCGATCACGTCCTGACAAGTACGCATGCGATTGCATCGACCGGTTCTTCCCGTTGGAGGGCTTGCGCGGCAGCGCAAAGCCACGAAGAGGCGACACATTCACGCCCGACGCGGTGTCGAATTTGTCGCAGCGCCCGCGGCAACGATCCGGCTGGTGAAATAGCGGCTACGCAAATCGAGTGCCTCGGGGCCCTCATCGATGATAGGCGGGTGCGTTGGCCCAGGCATGACGTATTGGCCGGCACGGAAGGCCTGAACAGAATCTCAACCCAACACTGCCACGCTGGCCCTGGGCGCGCCGGCATTGACCAAAATCAACTGTGCCGCCCGGCTCGACGTTAGCGTGGATCCATGGCGGCCATCGTCGGTCGCGGTTTCAGGAGCAGGTCCCATGTCCTTGCGATGGTACAGGCGACGACGCCTCGTGGTTCTCAGGCCGGACAGTCCCGTAATGGAGGCGGCACGTGCACTCGGGGAGAATCGTATCGGCGCCGTTGCGGTACAGGACAAGAGTCGCGTCGTCGGCGTCCTCACCGACCGCGACCTGGTAACACGCGTGCTGGCGCTTTGTCGTGATCCCATGGCAACGAAGATTGCCGAAGTGATGACGACCTCGCCCGCCACGTTGACGCTGGAAGACACGGTGGACGATGCGATCCGCCTGATGCACGAGCGCAACGTCCGACGTATTCCATTGGTGGAAAACGAGCGTATCGTCGGGATGGTGACACTGGACGACCTGCTGCTTGACGAGGTTGCATCGCAGAAGGCAGTGGCGGCGATCGTGCAATCACAAATCGGTGAAGGCGGCCCATACCTGGCACGGTCCCCGGCACATCGCCGCGGTATTGCACGCGCGCAAGCAACGTTGACACGATTTCTGGCCGAGATCCGCGATGAAGCCGGATTCGAAGACCTCGAGCGCGCACGGATTGCCGTTGACATTGTCCTGTCGTCGCTGGTGCGACGATTGATTCCACAGGAGGCCCGCGACCTCATCGCGCAGTTGCCCTCGCTATTGCAGCGGCAGTTGCGCTCGCTCCCGCCGGGACCCGACAAATCCATCAACGAGAAGTCGATCCAGGCCGAACTGTGCGAGCACCTGGGCGTCAAGACTCCGGCGGGGGCGCAGATCCTGGCTGCCGTCGCCGGAGTCATCGCCGGCTGTATCAGCGCAGGGCAGGCCGAGGACGTGCGCAGGCAGTTGCCGGCCGGCTTGCGTCGGATTTTCCGGTACGACGAACCGATACCGTTGTTCGTCTGACGCGTGGTGTATCCGCATACCCATTGTGCATGCTGCGCCGATTGCTTACTGCATGGAGGTCATATGGCCACGCTGACTTCGACACAGCGCCAGTACCTGGTGCGAATGATGGACGCGCGTTACGCGCGCGAGCAGCAGGAGATCGATACGATCGAGGCGCGTTTGCTTCAAGAGCGCCTGCAGGAATCCGCGGCGGCTTCCGCTGCCGACCGGCTTGACGCCGGGACGGCTGATACTGCCTTTGCCACGGATTACGCAATGATCCGGCAGAACATGCAGGATATGCGCGACATCGAGGCAGCGCGGAGGCGCCTGCGTGCCGGCACCTATGGTACATGCGTCGAGTGCGGGGAAGCCATCGGCTTTGAACGCCTGCGAGCCTTTCCGACGGCCAAGCGGTGCATTGCCTGCCAGCGCCTGCACGAGCAATAGGGTATGTGGAAACGGAACCCGGCATCGACAATATCCCGCACGCGTCCACGCCATCGGCTGCCCCGACCTGTCGACGTTTTATACGTTGCGCCTGAATGAGCACTTGCCCGCCATGGGTTGCCGCTGGCCTCGCGGGCGTTGCGCGGCGTGTTGAGATTCTTGTGATGCAGTCACTTGCCCTGAAAATCGTCATTGCCTGGATGGTGATTGGCGGGCTTGCGTTTGCCAGTACCGCACTACGGGAACTCGTGCTGGTGCCCCATCTGGGTCAAACGCGTGGCCTGATGCTGAGTGGCTTGATGCTTTCCGCACTCGTCCTGCTGGTAGCGTGTGTCAGCGTGCCGTGGCTGGATACACGACAGCCCGCATATCTGATCGCAACCGGGTCGACATGGCTGGTCCTCACCGTCACTTTTGACCTTGTTCTCGGCTGGGTGGGCCGCAAGCCGGTCCGGGAGATGGCCGGGGCTTACGTGTTCAAGGACGGCAACCTCTGGCCGCTCGTGTTGCTGGTGACCACCGTGGCGCCATACCTCGCAGGTCAATGGCGGGGTTGGGTCTAGGGATCTGGCTCGAAGCCAAAGGAGTCTGTGGGCGTCACCCCGTCCCTACCGATGATCGGTCGGTAATTCTCGATCACACGTGAGCGAGAATCGAGACATAAGGAGCCTGGGCGGCAGAAATCTTCTGCGTCGCAAAGCGTCTGCGTGGCCCATGTATCCGCCGCTCGTTGGCCCATGGAACCACCATGGGCCGGCGAACCGTCAACAATCTGTCCTCACGCAGCCACTTTTACGCCTCGAGGGTTTCTACCGCCCGAGCTCCCGGGCAGTCATGGTGGATTCGACATCCCTGGCCAGTCGTGCGAGTCGTCTTGTCGAATTTCGCCCTCATCGGAGAAGCGGGCGGGCGATTGCAAGCCCTTGCCGGGGCGGGTGCTAGTCATCCAAGTGGATTTCAGTTGACTTCGCTCAACCGCCAGATGGGGGACACGACCAGCATTGACGATGTCCGGGCGCCCCCCGACTCAGGCGCACGGCCAAAGGTCGGGTGGCGCCAGGAAAGGCCGGGGGAACGTACTTCGATGGCGGGCCCGAAAATTCAGACGACCAAAGGGTCATCAGCATGCAAACCTACATCATCCTGACCAAGTTTACGCCTGGAGCGTTCGCCACTCCCACGGCCTTCAAGCAGGTATCTGCCAGATTGACAGCAAAGATCAAGCAGGCATGTCCCGACCTCCACTGGAAGGCCAGTTACTCCACCGCGGGGCGGTACGACGTCGTCGACGTCGTCGAAGCGGACGACCCTGACGAGGTGCACCGGGCTGCAATTCTTATCAACACGGATGCGTACGCGTTCACCGAAACGATGGTCGCAACACCGTGGAGTGAGTATCTCGCGCAGATCGCGGATCCCACTCATTTCGAGTCGGACGGCCCCTGGAAGCGGCATGGCCACACGCAGGCCTGAAGCCGACGCCTCCGGTAAGGAGCCACGCCCGCCGGGTAAGGCATGGCGTTTGGCCACCATCGCGGGATTGATGGTGTTGAGCCTCCTCGCGTGGTGGTATGGCGAACGATTGGCGGTGAAAACGACCGACATTCCCTATAGCGACTTCAAGTCCCTGGTCGTGGAGGGTCGCGTGAGGGACGTGACCCTGCAGGGCGATACGTTGCGCGGCACGCTGGATGCGCCGACTGTGCTTGTGCCGGACCAGGAGCCGGCCACGGAATTCCGCACTGTCCTGCCGACCTTTGGTGACGAACGGTTGTTGCCGCTGCTGGAGGTCCATCGCGTCATCGTGACGGTCAAGCCGGTGGAAACAGACAACTTTGCCCGCCTTCTGGTTGCCTTCGTTCCATGGTTGCTGTTGATCGGATTTTTCTACTGGTCGTACCGACGCACCTCGCGACTGGTTGGTGGCGGATTCGGTGGCTCGGGACGTCTCGGAGACTTCCTCAAATCCGGCAGCGAGCGCGCGCAGATGCCCACGACTCGATTCGACGATGTAGCGGGACAGGACACGGCCAAGCACGAGGTCGCGGAGTTGGTGCAATACCTGCGTGACCCGGGAAAGTTTGCACGCCTCGGTGCAGCTGCGCCGCGTGGCGTATTGCTCATGGGACCGCCTGGGACCGGTAAGACCCTGCTCGCACGCGCCTTGGCCGGCGAGGCGGGTGTGCCATTTTTCTCGATCTCCGGCTCCCAGTTCATCGAGGTGTTTGTGGGTGTCGGCGCGTCGCGGGTGCGTAACCTGTTCGCCGCTGCCAAGCAACGCATGCCCAGCATCGTGTTTATCGACGAACTGGATAGTATCGGCCGTACCCGGGGCACCGGTTTCGGCGGTGGCCACGATGAGCGCGAGCAGACGCTCAACCAGATACTGGCCGAAATGGATGGGTTCTCGTCGCGTGAGTCGGTCCTGGTCCTGGCCGCCACCAATCGTCCCGATATCCTCGATCCCGCCTTGCTGCGTCCGGGTCGCTTCGACCGGCATGTCGTGCTGGATCTGCCCAGCCGGGCTGATCGCGAGGCCATCCTGCACGTGCACGTACGCAAGCTGCCACTGGCGGCGGACGTCGATGTCGGTGAACTGGCAGCCGGTACGCCCGGATTTTCCGGCGCGGATCTTCACAACCTCGCGAACGAAGCCGCGATCTTTGCGGTGCGCGCGGACCGCAGTGAAGTCACGCGTCGAGACTTCGAGGAAGCCCGCGACCGGCTGGTGATGGGTTCGGTGCGGCGGTTGGTGATCCAGCCTGACGAGCGCCATCGGCTGGCGGTGCATGAAGCGGGGCACGCGCTGATTTCATCGCTTGTGCCCGGCGCCGACCCACCGCACAAGGTTACGATCATTCCACGTGGCCGTTCGCTTGGAGCGACCCACCAGTTGCCCGAGAACGAACGCTACACCCTGCCCGAAGGATACCTGAAGGGCCGGTTGGCCGTGATGTTGGCCGGCCGTGCCGCCGAGAAAGTCGTCCTAGGCAATGTCAGTTCTGGCGCCGACGATGATATCCGCGCCGCCACCAAGCTGGCGCGCTCGATGGTGGCCCGTTGGGGCATGTCCGAGGAGATTGGCCCGATGGATCTACGGGACAGTGAGGAAGCGCCATTCCTCGGGCGAGAGATTGCGCAGCCGCGCGTGTTCAGCGAGTACTCCGCTGAACAGGTGGACCGGGCGGTACGGGCTTTGCTGGTAGAGGCCGAAGGCCGTGCGGGCGCAATCGTCGCCGGGCACGCACAGCAGATGGACGCCCTGGTGAAGGCCCTGGAGGACAAGGAAACGCTTGACCGGGACGCGATTGCCGCGTGTCTTGCATCCGTCCCCGCCCCCACGACTTTTGCGCCCGGGACGCCCGATGCCCCGGCCCAGCATGCACGGCACGCGATGGCGGATCCTGGCGTATTTGCTTCGGCCGTTCGTACCGGTGCTGGCCCCGGTGGCACAGGGGCCGATATCTCCGGAAACCAGTCATGACGGTCGCTGCCCCGGATGGCCATGTCGATCAGAGTCGGGGTGTCGCGAAATCCGACGGCGGGCCCGGGGGCGAATTTCCTGGCGCAGGGTCGTGATGCCGGTTCGAACCCGGGTGGCACGGGCCGGCTATGTCAGCTTGAGGGCCTTTTTGACACCTGTGCCGTAAGCTTTGTCCGCCTTCATGCAGTTGGCGACATGGCGGCGCTGGATTGCCTCCGGAACGCCCCGCATGGCGCGTGCCGTGTTCTCGAACAACGCCTTCCTCTGCGCCGGCGTCATCAGGCGGAACAGGGCCCGCGGCTGCGAATAGTAGTCGTCGTCCTGGCGATGGTTCCAGTGATCGGCGGCACCATCCAGCGACAATGGCGGTTCACGGAAATCCGGCTGCTCCTGCCATTCACCGTAACTGTTGGGTTCGTAGGCGAGCGTGCCGCCGTGGTTGCCATCCACCCGCATTGCGCCGTCGCGATGGAAGGAGTGGTAGGGACAGCGCGGCCGGTTGACCGGGATCTGGTGCAGGTTCACTCCCAGGCGATAGCGTTGGGCATCACCATAGGAAAGCAGCCGTGCCTGTAGCATGCGATCGGGCGAGAAACCGACGCCGGGTACGACCTGGGCCGGGTTGAAGGCGCTCTGTTCAACATCCGCGAAAAAATTCTCGGGATTCCGATTGAGTTCCCATTCACCCACTTCGATCAACGGGTAATCACCGTGCGGCCAGACCTTGGTGAGGTCGAACGGGTTGTATGGCACTTTCGAGGCATCTTTTTCCGGCATGATTTGAATGCACAACTTCCATTTGGGGAAGTTGCCGCGTGCGATTGCATCGAACAAGTCACGCTGGTGGCTTTCGCGATCCTGGCCGATCAGTTTTTCCGCCTCGGCGTCGGTGAGATTTGCGATGCCCTGCTGGCACACGTGATGAAATTTCACCCAGAAGCGTTCGTTTTTCGCGTTGATGAAGCTGAAGGTGTGCGATCCGAAACCGTGCATGTGGCGATAGCTTCGTGGAATGCCGCGATCACTCATTGTGATGGTGACCTGATGCAGTGCCTCGGGCAGCGAGGTCCAGAAGTCCCAGTTACTGGCCGGGTTGCGCAGGTTGGTGCGTGGGTCGCGCTTCACCGCATGGTTCAAGTCCGGGAATTTCAACGGGTCGCGGAAGAAGAACACAGGTGTGTTGTTGCCGACGAGATCCCAGTTACCCTCTTCGGTATAGAACTTCAACGCAAAGCCACGGATGTCACGCTCGGCATCCGCGGCCCCGCGTTCGCCAGCGACAGTGGTGAAGCGGGCAAAAAGGTCGGTTTTCTTGCCGATTTTTGAAAACAGCTTCGCCTTGGTGTATTTCGTGATGTCATGGGTCACGATAAACGTACCGAACGCGCCCGAGCCTTTGGCGTGCATGCGACGCTCGGGAATCACCTCCCGGTGGAAATGAGAGAGTTTTTCAAGCAGCCAGACATCCTGCAGGAGCGCCGGGCCACGCGGACCGGCGGTGAGAATGTTCTGGTTGTCGGGTACGGGCGCACCTGCTGCAGTAGTGAGTAGTGGTTTGTTTTGCTTGCGGGATCGGGCCATGATGACGTCCTCTGGGAGCGTGTGGTTGGCATGCCACAATACCGGCATTGGACCTGCGCGGTTTCCGGATCCGGTAGCTGACTGCATTGCGCATTGCATGAGGGCATTGCGCACATGCTACCGACGCCGTTGCGTGCATGCAGGCGGGTTCAGTGACAGGTGTTCCCGCCATCAATGATCAGCCCATTACCGGCGGCGAATTTCGATTCGTCGATCGTGTCACGCGCACCCTCCGGCGTGATGTGACAGGTGCAGGTGCCATGAATGCCAGCTGCGTCGTGCGTGATTGCGGCAACCTTTTCGTCCGGTTTGCTCATTGCGGATTCCTTGGTCGAAACATGTTGTCATAATCTACCCGTCATGGGGGACGAGCGCACTCCACGCCTCGTCAGCCACTGCGGAAGGTGTGCGCGAATCGTCGCTGTACTGCGGCGTGTCAGGTTCTTGGCTACCGACGCGGCTATGCGGTCGCGCAGTCGCGTATTGAGTGTTGTAGTGACGATGCGAAGAAAGCGTGGTGGCGCCACCAGCACCAGGCGCTCATAGTGGTGGTCGACATATCCCTTGTGCAGCGTCGCTTCAAGAATGCGCGCAAATTGCATGGCCAGCTTGTCACGTGGCGTGGTACGAGGTTCGATGGCGTGCCGGCTTGCGCCGAACCAGACTTGCGTGCGAGGCAATGGCGCACGCTCATTTTCGAGGGTGCGTTGGCGTGCCGTGACATTGACAAAGCTTTTGATCTCGTCAAGCCGTCCCGTGCGCGTGTCCATGGAAAACAGACGGGCACGCGCATGATCGGCCACGAGAATCCAGGTATCGGCCATTGGCATGTTCACTCGATCGTAACGTGGTCTTCCACTTGGCGAACGCCTGAGGCTGACCACACTGCACGTCGGACAGCCTGTTTTTCGCCCCAACTGTGGACGTGGCCCTTGAGGCGCACGGTACCGTCTCTGCGAATGTCTACATGCACATCCGCGGCGCGGATTTCGGCGTGTCGTTTCAGGGCATCCTGAATGCGGCGCCGTACGGCGTCGGCGACCTGAGCGGCCTCGGTAAGCGTAATCTCATTCACGAGACCCTTGATGCCTCCCAGTTTGCGGACTTCACTTTCCGCAGTTCGACGTTGGTAGTCCCAGTTGACCTTGCCCGACAGCGTGACCCAGCCGTCGGCCACGCGAACGCGGATGTTGTCGCGCGGCACCACCGCGTTCCAGGCAAGAATACTGAGTGCGCGCTGTGCGATCTCATCGTCATTCTGTCTTTTGTCGCTGGGCAGCCGGACCTCGATCTTCTGTGCGATACCTTTGACGCCCCGCACTCGCCATGCCGCGCGTTCGGCAGTCGTTTTCTGCGCGTAGTCGGTTACATGGCCGCTGAGGGTGATGACGCTGTTCTCCGCGGCGACGCCAATGTCCGCGGCGTCGATACCGGGCTCGTATTCCAGTTCGTCGATGACGAGTTGGCGCAGTTCTTTGTCGTTCATTGCTGTCACCCGAAGCCAAGAGTGGTGACTTAATTTCATTCGCGGCGTATTTCGGGATGTTGATCCGCATCAACCTTACGCATGGGAATGGACTGCGGGCTCCGCTTGAAGTTGGCCATCAATCGGGCTGGTTTCCAACGGACGCACATTCACCCCGTCGATCCCGGATACGACGGCGGCTATCGGCAAACCAGCACTGGCAACTTGGAAAGTGAGATTGTTTTCATTACAACCGACCCGAGTACAAGGCTCATCAGCGCTCCGCGGCCGTGTGAACCCATTGCAATGAGGTCGAAGTGTTCTTTCTCGGCCAATCGGACGATGGTCGGCGCTGGATCGCCGATCACGTGCCTTTCTCCGAACTGCAGTCCCGCCGCACGCAGCATGCGGCGTGCCGGACGCAGCGCACTTTTTGCCTGATCCTCGTGGAAGTGGGCGCGTGCTTCCAGCGTGAGGAACTGGCCCACATGTTCCGGTAATGGTGGGTCCACGTGCAGCAGGCACAATGATGCTCGCTGCGAGGCGGTCTCTTGGGCCCAGTGCCGGATCACGTGGCGCACGGCACGGGAACTGCTCGGGCTGCCGTCGACAGGCATCAGAATCTTCATAGCGGGAGCTTTCCCCTCGTGGCAAGTTGACGAAGCGAGGTATGCGGGTAATCGCCCGCCCGGTTCCGCGACTTCCAAAAAACCAGCGTGAACCGGCATTTCCAGTCGTGGGCGTAACGACATCTTGTGTCACGCCGCAGGGCGGTACTTGAGGCGTATCAACTCCGTTTCACGGAGGCTGGCCCGAGGACCATGATTGCTGTCGGGAGTGCCGGGAAGCCGATCTATCGACGAATTGACGCTGATCAACACGACCACGCCACGTCGTCGCACGCTGGCACTGCGAGAGGGCGCCACCCCGGCGAGCGGAGTCAGGCCCATGAAAGACATCCTCATCCACGTCAGGGATATCCCCGAACATACCCCGGCAGTCAGTTTTGGTGTCTGGTTGGCTGCCGACCGGGGCACATCGGTGACCGCGGTGTATGTCTGTAAGGTACCGGTCTACTACGCGCCTGCGTATCACCCCGAGATCATGGCAGCGGTATTGGAAAATAGCCGCACGCTTGTCAAGGACGCCTTGCGGGCTGCGCGCCCGTTCGTGGACTGGGCGGCATCACTGGGTGTGGAATCGCCGCGATGGCTGGTGGCCGAAGGCGACACCGTCGTTGCGCTGGCGCAGGCAGCGACGAGGCACGATCTGCTGGTGCTCGATCATGCTGACGATGACGAGGGGGCTACGGGTGACTTGCCGGACATCATCCTGAAAGTTGGCACCCCGTGCATCGTGTTGCCACATCAAAATCCGGACTTCAGATCGTTCGACAAAATCGCGGTCGGCTGGAATGGTTCGCCAGAAGCCATGCGCGCCGTACATGCGGCGCTGCCGTTCGTGCGAGGGAAACCGGTACTGCTCATGCGAGGCGAGGAGCCGGACCGGTATCACGCGACAACCTGGCGGCCGCCATTCGATATTGTCGAATATCTCACCCGCCATGGCGCGCTGGTGGAAGAGCGCCATATCGACGCCCACCGTGACAACGCCGGTGGTGCATTGCTTGAGGACGCGCTGGAGTTTGATGCAGATTTGTTCGTGATGGGAGCATACGGGCGCAATCGCTTCAGCGAATGGATGCTGGGTGGGGTGACCCGATACGCTTTGGCATGGGCCGGAATTCCTTTACTGTTGTATCACTGATCAAGGCGTGGCAGGCGCAATTGGTTGCATGCGTGCAATGGCGCTGGAAAAAGTCGGTGCACCGCTGGTGCTGCGTGATTACCCGGACCTTGAGCCCGGGCCGGGGGAAGTACGTGTGCGTATCGAAGCTTGTGGCGTGTGTCGGACCGACCTGCACGTCGTGGATGGCGAACTGCCCTCGATCGTGACACCCGTTGTGCCGGGGCATGAGATCGTCGGCAGTGTGGATTCCGTCGGATCGCGCGAAGGCCCGCTTGCGGTCGGGATGCGTGTTGGGGTGCCGTGGCTGGGAGGCACGTGTGGCAGGTGCGCTTACTGCGCATCCGGGCGCGAGAACCTTTGCGACCATCCGGAGTTTACGGGTTACACGCGACCGGGTGGCTTTGCCAGTCATGTCGTGGCACGGGCCGACTTCTGCATCCCCCTGCGTGGTGATTCCGACGCCGCATCCATGGCACCACTGTTGTGCGCAGGTCTCATAGGTTGGCGATCGCTGGTGAAGACCGGTGATGCGCAGCGGATCGGGCTGTACGGCTTTGGTGCGGCAGCACATATCGTCGCGCAGGTTGCAGTGCGACAAGGACGCGAGGTGTACGCCTTCACCCGACCCGGCGATACGATCGCGCAGGCGTTCGCATTGTCACTCGGTGCGACATGGGCAGGGGGGTCGGACCGGATGGCACCGGTGTTGCTGGACGCCGCGATCGTGTTCGCCCCGGTTGGTGCGCTGGTACCGGCAGCGTTGCAGGCGGTGCGCAAGGGCGGGCGCGTGGTTTGTGGCGGGATCCACATGTCCGATATTCCCACGTTCCCATACCGATTGTTGTGGGAAGAACGCGAACTCGTTTCCGTGGCGAACCTCACCCGCAGCGATGCACAGGCGTTCTTTGCCGCGACGGCAAACATGGACGTCAAGACACACGTGACGCGCTATCCGCTGGACGAGGCGAATTCGGCGCTCGCGGACCTGCGCAACGGCCGCTTGAGTGGTGCTGCCGTGCTGGTGTTGTAACGAGTGCATGGGGATCCCTTCCGAGCCCAGGATAATGATCAGGCGGCAAACTGCCCCAACTGCCACGTGCGGCTGCCTGCAATCCAGGTTGCCGATCTTCGTCCGGTGTGCCTGATGCGCCGATGATGCGATTGCGATCGTACCGAAAGGAGTTGGCGCACGAATGTCGCTACGTCAATCGCAGACGCGCTGTGACGACGCTTTCACCGCCTGGCTCCAGGGATGGTTGCAGGTTGAAGCCGAGTTCGCGGCAAAGCGCAATCATTGGTACGTTCACGCGCAATATCTCGCCAAAGACTTCACGGAGCCCGATATCCCGGGCATAGCGAAGGATCGTGTCCATCAGCTGTCGGCCGATCCCGTGCCCGGCGAGCGCATCGATCACGGTAATCGAGAATTCGCCCGTTTCACGGTTGGCGTCGGTTACCAGGCGTACGCCCCCGTAAAGGGCAGCGTCGCCTGCCGGTTTGTCTTCGGCAATCACGAAGGCCATCTCGCGGTCGTAGTCGATTTGCGTAAAGCGGGCTGCCAGTTCGTGTGGCAATGTCTTGAGCATGTGGAACAGACGCATGTAACGCTGATCGGGAGAGAGCTGTTCGAAGGCTGTTCGCAGGGGAATTTCATCTTCTGCCCGGATTGCGCGCAGCAGGCAGCGGGTACCGTCCGGGAGCGAAAACGGCCGCTCGAGTTCGTGCGGATAGGGCTTGATCGCGAGGCGGTCGAGGGCATTCCCGGATGCCGGTTCCAGGTGAATGCGTGCGTCGATTGCGATCGCACCATCTGGGCTGGCAAGTATCGGATTCAGATCAAGTTCAACGATCTCCGGGAATTCACACACAAGTTCGCCCAGCCGGATCAACACGGCGTACAGCGCGTCCATGTCAACTGCCGGAAGGCGACCTTTTGCCCCCGTGAGTACCCGATGGATACGTGTCTCCCGAACGAGGTCGCGGGCCAGGTTGAAATTGAGTGGAGGCAATGCCAATGCCGTGTCGTCCATTGCTTCAACGGCAACGCCTCCGGCGCCGAAGACGATGACTGGACCAAACACGGGATCGATGGTGATGCCGGCAATCAGTTCCTGTGCGTTGGCACGTGACATCATGGTCTGGACGGAAACGCCGGCGAGCCGGGCATTCGGGTAGGCTCCATGCAATCGCGTGATCATGCGCGCACTTACGCGTTTTACCTCTTCGGCTGTATCGATATTCAGTGCGACTCCGCCGACATCGCTCTTGTGCAAAAGATCAGGCGACAAAATCTTGACCGCGTAGGGTCCCGGTAACGCACGGGCCACTGTCGCGGCGTCATCCGGTGTTTCGGCACGACGGGTTTCGTTTACGCTGAAGCCGCTCATCGCGAGCAACTGTTTCGCATCGGCTTCATCCAGCCAGTGCGTGCCGTCGCGTAGTTTTGCGTCAATCAAGTGGCGTACCCCGATACGATCATTCGGGCCACGCAGTGGGAAGGCGGGGACGGTTTCGCTGAGCCGGATCCGCGTGCGCTGCCGATCCACGCGATGCATGAAGCCCCGCACCAGCGCTTCTGGGGTGTCGAAATTCGGAATCGCGATCGCAGCGAGTGGTTGCCTCGCGGCGCTGGCGGCGACCGGGCCCAGCCAAGCTGCCAACACAGGTTTGTGCCCCGGGTGGCGCTCAAGCTGCTCGCATACCAGGTTCGCGGTCGCCATCGGATCGCCGAGTCCGGTCGGGCAGTACATCAAGGCGATGGCGTCGACCTCACTGGCATCAAGAAGGAGTGCCAGCGCTGAGTGAAAACGCTGGGGCGTCGCATCACCCACGAGATCGACCGGGTTACCGTGCGACCAATCGGCTGGAAGCACGCAATCCAGTTTGCGAACCGTTTCGCCACCGAGCTGCGCGAGACGTCCACCCATACTGAGGAGCTGATCCGCGGCCAACACACCCAACCCGCCGCCATTGGTCACGATGGCCAGTGAGTCGCCATGCAGCGGCTGTGCGTCAGCCAGGATCTCCGCGGCTTCCAGCATCTGCAACAACGTTGGAACGCGCTGCGCGCCGGCTCGCCTCAGTGCGGCGTCGAAGACCGTGTCGCTGCCCGCAAGCGCTCCGCTGTGCGAAGCGGCTGCCTTGGCGGCGCCTTCCGTACGACCGGCCTTGAGCACGATTATCGGCTTGAGACGAGCGGCGTGACGCGCGGCGGACAGGAACTTGCGGGCGATCGTAACGCTTTCCAGATAGAGCAGGATTGCGTCGGTCTGCGGATCCATGGCGAGGTAATCGAGCCAGTCCGCAACGTCAACCTCCGCCATTTCACCCAGCGATGCGAGTACGGAGAACCCGATCCGGCGCTCCGTTGCCCAATCGATCAAGGTCGTCAGTACGGCCCCCGACTGCGATAAAAATGCAAGCCGGCCGGCCGGTGGCAGACCTTGCGCAAAGCCGGCGTTCAGGCCCGCGGCTGGTGCCAGCACCCCGATGCAATTAGGCCCCACGATTCGCAATCCGGTGCGATCCGCCGCAGCCAGCATCTCGCTTATGGTCGATTTGTCCCCGGTACCCGCGGCGATACTGGCGAACCCCGCCGAAACGACCACTGCGGCGCGTGTACCTCGCGCGCCGAGTTCGGCGATGACTGCCGGTACACCGGGCGCCGGAACTGCGACGACCGCCAATTCGGGTGCCTCGGGCAATTGATCAATACGGGAATAGATGCCAGCCGCGGCATCGGGTTCCAAGTGCGGATTGATGCGGTACACCCTACCGGGAAATGCGCCCAGGTTGCGCGTGATTACGGCACCGACCGAGCCCGGCTTGCGGCTCGCACCCACCACCGCGACCGAAGCAGGTTTCACAAAACTTTCGAGATGGTAGGTGCTCATGAAGCGTCCTGTTGTGTCATGTTCGTGGCGTGCTAAGCCGTTTCCCCGGGTTACATGGGAATCGGTCGTGGTAGTTCCTGCCGACCGGCACCGACCACGGCGTGGAGAGGTTGTACGTCGTATGGGTACTCGAGTGCGGCCACGGAGGGCGTTAAGCCGCAGGCCTCCTGCTGCCAATGATCAACTCGGATGGTCAGCGTGCAGACTGTGTTGGTCATCGGGGTGCCCACGGGTGAATCGAAGTTCCCAGACAGCGTGGCATGCTGGGACACGCCAAAGTTGATTGATGTCAGGCTCGCGGCATACGGCAGCCGATCATCGAATCGTGACGAAGAGAGGTGTGTCTACGATGTGCTCCCCCTGAGCCGTACCGGCTTAAAACTGGTACGGCTCAGGGGGAGCACATCATCGCAACCGACGCCATGCCGATCCCTCCGCGCCACGCCTGCGAGTAGTCCTTTGCCGGAAGTGGATGACACCGACGCTATCATGGCATTCGTGCATGCATTCGATGGGAGACTCAGCACGGCCGGCGGTTCGTCGACAAGGCGGGCGCGCCCCTGGCCGTGAGCGATGCGGTGTCGCGCGCCCGACTTCGACAATTAAACGCGTAATCCATTGATCACAAAGGGTGCGAGTTTGAAAACGCATACTACAAGAAGGCGAGTTGGCGGGGGTACGGTGGATTTCTTGAGTTGGGGGGGATGTGAACACGCGGTCTTGCAGGCCGGACACACGTGAGATGCCGATGACAGGCTTGCTGGCGGCACCGAGGTGGATCTGGTGGCGCTGGAGCTTTTCCATCTCGGCCACGGCGCGTTCGGGCAACAGGTCAGTATGAACCTGCCCCGCCGAAACGCGTCTCCGGGGATGGCCGGATCGACGGTGCATCCTCGGCAAATAAGAGCACAGTACGATCGCCGGGACATCCATATTCGATTGAAGTTGACGATCGCGAGGTGCTCGACGCGTTGCGCAGGCTCAGAAACGCCCCCACGCGTGTGGGGAAGACAACGTGCCGTGCGTCGTTGGGCGATTTAGTCGGAAACTGCGCCATGGACTGGGACATGATCCATTCTCGCGTGCGGGGCGTTTCTCATACTTGGGAATGGCGTGCATGATGGCCTCTTGTTGCACTGCGTGATGACTGGCTGATCAATTCGCGTGTGCAACGTCAGGTTCGCCGGTGTCCGAATATCAGGGACACGATGAACAGAACAATGAAAATGACGAACAGGATCTTGGCGATCGTGGCCGCAAGTCCCGCGACGCCAACGAAGCCGAAGAATGCTGCGATAATCGCGATGATCAGAAAGATGATGGTGTTGTAGTACAGCATGGCCTCTCCTCATGGGGATGGACACGGGGCAGAGCCGGAGAGGCTTGGTGCACCCGGAAAAGGCATTGCCTGATGGGAATGAGAATCTCCGGACAAGGCCTCCGTGCCTTGCCCGGAGCGGCCCAAAGCGACTTCTTGCGCGTCGGGTACCGGCCTGGGCGCCAAAGGGGAAAGCGACCCAAATCCGTACGGCGAGTCCGTGTTGCCGTGATGGGGGATACCTGCAAGAGGGGGCATTCCAAACTGCTTGCATTTGGTCATTCTGTGAGGGCCCCCTGGGTTACGGATTTATCCGGCGGGCCCCATCAGGTCGTCATCAAACTCCTTGACTTGCTTTTTCGCTTCGTCCTTGGCAATGCCGTAGCGTTCCTGCAGTTTTCCGATGAGGTATTCCGAATTGCCATCCGCAACCTGCAAGTCATCGTCAGTGAGCTTGCCCCAGCGGGCCTTCAGTTTGCCATGGAGTTGCTTCCATTGGCCTTTGATCTTGTCTTCGTTCATGGGGATTCCTCCGTTGTTTTTGATTATCGTGGTCAGGGTATATCGGTTGCGCCTCTGTCCACTCGATCGAGCATTCAAAGGCCGGGGTCGAATGGATTCAGCCACGTGGTCAGTCCTTCGCCTTCAGACCGGACGCGTCGACGCTCTTTACACCCTTGACACTCTCTGCTGCCGCGATGGCTTTCCTGACATCCGTTTTGGTTGCGAGGACACCGGTCAGGGTCACGACACCGTCAGTGGTCTTCACCGTCACGTCCATGCTCTTGACGTCCTTTGTGGTAGCCAGTTCGCCCTTTACCTTGGTGGTGATCCAGGCGTCACTGACGGCTTCCCCGACAGTTGCCGAATGATCTGCCGTAGCGGCTTGAGCCTGCACCGTACCGGCACAAAGTCCCAATCCCAACGCCAGCATCAGCACCGCCGTCGGCAATGTTGCGGACATTTTCGTCTGCATTCCGATCTCCTTTGATGGAATCGATGTGTCACCGCACGATGCGTGTCGAAGGCTCGCCGCCTTTTCCCCGCCGCGGGCGACGTCCGGGCTCGTCGTCCCCGTCACCCGGATCAGGGTGGGGACGTTCGGGCGGATGCCGGGTGGGCTGGCCGGGGCCTGGCTTTCCAGGACGTTGCGGATCTGGTCTCGTGTGTGCTGGGGTGTTCATCTGGTCGTTCTCCGTGTATGTGTCCGTATGGACGTAATCGAAGCTACGCTGGGCCATGCACGGGGAGAAGAGAACGATGCACTATTTGTCCTGGTACTTTTTTACCAATTACAGCCACCTATTTATGAAGTATTCTGTTTCGGTGCCCTTGCAACGACAGATACCGTGAAACCGCGAATCGCTCACACCCCCGTTGATCGCAGACAATTGCAACAAGTCATCGGAGGGTTGACGGACGGCGTCGTGTTGCTGGATCCGGATGGGTCTATCGTATGGGTCAACGAAGCGGCCATTGCCATGCATGGTTGCATCCGCGCCGAAGAACTGGGTGCCACTGCCGCACAGTACCGCAGGCGTTTTTCGCTGAAGTACCGCAACAACCACCCACTGGCGGCGAAGCGGTATCCCATCGACCGCGTGCTGGCCGGCGAAACCTTCAGCGATCTCGTCGTGGAAGTCGAGCGCAGAAGCCGCCCCGATTTTCACAGCACCCAGCAGATTCGCGGCATTCCTCTCATCAACGCCAAAGGCGAGACGGAATCACTGGCGGTGGTGGCAAAGGATGTCACCGAACGGTTCAGCGCCGAGCAAAGGTTCGAACGTACCTTCGCCGCGAATCCTGCCCCTGCCGTGATTTGCCGATTGCGTGATTTGCGCTACATCAAGGCGAATCCGGGTTTTCTGGCCATGACCGGCTACGAACGGGACCAGGTGATCGATCGCCGGTTCCGCGATCTGGACGTGCTCGAGAATGCCGAGAACCGGGAGGAGGCGATCCGTGGCTTGCGCGGATGGATCACCATCCCCCAGCAGGAAGCGGTGATCAAGCGGGTGGACGGCAAGCGCAAATTTGTCATCGTCGCAGGCCAACCCATCGAGATTGGTGAAGAGCAATGCATGTTGTTCACCTTCATTGATCTGGAGGCGCGCAAGGCGGCTGAAATGTCGTTGCGCGAGAGTGAGGAGCGATTCTCCAAGGCCTTCCGGCTTGCCCCGGTCCCCATGATCGTATTTGGGCTGCGTGATACGCATACCCTTGCGATCAACGAGGCCTTCACAGCCATTACGGGATACGCCATCGCAGATCTCCAGGACCGCACTATCGAAGATGTCGGGTTATCGAAGCATGTTGCGACAATGCGGACGCTTGTAGCGCGCCTGACACGACGAGAGGACATCCGGAACGAGGAACTGCCCGTCCGGACCCGAGGCGGTGCGACCATCGACTGCCTGCTGTCTGCCGAAACGGTCATGATCCAGAATGAGCCATGCGTGTTGTGCGTTATCCAGGACATTACCGAGCGCAAGCGGTCGGAGATGGACCTGATCGCCGCAATCGACGCGGTAATGAAGGACACGTCCTGGTTCAGCCATACGGTCATGGAGAAGCTGGCGCAGCTGCGCAAGCCTGATGGAAGCGGCGCCAAGGCGGAATTGAACAATCTGACACCGCGGGAAAAAGGTGTCTTGGGTCTGATCTGCAAGGGCCTCAGCGATGCCGAGATCGCCGCGACACTGAAGCTTTCCCGCAACACCGTGCGCAATCACGTTGCCACTTTGTACGGAAAGATCGGTGTGAACCGCCGTAGTGCCGCCGTCGTGTGGGGACGTGAACGTGGCATGGTGGGTTATTGATCCGCCTTTGCTCGCACTGATCAGGCTGCGGCTGCCGTGGACCGGGTTGGGCCGAAGTCGGTATGGCGCTCGCTGACCCGCGCATGAACGCCTCGCGTACGGCGGCCGCGATGTGGTTGTTGCTGGGCCGGCCGCCGCGCCGCGACGCCAGCCCCGACGGTCCTTCGGCCCGGTAGCGTCGAGCCAGTGACCTGCATTGGCAAAACTAACCCACCACACGGTCCATAAAAGCCAGGCAACTCATTTTGCCATGAAATCTCTCCGAAGCTTGTCCAACTTCTGGGGGTCAGTTCATTCCCGGGGCGATTCAAAAATTGACGAGGGCACAACCACTAGCCTGCAAGGTTTCGGCCGATGCAGGAGAAGAGGTGTACCTTAATGTCAATGTATGCAAAGGTCCGCAGGCTGAAGCTGCGGGAAGGGCTGCAGGGCTGCCGAT